>JAFPGC010000045.1 GCA_017423025.1 Bacteroidales bacterium
ATCGTCGCCTATAGCTTGGCTAGTAGTCTCGACAGTAGAGTACTGATGGTCCATAAAGCTCCATATACCGGTACTCTTGGTATATTGCAGGTTGCCCTTCGAGAAATATACCTTATCCGTGCTGCTCACGCTGAACTGGCCGATAAGGGCACCGGGAATAGCATTCCTCGTGATGTTGTAAATCTTGCCTGCCTCGACTCGTTTCGTGCTGCTGACGAGGGTGATATCATTACCTCCCACTGTCAGGGAGAGACTATATAAATCAGTATAATCCGCTAAACCCATAGCAAATGTTGCGTTGCCCGAGCCGTCCGTTGTTACTAATCCAGTAATCGCAAGTGTACTACCATTAGTTAATGTTGCAGTGACCTCAGTGCTGGGCGTCAACCCGGTGATGGTGAAGTTGAGAATGGCATATTGGGGACTCAGGGCAAAGCCACTTGAATATGAACCTGCTGCCTCACAGCTAAACTGCTCAACTGCCAATGCCTTGGTGGAGGCAAAAGTATTGTTATTATTAAAACCAATAGAAGCCGAATAACCATCTTCTGATATAGATAAATACCCGTATGTTGTATAGTCGTTAGGCAGGAGAATGGCATAGACATAGTAGCTCGATTGGGCTGCTGTGAAAAGTGCATCAACAGTGCCGGTGTACGCTTCCTTGGTAGTAATAGTGCCACTGAATGTTCCTTCAGATACCCAATCCAGTATGCCGGCAAATAAGCCTGCAGTTTCGTGGTTACCTTTCACAAACAGCTTGTCGCCATCGCTGAAGGCGAGTGAACCGGTACCACCGCCGTTGTCGGTATATGTGGCCTTGGTGGCATCGTCACCCTCACGGGTTACGTTTACAGTGACAGGAAGGGCAAAGCCTTTCTTATCGGCGTTCTCATCGTTCGCAATCTCGTTTTTGTTGCAGGCGGTGGCGAGCAGCATGGCAAATGCCAGCGCTTTAATGAAAGTATTTGTTCTCATTAGATAGTCTCCTCCATAAAAATTCCATCCATAGTGGATGTAACTTCTCCGCTGGTGCAGATGACGCCTTCCTGTTTCATCTCCACAACACTAATTGTGGGGGCTTCGTAAAGTTCTTTTTGCATAGTATTATTTGTTGATTATTAGAGTCTTTTGGACACAATGGCGGTAAAAATAGAGAAAGTGACCCTGAAAAACAATGGGGGGGGGTAAAATTTGACGTAAAGTCAAGAAATCAATGCAAAAATTGACGCAAAGTTGATTTTACGCGTTTTGAAACATGGTTTGGAACGTGTGAAACAACAAAAAATACCCCAGGTCACGGGGCGTAAGCTGTGGAACGGAACAAACAGTATTGAGCAACCAGAGAGACTGACTTATTTGTGCATCTATTCATTTCCTTCGAATAATTCCACTGCTGGACGGAGTTTTCCGAAAATTCTCAAATTTTAATCTGTCGTTTTTCCAAAAAATCTCAAAATTTATATCACTCATGGACAATGCAATCCTCTGCAATCCAATCCGTTCCATGTTTGTTAACTGTTGGAGTCACAGAAAACCCCGTCTGACAGTTTGAGATGGGGCTTTTCGTTAGGGTGCTTAAACTAAGGGCGTGCCAGGTAAAGGCGGCGCTCCGGCTCGGGGAACTTTTCTATGGCGTAGCGGAGCATGGTCCGGGGCATGGTGGGGTAACTGGGCTCTAGGAAAGCCACCAAGGCCCCCTTGTCGCGTTTTCCTGCCTCGCGGAGCAGCCAGCCCACGGCTTTGTGAATGAGGTCGTGCGGATGGTGGAGGAGGATATCGGCAATGGCAAAGGTGTCTTCCAGCTGGCCGTGGCGGATGAATTGCATGGTGCTCACCATGCCAATCCGTTGTTCCCAAATGTTCTTTCCACTACGCGCCAAATTATACAGAAGCTGACGGTCTTTGTCCAGCAGCCATGCTCCCAGGAGGTTGTAGCAGGAGAGGTCTACCAGGTCCCAGTTGTTGATATAATCTGTGTGGGAGAGATATACGTCTACACATTGTTGCTGCAACGCTGGATTTTTCTTGGCGTGGTTGAAGATTTCCACCAGGGTGAGAAGGGCGGCCAGGCGAACCTCGTGGTATTCGCTCACGAGGCATTCCTCCAACTGGGGGAAACAGGTCTGCTGCCAGCAGGCCTTAACCACCATACGCGTATCGGGAACCTTGATTCCCAGAAACTTGTCGCCCTCACCATATTGTCCGGGCCCGGTCTTGAAAAAACGCATGAGCCCTTCTACCTGCGAAGGGTCCCTGTGCGAAAGCATCTCCTGGTATAGTCTGTTTTCCGTCTCCATCTTACATAGACAAACGCTACAGCAAAGATAATAATTTTGTATCTTTAGCCTGTCAAACACTCGGAATATGAAACGCTCACCCCTCACTTTACTTCTCGCCGGATTCCTCGTTTGCGCATCGCTTTCATCGGCCCGGGCCGATAATTTCCCTCTGGATGGTTCCTGGACGCTGGATTTCTGGGAGCAGGGCAGGACGCCCGTCACCTCGCCGGAAGGAATGGAAGGCATTGCTTTCCGCACCATCCCGGCCACCGTGCCCGGCAATGTGGAACTGGACCTGCTGGCCGCCGGCCTCATCGAAGAACCGGAGCTGGGGAGCAACGTGTATCTCCTCCGCCCCTACGAGGGATTCCAGTGGCGGTATAGCCGGCATTTCAAGAGCCCGCAGTTTTCAAAGGAGGACGACCTCTTCCTGCATTTCGGCGGGATTGACTGCTTTGCCGAGGTCTTTGTCAACGGAATCCACGTGGGGAGTGCCTCCAATATGCTCATAGAGCACGATTTCGATGTGAGTGAAGCGCTGGCGGCACCGGGAGGGGACAATCTTGTGGAGGTATATATCCGTTCTTCTGTCCTGGACGGTCGGAAGAGGATTCCCCCCACCATCAGTCTCAACTTTGCCCAGCCCGAGTCCGTCTTTGCCAGGAGGGCACCGCATACCTACGGCTGGGACATTATGCCCAGGCTGGTGAGTGCGGGACTCTGGAGAAGCGTTTCCCTGGAGGTGAAGCCGCCGGTGCATATAGTGGACGCCCATTGGTACACCAACGGAATAGATCTGGAAGCCCGGACCGCTTCGGTCTATCTGGATTACACCATCACCCTGCCTACCCGTTTCCAGGATGGGAGGATGAAGGCCGAAGTCATCATCAGCAAAGACGGCAAGGACAAGGTGCGCTACTCCAAGAAGATTTATACGCATGCCATCAGGGAAAAGATTAATGTGGAAGACGTGGATTTCTGGTGGCCCAGGGGATATGGGGATCCCGCCCTTTACGACGTGACCCTCCGGATCCTGGGAGAAGATGGAAGGGAAGTGGATTCCAGCCATAAGCGTCTGGGAATCAGAACGGTGAAGCTGGAAAACACGACCACCAATACGGAAGAGAACCCCGGCAAGTTCTGCTTCCTGGTCAACGGTGAGAGAATCTATGTGCATGGCAGCAACTGGACGCCGATGGACGCCCTTCACAGCCGCGACCCTCAGCATCTGGAGAAGGCCTTCTCCATTGTTACGGACCTTAACTGCAACATGCTGCGCTGCTGGGGAGGCAATGTCTACGAGGACCATGCTTTCTTTGACCTTTGCGATGAGGAAGGCGTCATGGTGTGGCAGGACTTCGCCCTGGGCTGCACACAATATCCCCAGGACCTGGATTTCCAGCAAACAATCATGGAGGAAGTCCGTTCGGTGGTGATTAAACTGCGCACCCATCCCTCCATTGTCCTTTGGGCCGGGAATAACGAGAATGACCAGGCCCTCACGTGGTCCCTCAAGAACTTCAAGATTGACCCCAACCGGGATGTCATAAGCCGCGAGACCATTCCCCACGCCCTTTACGAATGCGACCCTACCAGGCCCTATCTGCCCAGCTCACCTTATTATAGTGAAGAGGTATATGCCCTGGGCAATCAGACCCAATTCATGCCCGAGGACCATCTGTGGGGCCCCAGAGGCTATTACAAGGCTTCTTTCTACACTGGAGCGAAGTGTCTTTTCGCCAGCGAGATAGGTTATCACGGCATGCCCAACCGCGAAAGCCTGAAAAAGATGTTCCCCAAAGAATCGATGTACCCCTGGAGCGACGTGAAGGAGCGCCGATGGAATGATGACTGGCTTACCAAGGCCGTCAGGATCTTCGGAGAACAGGGCTACACGCCCGATAGGAACAACCTGATGATCAACCAGGTGCGGCTGCTCTTTGGAGAGGTCCCTGCCGATCTGGACGATTTCATCTTCGCCTCCCAGAGCGTCCAGGCCGAGGCCATGAAGTATTTCATAGAGATGTTCCGGGGTCGCAAATTCGCCCCCAACACGGGAATGCTGTGGTGGAACATAAGGGACGGGTGGCCCCTCATTTCAGATGCGATTGTGGACTGGTACAACAGCCCCAAGATGGCATACTATTTCATCCGCAACGCCCAGAAGGATGTTTGCGCCCTGATCAATGACCCCGTGGACGGAACCAGCCCCCTGGTGGTTACGAATGACACCCGGGAGCCCGTATCGGGTACAGTCACGGTGACGGATGTCAAGGGAGGCAAGGTGGTTTTCAAGGGAAAATACGAGGTGGAAGCCAACGGCCGGGTGACGGTCGCCAGGTTTCCGCTGCCGGCAGGGAAGGGGATTCTGAAGATAGATTATACGGGAAAGAAAGGCGAGAAACTTCAGAACCACTATCTGTACGGCGAGGCCCCTTTCAACCTCAAGGAGTACAAAACATTGTTGAAGAAATCCGGCATCTTCGAAGTTAAATAATTGGCAGTCCGGATGAAAAGTAATATCTTTGCAAACCTTTGAAAAACAGATAAAACTAAAGAATATGAAAGCTATTTCCCTTTTTATGCTCTCGGTGGCCGCAGCAGGGATGCTGTCGTGCTCCTCAAGTGAGGCAAAGTATTCCATTTCCGGTAAGAACGCTCCCCAGGATGGGGCCAAGGTCTATCTGGTAGACCGTCTGATAGCTGATGCTATAGATAGCACGGTAGTGGCCGATGGCACCTTCCAACTGAAGGGAAAGGCCGAAAAGGATGCCTTCCTGGGCATCCAGGTCGAGGACTTCGACTGGCTCTTCCCCCTCATCAATGACGGCGTTCCCATGGAGGTTGACTTCAAGGACAGCACCCTTACCGGATCGGCCCTCAATAACAAGATCACGGAATGCGACAAGCGCAACAGCAAGGCCTATGCCCGCATCAACCAGATGGTCCAGGAGTTTGTAGCGCTTCCCAAGGAAGAGCAGGCCGCCCAGGAAGAAGCCTTTGTGGTCGAGTATGAAAAGGCTTTCAATGAATACGTAGATACCAAACTCGCCATTATCGAGGAGAACAAGGACAACCTCGTCCCTGTGGTCTTCATTGAAAACGTGGCCCAGGCCGCAGGTTACGAGAAGTTAAACGAAATCCTGGAATCCGGCGCTCCGTTCACCAAGCATCCGTTTGTGGAAGACCTCAAGGCCCAGCTGAAAGATGTGATGGATGCGGAGGTAAAGGCCGAAGATGCCAAAGGCGCCATTATCGGCAAGGAATTCCTGGATCTGGAAGAGGCCGATACCGATGGCAATCTGCATAAACTGAGTGAGTACGTAGGTCAGGGCAACTGGGTGCTGGTAGACTTCTGGGCCTCCTGGTGCGGTCCCTGCAAGGCCGAAATGCCTAATGTGGTAGCCGCCTACAAGCAGTACCACAGCAAGGGATTTGAGGTGGTAGGTCTTTCCTTCGACCGCGAAAAGGAACCTTGGGTCGAAGCCATCGTGGAATGGCAGATGCCTTGGATCCACCTCTCGGACCTCAAGTACTGGAAGACGGTTGCCGCCGAGGTTTACTCGGTCAACTCCATTCCGGACAATCTGCTCATCGATCCCGAAGGCATTGTGGTCGCCCGTGGCCTCCGCGGCGAGGCGCTGGCCCGCAAACTGGCCGAGATTTACAACTGATTGCAGTCGTACAGGTCCATCTTCAAGGAATAGACGTGGGAGGGCGATAGGGCCTTCAACGTGATATGAGGATTCGATTTATAGAGGCGGGCACCGAAGATTTCCGGTTGGCCCGCTTCTTCGTGCTTAAGGATGTACGTGCGGCCATTGAGGGTTATCTCCAAGACGCCGGAGTAATCCAGCTCCAGGGTTACGGCTGCGTATTCGGGCGCCCTCAATTCCCAGTCAAAAGTGTTATCGGCAGGCAGGACGAATTCCTTCTTTTTCAAGGAAGAGACGGCTTTCCGGCCTTTGGTCTGGTACCAGTAGAAATCGGATAATTCTATGGTTACGCCGTCCTTCAGGGCCTGCTGCTCATGGGGGGCGGGGAAGATGGAGGCCTGGACGTCATATCCTGCTTTCTTGACGGCCCGGATGTAGTTCGCATCCAGCATCTTGTAATCCATGGTGCTCATTCCGCACTTCCCGCCTATCTTCTTCAGCCGGCCGATGGTTGTGGGGGCGTCGTCCTTGCCGGGATCCAGAAGAATGAGGCAGGAAGAATAGTCCCTGGCGCGGCTTACGGCGGCCTCGTTGGCATCGAAGGCGATGAACTGGTCTCCCAGGATTTCGTGGGCCAGCTCAAAGGATTCCACAATGGCGCTGTGGAGCATGGGGATGATTCCCGCCGCCCGGCAGGCCTCCAGTTCCTCCCTCAGGGTAGGGATGGGAGTCCTCAGGTCCGGGTCCGTGGAGGCCAGGACATAACGCGTCCTCAGTTCCTCGAAAGTGCAGTCGGAAACCTTCACGGGCTCACTGATAGGGGAATAATCCGAAGCGTTGCGCATGGTGCGGTTGATGGTGCCATCGTGCATGAGGACCATCACGCTGTCGCGGGTGTACTTGACATCGCATTCGATGGCCGGGTAGCCATACTGGGCCGCCATCCAGACCCCTGCAGGGCAGTTCTCGTTGATGTAGAACTCATCTCCTACCTTGAGCCAGCAGCCTCTGTGGGCCACGTTGAAGCACTTTTCAGCTTTGGTTTTCTGCGCGAAGGCGAGGGCTCCGGAAAGGAGCAGGACCGCCAGGATTAGGATTCTTTTCATATGGGATTAGCTCTGTGATTCTATGGTTTTGGCTATTTTTTCAATGTTGAGGCTGCGGGCCGATGCATCGATGATGTCCTTGTAGATGCCGCCCTTGCGGTAGACGTCGTCGGGATGGCCGGACTCTTCCACCCGCCCCTTCTGCAGGGCGTAGACCATCTCGCTGTCGATGATCTGGGAGATGCTGTGGGAGATGATGATCACCGTACGGTCCTTCTTGATGGCGTCTATGCTGTTCTTGATCTGCTCGGTGGCGATGGCGTCCAGCGAAGCCGTGGGTTCGTCCAGGAAGATGATGGGCGGGTTCTTGAGGAACATGCGGGCAATGGCGATGCGCTGCTGCTGGCCGCCGGAGAGGTCCGAGGCCTTGTTCTTGAACTGCTTGGGCAGGGCCATGATCTGGTCGTAGATATATGACTTCTTTGCTGCCTCCACTACCTCTTCAAAAGTGGCATCGGGTTTTCCGTAGCGGATGTTCTCCTCAATGGTGCCGTCAAAGATGTGATTTTTCTGGAGCACCAGGCCGATATTCTCGCGCAGGTAACGCGTGTCGTAGTCGTTCAAATCTACCCCGTCCAGGGTGATGACGCCCTTCTGCGGTACATAGAACTTGTCCAGAAGGTTCACGATGGTGCTCTTGCCGGCGCCGGATAGGCCCACCAGGGCGGTGATCTTGCCGGGCTCGATGACCATGTTCACCCCGAAGAGCGCCTGGTTGCCGTTGGGGTAGGTGAAATCCACGTCCTTCAGTTCGAATCGGCCTTTAATCTCTCTGGGCCGATAGCCGCCGGAGGGCTCGATCTCTTCGTCGGAGTTGAGGATGTCGAAGAAGCCTTCGGCATAGATGAGGGCGTCGTTGACGTCGTCGAAGATGCGCTGCAGCTGGGTGATGGGGGCGATGACGTTGGAAAAGAGCATTACGTGGTACATGATCTTACCGATGGTCATGCCCGGATACTCAATGAGCACCAGATAAGCGGTGAGGATGATGACCAGCACGGTGCCCACCTGCTTGACGAAACTCTTGACACCGCCGTAGTAAAAGCTCACCCGGCGGGTTTTCATCTGATTAGCCGTAACCTGGTTCTGGATGTCCAGCTGCTTGTGGGCCTCGATCTCTTCCCGGTTGAAGGACTTGATGACGCCTATGGAATCGATGATGTTCTTGATGCCCTGGCTTTTGGTTTCCAGGTGATGCCTCATTTCCCTTCTCCAGCCCTTCAGGCGTTTGGCCTGCCGATAGGTAATCCAGAAATAGATGGGCACGATGCCCAGGGCCACCAGTCCCACGTACACGTTGGCGGCGAACATGAGGATGAGCGCCAGACCGGCACTGGTGAACAGGGGCAGCAGGTCTATGAAGAAGTTCTGCACCGTGCGGGACAGGCTGCTCACGCCCTGGTCAATACGGGCCTGGACCTTGCCGGTGGCGTTTTCGTCCGAACTGAAGTACGCCATGCGGAAGGTGAGCACCTTCTCAATCACGGCCTGCGAGAGGTCGCGCGATACGAAGATGCGCATGCGCTCTCCAAAGTAATTCTGCGCAAAGTTCACCACGGCCAGGAGGATTTCCTTGCCCAGCAGCACCACCGAGATGATGGTGAGGATGCGGGCGGCCTGGTTCCAGGTGAATTGGGTGCCGATGAGGGCGTTGATGGCGTCCACCGTGCGGTCCAGCACGATGGCGTTCACCTGCTGCATGAGGGACCCCACCAGCGTGAGGATGAGGGTCACGGCCACCAGCAGCCGGTATGGCCACACGAACGGCTTGATATTCTTGAAGAGTTGGAAGAGGTTCATGGCATAAAGTTAGTGAAAAAATTCTTTAAAAAATTATGTGGGGTGTCTTAATTTTTACTAACTTTGCATCCCGTGAGTAGTGTAACAAAGAGTCCTTTTTGTGTCCTTGTGTCCGCCCGGCCGGACATCGTTGCACCGACATCTATAATATCCTATATCATACCGGTTCTCCCCGATGGAGGAACCGGCTTTTTTTGTGTATGAAAGCAGTTTTGATATTGGAAGACGGATCCCGCTACGAAGGGACCGCATTCGGAAGCCTCCGGAATACTTCTGGGGAGGTGGTGTTCAACACGGCCATGACAGGTTATCCCGAAAGCCTGACCGACCCTTCCTATGCGGGCCAGATCCTGGTTTCCACCTTTCCCCTCATCGGCAATTATGGCGTACCGCCGCACCGTAAGGAAGAAGACGGCCTGGAAGAGCACTTTGAAGGCAGTCACATCTATGCCCGCGCCCTGGTAGTGGCCGATTACAGCAGCGCCTACAGCCACTGGAACGCGGAGGAAAACCTGGAAGCCTGGCTTCGGCGCGAAGACATCCCCGCCATTACCGGCATCGACACCCGCGCCCTCACCAAGGCCCTCCGCGAAAAGGGCGTGATGCGCGGCCGCATCGTGATGGAAGGCCAGGAGGACCACTCCGGGATAGATACTTACGAAGACCATAATTTCGTGGCCGATGTCTCCTGCCGCGAGGTGCTCCGCTACCTCCCGGCCCAGGCCCCCAAAAAGAAGGTGGTGCTGGTGGACTGCGGCTGCAAATACAATATCATCCGCTGCCTGCTCTCCCGTGGCCTGGAAGTCATCCGCGTCCCGTGGAACTACGACTACAGCGGAATGGAATACGACGGCCTGTTCCTGAGCAACGGACCGGGCAATCCGGAACAGTGCCAGGAGGCTGTAGCTATCCTTAGGAAAGTAATGGCCGATGGGCTCAAAGCCGCGGCCGAAGGGCGTCCCGTCAAGCCCATCATGGGCATCTGCCTGGGCAACCAGCTGCTGGGCATTGCCGCAGGCGCCCGCGTCTATAAATTGAAATACGGCCACCGCGGCCACAACCAGCCGGTGCGCCTGAGCGGCACCACCGAGTGCTTCATCACCAGCCAGAACCACGGCTACGCCATTGCCAACGACTCCCTGCCGGAAGGCTGGAAGCCCCTCCTCGTGAATATGAACGACGGTTCCAACGAAGGTATGGAGCACGAGTCCCTGCCCTGGTTCTCCGTCCAGTTCCATCCCGAGGCCAACGGCGGCCCGCTGGATACGGAAGTGCTCTTCGATCGCTTCGCCTCCCTGTTGGAGCACCCGCTGACCGACGGACTTCCGCCCATCAGCGGCCATCTGGAGAAGAAGCTTCCGGCATTCCAGCCCAAGAAGGCCATCTCTACCGTCCTGGTCCTGGGCTCCGGCGCCCTCAAGATCGGTGAAGCCGGAGAATTCGACTATTCCGGTTCCCAGGCCCTCAAGGCCCTCCGCGAGGAAGGCATCCGCACCGTCCTCATCAACCCGAATATCGCCACCGTCCAGACCAGCGAAGGCATTGCCGACAAGATTTACTTCCTGCCGGTGACGCCCGACTTTGTGGAGAAAGTCATCCGCAAGGAGCGTCCGGACGGCATTTTCCTCTCTTTCGGTGGCCAGACGGCCCTCAACTGCGGCATCCAGCTCTACAAGAGCGGAGTGCTGGAGCGCTACGGCGTGCAGGTGCTGGGAACGCCCGTCCAGACCATCATCGACACGGAAGACCGCGAACTCTTCGTGGAAAAACTGGACGAGATTGACGTCAAGACCATCAGCAGCGTCGCCTGCTCGTCCATCGAGGAGGCCAAGAAGGCCGCGGCCGAACTGGGCTATCCCGTGATCCTTAGATCGGCCTTTGCCCTGGGCGGCCTGGGATCCGGCTTCTGCGACGACGAGGCCCAGCTGGTCAAACTGGCCGAGAAATCCTTCTCCTTCTCCCCGCAGGTGCTGGTGGAAAAGAGCCTGAAGGGCTGGAAGGAAATCGAATACGAAGTGGTGCGGGATGCCTATGACAACTGCATCACCGTGTGTAACATGGAGAACTTTGACCCGCTGGGTATCCACACGGGTGAGAGCATCGTGATTGCACCCTCCCAAACCCTCTCCAACGAGGAATATCACTACCTCCGCCGCCTGGCCATCAAGATTGTCCGGCACTTGGGCATCGTGGGCGAGTGCAACGTCCAGTATGCCTTCGACCCCAACTCGGAGGACTACCGCGTCATCGAGGTAAACGCACGCCTCAGCCGTTCATCGGCCCTGGCCTCCAAGGCCACCGGCTACCCGCTGGCCTTCATTGCCGCCAAGCTGGGCCTGGGCAAGGGTCTGTTCGACCTTCGCAACAGCGTGACCCAGACCACATCGGCCTATTTTGAGCCGGCCCTGGACTATGTGGTTTGCAAGATTCCCCGCTGGGACCTGGGCAAATTCCACGGCGTGGACCGCGAGATCGGTTCCAGCATGAAGTCCGTGGGCGAGGTGATGTCCATCGGCCGTACCTTTGAAGAAGCCATCCAGAAGGGTCTGAGAATGATAGGGCAGGGGATGCACGGTTTCGTGGAGAACCACCCGCTTCCGTTCCCGGATCTGGACAAGGCCCTTCGCGAACCCACGGACATGCGTATTTTCGCTATCAGCACCGCCCTGCAGCAGGGCTACAGCGTGGAGCGCATCCATGAACTCACGCGCATTGACCGCTGGTTCCTGCTGAAGCTGCTCAATATCATTCACCTGAACGAAGAACTCAGGAACTATCGGGTAGAGACCATTCCGGCCGACCTCCTGCGCCGCGCCAAGGTTTATGGCTTCTCGGATTTCCAGATTTCCCGTGCTACGGCCGTGGCCGGTGTGCAGCCGGACTCCCTGGCCGTCCGTGCCCGCCGCGAGGCCATGGGCATTGTTCCCTATGTGAAGCAGATAGATACCCTGGCCGGCGAATTCCCCGCCGAGACCAACTACCTCTATATGACTTACCAAGCCACGGAGCACGATGTGGCTCCTGGCAGCCAGGACAGCCGCGAAGGCGTGGTGGTGCTGGGCTCCGGTGCTTACCGCATTGGCTCCTCCGTGGAGTTTGACTGGTGCTGCGTGCAGGCTGTCAGGACCATCCGCAACCACGGTTACCGCAGCGTAGTGGTCAATTACAACCCGGAGACGGTCTCCACGGACTACGACGTTACCGACCGCCTGTACTTCGACGAACTCTCCTTCGAACGCGTCCTGGACGTGGTGGCCATGGAATCACCCAAGGGCGTGGTGGTGTCCACCGGCGGCCAGATTCCCAACAACCTGGCCGTGAAACTGGCCAATCGGGGCATCCGCCTGCTGGGCACATCGGCCGAAGACATCGACCGTGCCGAGGATCGCAAGAAGTTCTCCGCCATGCTGGACGGTCTGGGCGTGGATCAGCCCGAATGGGGCGAGCTAACCTCGCAGGCCGATATTGACAGCTTTATCGGCCGGGTAGGCTTCCCGGTACTGGTCCGTCCTTCCTATGTGCTCTCCGGCGCGGCCATGAACATCTGTTCCAACCAGGAGGAGCTGGAGCGCTTCCTGCAGCTGGCCGCCACCGTTTCCCAGGAGCACCCGGTGGTGGTGAGCCGTTTCATCGAAAACGCCAAGGAAATTGAATTCGACGCCGTGGCCGACCACGGTCAGATCATCGCATACGCCATTGGGGAACATGTGGAGTTTGCCGGGGTGCATTCCGGTGACGCCACCATCCAGTTCCCGCCGCAGAAGCTGTACGTAGAGACGGTGCGCCGCATCAAGCGCATCAGCCGCCAGATAGCCGCCGGCCTGCACATCAGCGGTCCCTTCAACATCCAGTACCTGGCCAAGGAGAACGACGTGAAGGTGATCGAGTGCAACCTGCGCGCCAGCCGCAGCTTCCCCTTCGTGAGCAAGGTCCTGAAGATCAACTTCGTGGAACTGGCTACCAAGATCATGCTGGGAGAGAAGGTGACCCCGCCTTCCAAGGACCTCTTCGACCTGGACTGCGTGGGCATCAAGGCTTCCCAGTTCTCCTTCAACCGCCTCCAGAAGGCCGATCCCGTCCTGGGCGTGGACATGGCCTCCACCGGTGAGGTGGGCTGCATAGGTGACGACGTCCCCACCGCCATCCTGGAATCCATGCTCTCGGTGGGCTACCGGATTCCCAAGCAGAACATCCTCCTTTCTACGGGTACACCCAAGCAGAAGGCCGATATGCTCCCGGCCGCCAGGATGCTGGTGAACCACGGCTACAAGCTCTTCGCTACCGGCGGTACCTCCCGTTACCTTACGCAGAATGGTGTTCCCAACACGCTGGTCCACTGGCCCAGCGAGCCCGAGAAAGAGCCGCAGGCCCTGGATCTGCTGCACCGCAAGGAGATTGACCTGGTGGTAAACATCCCTAAGGACCTGACCCCGCGCGAGCTTTCCAACGGATACAAGATCCGCCGCGCCGCCATCGACCTGAACATTCCGCTGGTGACCAACGCCCGCCTTGCTGTGGCCTTCATATCGGCCTTCTGCACGGTGGACGTGGACAGCATTCCCATCAAGAGCTGGGACGAATTTGCATAATGGACACACAAACACAGAGTATATGAGCAAACTTAGATTCGATGTCGTTCAAGACGCATTCAAGAAGAGAGCCCTGGATGTAGTGGCTCCCGCCAACCTTCCGTCGAAGTATTTCGGCGAGCTGGTATTCAACCGCGACATGATGCGCAAGTATTTGGATATCAAGGCGTATGAGGCCTTGGTGGACTGCGTCGACAACGGCCGTCCCCTGGACCTGGCTACCGCCGACGAGGTAGCCGAAGGCATGAAGGAGTGGGCCCTGAGCCACGGTGTGACGCACATCACCCACTGGTTCCAGCCCCTGACGGAAGTGACGGCCGAAAAGCACGACTCCCTCATGGAGTACGACCGCAAGGGCGGTATGATTGAATCCTTCAACGGAAAGGCCCTCATCCAGCAGGAGCCCGATGCCTCCTCCTTCCCCAGTGGCGGCATCCGCGCAACCTTCGAGGCCCGCGGCTATACCGCCTGGGACCCCACTTCCCCCGTCTTCATCCAGGATGACACCCTCTGCATCCCCACCATCTTCATTTCCTATACGGGTGAAGCCCTGGACTACAAAGCCCCTCTGAAGAAGGCCCTGAAAGCCGTCTCGGACGCTGCCATTCCTATCTGCAAACTCTTTGATTCCAAGGTCAAGAAGGTCAATTCCTATCTGGGTTGGGAACAGGAGTACTTCCTGGTGGACGAGGACCTGTACGCCGCCCGCCCGGACCTGATGCTCACGGGCCGCACCCTTATGGGCCATGCCTCTTCCAAGAACCAGCAGCTGGACGACCACTACTTCGGAGCCATCCCCACCCGAGTAGCCGCCTTCATGCGCGACCTGGAATTCGAAGGCTACAAGCTGGGCATTCCGCTCAAGACCCGCCACAACGAGGTGGCCCCCAACCAGTTTGAGTTCGCCCCC
This sequence comes from Bacteroidales bacterium, assembly GCA_017423025.1. Taxonomy (GTDB): domain Bacteria; phylum Bacteroidota; class Bacteroidia; order Bacteroidales; family UBA932; genus Cryptobacteroides. The sequence goes on from JAFPGC010000045.1 coordinate 14,344, forward strand.
ATCTTCGGGGAATGCAACCTCTCCAATGACCAGAACCAGATGATCATGAATACCATGAACCGGGTGGCCCGCAAGCATGGTTTCGTGGTCCTGCTGCACGAAAAGCCTTTCGCCGGCATCAACGGTTCCGGTAAGCACAATAACTGGTCCTTGGGTACGGATACCGGCACCCTGCTCATGGCTCCCGGCAAGGACGCCAAGGGAAATCTGCAGTTCATCATCTTCTTCGTGAACGTACTGGCCGCCGTGCAGCGTCACAACGCTCTCCTCAAAGCCAGCATCGCCAGCGCCACCAACGCCCACCGTCTGGGCGCCAACGAGGCTCCGCCGGCCATCGTGTCGGCCTTCCTGGGCCAGACCATGACCCAGGTGCTGCGCAAGTTGCTGGAAGTCCCTTCCGGCACTCCCATCGAGATCGCAGGCAAGAAAGGCGCTTCCGTGGGCATTGTGGAGATTCCCCAGATTTTCCTGGACAATACGGACCGCAACCGTACTTCTCCTTTCGCCTTTACCGGTAACCGCTTTGAGTTCCGCGCCGTGGGTTCCAGCGCCAACTGCGCCGGTGCCATGACTGTGCTCAACGCCGCCGTGGCCCAGCAGCTCATCGAGTTCAAGGCCGCTCTGGATAAGGAAATGGCTTCCGGCAAGCCGCTGGAAGTGGCCGCCATGGATGTGCTCAAACCCATCATCCGTTCCGTAATCGATGTCGTTTGCTTCGACGGCAACGGCTACTCCGATGAGTGGAAGAAGGAAGCCGCCCGCCGCGGTCTGGATACCGAAACCCGCGTTCCGGAGATGTTTAAGGCCTTCACAAAGCCCGAGTCTGTGGAACTCTTTACCTCCCTGGGCATCTATTCCCTCAAGGAACTGCAGGCCCGCAACGAGGTGAAGTGGGAGATGTACTCCAAGAAGATCCAGATTGAGGCCCGCGTCATGGGGCGCATGGCCACCAACCATATCATTCCCGCCGCCCTGGCCTACCAGACCAAACTCCTGAGCAATATCAAGCTCATGAAGGACATCTGCCCCGACGGTTATGAATCGCAGGCCGATGTGGCCCTCAATCTGGTGCGCAGCATCTCTTCGCTGGTGTCGGAGATTACGGGCAAGGTAGACCAGATGGTAGAGGCCCGCAAGGCTGCCAACGCATTGGAGAACGAATATGAGAAGGCATCGGCCTATCACGCCATAGCCGAAAGGCTGGAAGCCATCCGCAAACCCATCGACAAGCTGGAAGAGATTGTGGACAACGACGTATGGCCGCTTCCTAAGTACCGCGAACTGCTGTTCATCAACTAATGGCTTTCCCGGATAACAGGCAATGGCACGAAGAGTGCGGTGTGGTGGGCTTCTATGAAGTGGACCACGCCGCCACCCATGCCTTCATGGCCCTTCAGAGCCTCCAGCACCGGGGGCAGCAGGGCTGTGGCATTGCTGCCGTACATCCGGATGGTTCCCTGGGCCTGCACAAGGGTGCCGGCCTGGTGAAGGAAGTTTTCAAAAAAGAGACTATTGACTCCCTTCCAGGCACCTCCTGCATCGGCCATGTACGCTATCCGACCACCAATGTGGGCGGGCAGGAGAACCTTCAGCCTTTCCTGTATACCAGTCGGGAACATCCCTTCGCCCTGGCCCACAACGGCAACATTGTGAATGCCGAACGGGTCAAGAGCTATCTGGAGAAGCGGGGCCATCTGTTCCACAGCACCTCCGACAGCGAGCTTTTTGCCGATCTGGTGGGCTCCAACCTGCACGGGGGAGACTGGCACAAGGCCATCGCCCAGGCGGTCCGTCTGCTGGACGGCGCCTATGCGACGGTTATCCTTACTCCGCACGCCCTTTTTGCCTGTCGCGACCGCTACGGCTTCCGCCCGCTGTCCCTGGGACGCATGGGGAACGGCTACGTGGTAGCCAGCGAGACCTGCGCCCTGGATACGGTAGGGGCCACTTTTGTCCGGGACGTGGAACCCGGAGAATTGTTGGCCATTGATGCCCGGGGCGTCCATTCCACCTTCCTGGCCCGTACGGGCTCCCACTGTATGTGCGCCATGGAGTATATCTATTTCGCCAGGCCTGACAGCGTCATCGAGGGGTGCAGCGTGCATGCCTTCCGCCGGCGCTCCGGAGTTCTGCTGCAGGCGGAACATCCCGCCCCGGCCGACCTCGTGACCTGCGTTCCCGAATCCAGCATGAGCGCCGCCATCGGCTTTGCCGAAGCCTCCGGCCTGCCCCTGGAGATGGGACTCATCAAGAATATGTATGTGGCCCGCACCTTCATCCAGCCCACCCAGTCCATGCGCGACGTGGGGGTCAGGATGAAACTGGCGGCCGTTCCCAGCATTGTGAGGGGAAAGAGCGTGGCGGTCATTGACGATTCCATAGTTCGCGGCACCACCTCGCGCATCCTTGTGCAGATGCTGCGGGATGCCGGCGCCACCGCCGTGCACATGCGCATCGCCAGCCCTCCCTATGCCTGGCCCTGCTTTTACGGCATTGACACGGGGACCCGGGACCAGCTGCTGGCTGCCGACCGCACCGTGGAACAGATCCGCGATTTCATAGGGGCCGATTCGGTGGAATACCTCTCCACCCATGCCCTCCTCGAAGCTTCGGGCCGCACCCAGCTGTGCACGGCCTGCTTCGACGGCAATTACCCCACGGATCTTTACCAAGACAATTAAATACTTAAACATTAATATGGAACAGAAAAAGTTAGACGTAGTGCTCGGTCTCCAGTGGGGAGACGAAGGAAAAGGTAAGGTGGTGGATGTGCTCACCCCGGCCTACAACGTGGTAGCCCGTTTCCAGGGTGGTCCCAACGCGGGCCATTCGCTGGTGTTTGACGGGGACCATTTTGTGCTCCATACGGTCCCTTCCGGCATCTTCCGCAAGGGAACGGTGAACGTGATCGGCAATGGCGTGGTCATCGATCCGGTCATCCTGATGGAGGAGATTTCCGAGATTGAGAAGAGGGGAGTGGACGTTAGCGACAAACTCCTCATCTCCAAACGTGCCCACCTGATCCTTCCCACGCACCGTGCTCTGGATGCCGCCAGCGAAAGCGCCATGGGCAAAGCCAAGATCGGCTCTACCCTCAAGGGCATCGGCCCCGCCTATGCCGACAAGACCGGTCGCAACGGCCTCCGCGTGGGGGATATCCTCCAGGCCAATTTCCAGGCCCTGTACGAGTCCCGCAAGCAGCGTCATCTTCTGCTTCTGCAGCAGTATCCGGCCTATGAGAGCCCCTTCGATTTCGCTACCTACGAGCAGGAGTGGTTCCAGGCTGTGGAACAGATGAAGCGTTTCCCCTTCATCGACAGCGAAGTTTATGTGAACGAGGCTTTGGAGAAGGGCGTTTCCATTCTGGCCGAGGGTGCCCAGGGTTCCCTGCTGGACATTGACTTCGGCACCTATCCCTACGTCACATCTTCCAACACCCTGTCGGCCGGCGTCTGCACGGGCCTGGGCATCGCCCCTTCCCGCGTAGGCCGGGTCTACGGCATCTTCAAGGCCTACTGCACCCGCGTGGGCAGCGGTCCCTTCCCCACGGAGCTCTTCGACGAGGACGGCGAGCGCCTGCGCCAGATCGGCCACGAATTCGGTGCTACCACCGGACGTCCCCGCCGCACCGGCTGGCTGGACATGGTTGCCCTCAAGTACACGGTGATGATGAACGGCGTGACGGACCTCATCATGATGAAATCCGACGTGCTGGATGAATTTGACACCATCAAGGTGGCCGTGGCTTACAAGGAAGGCAACCAGACTACCGACCGCTTCCCGTACGACGGAGGCAAGAACGTTACTCCTATATATAAGGAATTCCCCGGCTGGAAAACCCCGCTCAGCGACCTGCGCAAATATGAGGATTTCCCCGAGGCCTTCAAGAACTATATAGCCTACATCGAGGCCGAAACCAAGTGCCGCATCTCCATAGTCTCCGTAGGACCGGACCGCGACGCGACGGTCGTCCGCTAAAAAAAGGGTAAATAAAATTTCTGGTTGGATTTCTCTCTGAAGAGATAGATATCTTACTTCGGTGAAAGGGAGGATGTGGTTGGAAAAGCCGCACCCTCCCTGCGCCAAGGTTTGTACGACAAAAATAGGTTTGCGATGATAAATTCCGTAAAGATGAAAAAATTAGCTTGTTTTGTATCACTCCTGCTCACGGCAGCTGCCGTCCTGGCCCAGACACCCCATCAAATCCTGACCCGCATGGAAGAGGAAATGGGAAAGCATCAAGGTGAGGGGATGGCCATTACCGTAGACCTGAAAATGCCCGTTTTGGGGACCATCAGCACCCGCACCATTACGTGCGGTGAAAAGATGCGCATGGAAACGAGCGTGAGAAAAAACAAGGTGGTGGTGTGGTCGGACGGCAAGACAAACTGGACCTACAACGCCAAAACCAACGAGGTGGAAATCAAGAATTCCTCCCGCGAAAGCAAAAGTAAGAAAAAAAGAGGCAGCGACGATGCCAAGATGTTCACCGGCATAACCGACGGATACGACGTCTCTATCCAGAAAGAAACGGCCGACGCCTGGTACATCCTCTGCACCAAGTCCAAGGACAACAAAGACGAGGACGACCCCAAGACCATGGACGTAGTGGTAGCCAAAGGTACTTTCTACCCGAAGAGCCTGAGTACCAAAATGTCCGGGATGACCATGACTCTCCGGGATATCTCCTACGGAATCACGGAGGAGCAAGTGAGCTTTCGGCCGGAAGAATTTCCGGGCGTCAGAATTGTAGATAAACGCGAATAAACGCCTGAAATATAATTATCCTGGCAATATTCTTGTTGAAGTATGGTCTGGATTTGAAGATAGGTCTTTCTTTTTTTCAAATTGCTAAAATAGTGAAAATAGAATTAACGCGTAAGTTAATTGAAAGCATGCCCACGGAATTTTGCGTGTGACCCAAAATCCGCCTCGTGTTTCATGCACGACATCGCCAGGCAGGCTGCAAGGATAAACAGGGATGCGACTCTTTTCATCGGTTTGTGATAATTTACAATAGATATTTATTCCTATGCCCGGGAAGAGGTCGGGGGGACGTCGTACTTATAATGTCGGGTGGGTTTCCATTTCACGCGGAGGAACAGCGCTGCGACGAGCACCGGCGCATAGAGATAGATTCCCAGGGGAAAAAGGAACATGTACCACCACTTCTTCCAGGCAGCGGCGTGGATCCGGCGGTAGCACTGGAGCATCAGGATCAATCCATCCAGGAATACCGCAGCGTAAGGATAAAAGAAACTGCCTACGCCGATGTTGAGGCACTCTGAGAAATAGACTTCTGCCGGAACCGAGCAGACGGCGGCATAGACGGCGCCGATGAGGGGCGAAATAATAAACCAAAGGTAGGCAATGGCCGGCAGCGGCAAGATATGGACCAGAATTCCCCATTTGGTGAGGCTTGGGCGGCGGAGGAAAGAGAGGATCATCTCCATTCCCCTGCGCGCAAAAATCTGATGGATTCCCCTGCACCAGCGAAGTCGCTGGCGGATGGTGTCCCACAGGGAGCAGGGCTGTTCGTCATAGAATACGGCGTCCGTACAGTAGGCTATCTTGCCGCCCCGGGCGGTATAATCGGCGGAGAGTTCAATGTCCTCTGTCAGGGTCCGGTAGGGCCAGCCGCCGGCCTGCCGTATCAGACCTTCGGCAATCAGAAAACCCGTTCCTGAGACAAAACTGCCTATGCCCAAGGCCGCGCGGCTGTAGTGGATCTGCCGGGATTCCCTGAGAAACATGTAACTATTTACTCCGGATACCCAGTTCGCCGAAAAATTCTTGGAGTCGCGGAAGCCGGACACGATTTCTTCTCCGCTGTCGAAAACCTTGTTCATCTGGGAGATATAGTCCGGTGCAAGGACATTGTCTGCATCAAAGATAAAATAGCCCTCCGCACCGGGTGCGGGATCCATCGAAAGAATCCTCTTGAAAGCATAATCCAGGGCGTAGCTCTTGCCTATTTCCAGCGGATTGTCACGTACAAGGACATGAACGCCCTTCCCTCTTGCAATCTCAGCCGTACGGTCGGAACAATTGTCCGCCACCACGAAAACCTGCAGCAGTTCCTGCGGATAGTCCTGCCGCTGGATACTGTCAATGAGGTCTCCGATAACGACCTCCTCATTGTTGGCGGGGATAATACAGGCGTAAGCATGCCGCCTACGGGCGTCCGGCCACGTTTTTTTCCTGAGGAAAATACTTGTGACCATATGGAACAACTGATTACAGTAAATCACGGTCAAGGCAACTACCAGGACCATGCTTATCAAGTACATGAATCTAAAAAATCCTACACTGAATTCCATTAATGACAGTTATTTCATGGGAGCTTCGCCCGTAAAACCAAATATAGCGCTGCGTAGAGCCATTTTTGTAAAAATAACATTTCGCAGGCACACTTGCAAATTTCCGGGTATAAATATTTGTAGGGACGGTAAATCAAGGGTATCTTTGCATAGATACTCTCCCTTCACTGAAATGGAAAATCCAACCAGATTTTGCGGTTAGCCAAAAAAAGGCGACTCAAAAAAGAGTCGCCTTCTTCATCTTTATTGGATTCCCACTCTGGAGAAGATCTCGTCGACGTTCTTGAAGTAGTAGTCCAGGGTGAAGCAGTTGTCCAGCTCCTCCTGGGTTAGCTTACCCATGACATCGGCCGATGCTTCCAAAAGGGTCTTGTAGTCCTTGTTGTTGGTCCAGGCGTCCATGGCGATGGGCTGCACGGTATCATAAGCCTGTTCGCGGGAGAGACCCTTGGCGATGAGGGCGTTCATCACGCGCTGGGCGAAGATGACTCCGCGGGTGCGGTAGATGTTGGCCAGCATGGTCTCGGGATACACCACCAGGTTTTCCAGAACGTCCTTGAAGCGGGTAAGCATGTAGTCCAGCAGCTCCGTGGCGTCCGGGAGGACGATGCGCTCCGTGCTGGAGTGGGATATGTCACGCTCGTGCCAGAGGGCTACGTTCTCGTAGGCCGTAGCCATATAACCGCGCATCACGCGCGCGCACCCGACGATGTTCTCGCTGCTGATGGGATTGCGCTTGTGCGGCATGGCGCTGGAGCCTTTCTGTCCTTTGCGGAAGGCTTCCTCCACCTCGCGGACTTCCGTACGCTGGAGGTTGCGGACCTCGAAGGCCATCTGCTCCAGGGTGGCGGCGATGAGGGCCAGGGCGCCTACGTAGTTGGCGTGGCGGTCCCTCTGCAGCACCTGGGTGGAGATATTGGCCGATGCGATGCCCAGTTTTTCGCAGACGTAGTCCTGGATGAAGGGCGGGATATTGGCGAAGTTGCCCACGGCGCCGCTCATCTTGCCGGCTTCCACGCCGGCGGCGGCATATTCAAAGCGCTCCATGTTGCGCTTCATCTCTTCGTACCAGAGGGCCCACTTGAGGCCGAAGCAGGTAATATCGGCATGGATGCCGTGCGTGCGGCCGATGCAGGGCGTTGCCTTGAACTCCATGGCGCGGCGGCGCAGCATTTCCATAAATTCTTCCAGGTCCTTGCGGAGGATGGCGTTGGCCTGTTTGAGCAGGTAACCGTTGGCCGTGTCCACCACGTCGGTGGAGGTGAGGCCGTAGTGGACCCACTTGCGCTCCTCGCCCAGGCTCTCGCTCACGGCACGGGTAAAGGCCACTACGTCATGACGGGTCTGTTCTTCGATTTCCTGGATGCGTTTCACATCAAAGCGGGCATTGGCCCGGATCTTCTCCACATCTTCGGCGGGAATCACGCCCAGTTTGCTCCAGGCTTCGCAGGAGAGGGTTTCCACCTCCAGGTAGGCGCCGAATTTGTTCTCTTCGGTCCAGACGTCCCGCATGACTTTGCGGGAATAGCGCTCAATCATGACTTAGCAGGTTTTGAGGAAATCCAGGATATTCTTCTCAATGCGGGCCGATACGTTCTCGCACTCGGTACGCTCGAAGGGCTTGTCGCTGAGCTGATTGTACAACTCGATATAGCGGTCGGTGATGCCGCTGACCACCTCAGGCGTCATTTCGGGGACTTTCTGTCCTTCCTTGCCCTGGAAGCCGCCGGCCATGAGCCACTCGCGGACGAACTCCTTGGAGAGCTGCTTCTGGTGCTCGCCCTTGGCCAGGCGCTCGGCGTAGCCTTCGGCATAGAAATAACGGGAAGAATCGGGGGTGTGGATCTCGTCCATCAGGTAAATCTGTCCGTCTTTCTTGCCGAACTCGTACTTGGTATCTACCAGGATGAGGCCTTTCCCTGCGGCAATTTCCGTTCCGCGCTGGAACAGGGCCAGGGTGTATTTCTCCAGCTGTTCGTATTCATCGGCCGGGACAATGCCGCGGGCGATGATCTCTTCCTTGCTGATGTCCTCATCGTGACCCTCGGCCGCCTTGGTGGTGGGGGTGATGATGGGGTGGGGGAGTTTTTCATTTTCCTTCAGGCCTTCGGGAAGCGTGACGCCGCAGAGGATGCGGTTGCCGGCTTTGTACTCGCGCCAGGCGTGCCCGGCGAGGTAACCGCGAACCACCATCTCTACCTTGTAGGGCTCGCAGCGGTGGCCGATGGTGACCATCGGATCCGGAACGGCGACCTTCCAGTTGGGAAGGATGTCCTTCGTGAGATCCAGGAACTGGGCGGCCAGCTGGTTGAGGACCTGACCTTTGTAGGGAATGCCTTCGGGAAGAACTACGTCGAAGGCCGAAATGCGGTCGGTAGCCACCATGACCAGGTAGCCACTGTTGAGGAAGTAAACGTCGCGGACTTTTCCCGTGTACTTGGATTCTTGACCGGGAAGGCTGAAATCGGTTTTTACAACGGCTTTCATGATATAGAGATTACGTGCAAAGTTACGGCCCAATTCTCGCTTGTGCAAGAATTTTATAAAAAAGTTTATTAACAGGAAAATGTTGACAAAAAAACAGCAGTGGTTTCTTGTAAGTATCAGCGCTTCGTTGTACCTTTGTGCTTTGTTTTTTAGTAGTATCTAATCGGACCCTTGCGATGAAAGTTTCAGTAATTATGGGGAGCGCCAGTGACTGGGATGTAATGTCCCCCTGCTGCGCCACCCTGGAGCAGTTCGGCATCCCGTACGAGAAGCGCGTCCTCAGCGCCCACCGCAATCCCGGCCCCCTGGCCGAATATGTGGCCTCCCTGCCGGACAAAGGATGTGAGATCGTCATCGCCGGCGCCGGTGGGGCCGCCCACCTTCCCGGAGTCATCGCCGCCTACACCACCCTCCCGGTCATCGGGATTCCGGTGAAATCCAAGGCTCTCTCCGGTTTGGACTCCCTCCTGTCCATCGTCCAGATGCCCTCCGGAATTCCCGTAGCCACCATGGCTATCGACGGTGCCAAGAATGCAGCCCTCTACGCTGTAGCCATCCTGGCCCTCAAGGATAAGACCCTCGCAGAGAAACTCCAGCAGTTCCGCAAGGACCAGAGCGATAAAGTACTCAATACAGTCATATAACATCATGCCCACCCCGCACGCACGCCCGGTGGGCATCCTTTTTTATTAGAATGGTACAACCCAGGAGATTATTTGTAGAGAAGCGGGAAGGCTTTCGCGTGGAGGCCTCCAGCATGCTCAAGGATTTTAACGAGAACCTGTCCCTTTCGCTCGGCAGCCTGAGGCTGGTCAACGTGTACGACCTCTTCGGCTTTTCCGACGGGCTGGTAGAAAAGTGCCGGTACACCGTTTTCGGGGAAACCGTCACCGACGAAGTTACGGACAGCTTCCCGCTGAAGGGCCGATACCTGGCCGTGGAATACCTGCCCGGCCAATTTGACCAGCGTGCCTCATCGGCCGTGGATTGCGTCCACCTCATAGACCCGGAGGCCGATGTCCAGATCAAGAGCGCCCGCCTGCTGGTCTTTGACGACGCCATCACCCCCGAGGAACTGGAGCGAGTGGCCCATTACTTCATCAATCCGGTGGAGAGCCGCCGCAAGGACATGAGCGTCCTCTCCCTGGCCGACAAGGCCGATGTGAAGCCCCTGGAGAACCTGGCCGGCTTTACCGATATGCAGGAAGCCGGTTTCGGCCCCTTCTGCAAGAGCCACGGCCTGGCCATGAATACCGACGACCTCCGCGAGGTGGTGAACTACTTCCGCCGGGAAGGCCGCAATCCCTCCGAGACCGAACTCCGCATCCTGGATACCTACTGGAGCGACCACTGCCGCCATACCACCTTTACCTCCCAGCTGGAGGAAATCACGGTGGATGAGTCCTTCCTGAAGGCCGAGATGGAAGAATCCCTGGAGCTCTTCCACAAAATGCGTCGGGAACTGGGCCGCACCGAGAAGCCCCTCTGCCTCATGGAACTGGCCACCATCGGCGCCCGCTGGCTGCGCAAGCAGGGCAAGCTGGAAGACCTGGAGCAGAGTGAAGAGAACAATGCCTGCAGCATCTTCGTGAACGTGGATGTGGACGGCCGTATGGAAAAATGGCTGCTGCAGTTCAAGAACGAAACCCATAACCATCCTACGGAAATCGAGCCTTTCGGCGGTGCTGCCACCTGTCTGGGCGGCGCCATCCGCGATCCCCTTTCCGGCCGTGCCTATGTATACCAGGCCATGCGCGTGACGGGCGCCGGAGACATCTGCGCTCCCGTAAGCGCCACCATCCCCGGCAAGCTGCCCCAGCGCATGATTTCCCGCAAGGCTGCCGCCGGCTATTCCAGCTACGGCAACCAGATCGGCCTGGCCACCACGCATGTCCGCGAAATCTATTCCCCGGGCTATACCGCCAAACGTATGGAGATCGGTGCCGTGGCCGGAGCCGTGAAGGCCGATAATGTACGCCGCGAGAGCCCCGCTGCCGGCGATGTGATTCTGCTTCTGGGCGGACGCACCGGCCGTGACGGTATCGGAGGCGCCACGGGCTCTTCCAAGCAGCATACCGAGGCCTCCCTGGAAACCTGCGGCAGCGAGGTGCAGAAGGGTAATGCCCCCGAGGAGCGTCAGCTCCAGCGCCTGTTCCGCCGTCCGGAAGTGACCCGCCTCATCAAGAAGTCCAACGACTTCGGCGCCGGCGGCGTGAGCGTGGCCATCGGCGAACTGGCCGACGGTCTGGACATCTACCTGGACCGCGTGCCCGCCAAATACGCCGGTCTCAATGCTACTGAACTGGCCATCTCCGAATCCCAGGAGCGCATGGCCGTGGTGGTGGAGGCCCCCCGCAAAGAAGAATTCATGGCCCTTTGTGCGGCCGATAATATAGAGGTAACCTATGTGGCCGATGTCACCGCCACGGGACGCATGCGCATGTTCTTCCACGGAGAGCAGGTGTGCAACCTCTCCCGCGAATTCATCGACAGCGCCGGTGCCAGGCATTATGCCAAGGCGACCGTCGGTGCCGTCGAGAAGGTGAATCCTTTCCTCCGGAAGCCGGAAGGCAGCACCCTGGAAGAGAAGATGGTGTCCGTGATGGCCTCTCCCAACGTGGCCTCCCAGAAGGGCCTGGTGGAAATGTTCGACTCCACCATCGGCCGTTCCACAGTCCTCATGCCTTACGGCGGCGCACGCCAGGCCACGGAGACCCAGGTTTCCGTGCAAAAGCTGCCCGTGGATGGCTATACCGACACGGCCAGCGTCATGGCCTTCGGCTACAATCCGGACCTGGCCCTCTGGAGCCCTTACCACAGCGCGGCCTATTCCGTGGTGGAAGCCTGCACCAAGCTTTCCTGCTGCGGGGCCGATTATTCCCGTATGCGCTTCTCGTACCAGGAGTACTTCGAGCGCATGACCTCCGATCCTCACAGCTGGGGCAAGCCGCTGTCGGCCCTGTTGGGCACCCTCAAGATGCAGGCGGCCCTGGGCCTGCCTTCCATCGGCGGCAAGGATTCCATGAGCGGCACCTTCGAGCATCTGAACGTTCCGCCCACCCTGGTGGCCTTCGGCATCACCACTGTGAATGCCAAGACGGTGATTTCCCCGGAATTCAAGAAGGCCGGTAACAAGATTTATCTGTTGAAACATACGCCCCTGTCCAATTACATGCCCGATACGGACCAGCTCCAGGCCAACTGGACCTGGCTCAGAAAGCAGATTGAGGCCGGGAAGGTGGTTTCGGCGTGGTCGCTCAGCTATGGCGGCGTGGCCGAGGCCCTGGTGAAAATGGCCCTGGGCAATGGCCTGGGTGTCAAGGTGTCCATCCCGGAAGAAGAGCTCTTCTCCCTGGGCTACGGTTCTGCCGTACTGGAAGCTGCCGGTGAACTGGAAGGCGCAGAACTGCTGGGCGAGGTAACGGCCGAAGGCATCTGCATCAATGGCACGTGCATGGCCCTGGAAACCCTCGAAAAGGCATACGAGGGCCGATATTTCGCGCTTTATCCTCCGAGGGTAAAGCCTGCTTTTGATGAGCCGGTTCCCACGGTGGCTGCCGAGGCCTTTGCTTCCTCCAACCTGGTATATCCCGGTGCTCCGGTGGAGCATCCGGTCGTGTGCATGCCGGTGTTCCCCGGCACCAACTGCGACTACGATACCGCCAAGGCCTTCCGCAAAGCGGGGGCCGAGGTGCGTCCCTTCGTGTTCCGCAACCTCACCGGTGAAGACGTACTCCGCTCCATCGACCAGTTGGCGGCCCTTATCGGCCAATGCCATATCCTGGCCTTCTGCGGCGGTTTCTCCTCGGGTGACGAGCCCGACGGCAGCGGCAAGTTCATTGCCAGCGTCATCGGCAATGCCAAGGTGAGCGAGGCCATCGGCCAGCTTCAAAAGCGCGGAGGCCTTATCCTGGGCATCTGCAATGGTTTCCAGGCCCTGGTCAAGAGCGGCCTGCTGCCCTATGGCAAGACCGGTTGCGTGACGCCGGATTCGCCCACGCTCTTCCGCAACGACATCAACCGCCACATCTCCCTGGTGGCTACCACAGAGGTGGCTTCCGTGAACTCCCCCTGGCTCTGCGGCATGCAGAAGGGAGAGCGTCACAGCATCGCCTTCAGCCACGGCGAGGGCAAGTTCGTGGTGAATCCGGAACTGGCCAAGGAACTCTTCGCCCGCGGCCAGGTGGCCTTCCGCTATGTGGACAACCCCAACGGTTCCCACTATGATATTGAGGGCATTCTGAGCCCCGACGGTCATATTTTGGGCAAGATGGGTCATTCCGAGCGCTATGAGGACAACCTCTTCAAGAATATCAGCGGCAACTGCTGCCAGCCCCTTTTCCAGAACGCAGTGAATTATTTCCGTAAAACCAACGCATAATGCAAAAGAGAGAACTCATCTTCAAAGGCAACGAAAAACAGGTTTTCGCAACGGACAACCCGCATCAGGTGATCTTCCGTTACACGGATGTCACGGTGGCCTATAACAATATCAAGCGGGCCCGCTTCGTAGGAAAGGGCGTGCTGGATAACCAGATATCGGCCATCCTGCTGGGCTATTTGAACCAGAACGGAATCGAGACCCATTTCATCGAGGTGGTGGGGCCGGACGAGCAGCTGTGCCGCAAAATTGAGATTATCCCTCTTCAGGTAGTTATCCGTAACCGGCTCACGGCCTCGGAAGCTACGCGCCTGGGCGTGGAAGACGGTTTCAAACCCGGAAATACCGTTGTCGAGATGCGTTACAACAACTCCGAACTGGGAGACCCGCTTATCAACAAGTCCCATGCGGTGGCCCTGGGCCTGATGACTTATGAAGAGCTGGAGCATGTGACGGAGGTGGCCCTGCAGGCCAACAAGCTGCTGGGAGAATACCTTCATCGCGCGGGCATTGAGTTGGTGGACATGCGGCTGGAGTTCGGCCGCGCCTCCGACAACGGCCACATCATCATCTCCGACGAGATTTCTCCCGATACCTGCCGCTTCTGGGACGAGGCCACGGGCGAGAAACTGGACAAGGACCGTTTCCGTCTGGACCTGAGTGATGTGGTGGCCAGCTATAAGATTGTACTTGACAGACTTAACCAGTTACAATAATGGGCGTACTTGCAGTATACGGCGTCCGGGACGCTTCCACCCTCATCTATTACGGGCTGCACAACCTCCAGCACCGCGGTCAGGAAGGGGCCGGCATCATTACTTTTGACGAGGAAGGCACTCCGCATTCCTATCGCGGCCAGGGCCTTCTGAGCGAAGTGTTCACCAACGGAGAACTCAAAAAACTCCCCGGCAGTCTGGGCCTGGGCAGCGTCAAGTATGCCAATGCCTCCAAGGGCGGCCTTAACAATGTAGAGCCCTTGTTCTTCCGGCATCATACCGGAGACTTCGCCATGGCCGGCGAGGGCAATCTGGTCAATGCGCACCAGATTACCGCTTATCTGGAGAAGCAGGGCAGCCTGTTCCAGACCAATACGGACAGTGAAATCCTGGCCCATCTGATCAAGAAAACCGGCAAGGAAGACCGTATTACCCGCATCATCAAGGCGCTCAATATGCTGGAAGGCGGTTTTACCTTTGTCATTGTGACCAAAAACCGCATCTACGCCTGCCGCGACAAATACGGCATCAAACCCCTTTGCCTGGGTAAGCTGGGAGACGGTTACGTCATCTCCAGCGAATCCTGCGCCTTCGGGATCATGGGGGCCGAATTCCTCCGCGACGTCCAGCCCGGCGAGGTAATCTGCCTGGACGAGCATGGCCTTCGAAGCAACCTGTATTCCAAGTTCTCGCGCCACCACATGTGCGCCATGGAGTACATCTATTTCGCCCGTCCCGACAGCGACATCGACGGCTGCAACGTGCACGCCTACCGCAAGGAGGCCGGCCGTCGCCTGGCCCGCGAATGCCCCGTTGAGGCCGATATAGTAGTAGGTGTGCCGGAATCCAGCCTCAGCGCCGCCATGGGTTACGCCGAGGAAAGCGGCATCCCTTACGAGATGGGCCTGGTCAAGCACAAATACGTGGGGCGTACCTTTATCCAGCCCGTTCAGTCCATGCGCGAACTGGGTGTGAAGATGAAGCTTTCCCCCGTACACAGCATCGTAAACGGCAAGCGCATCATCCTGGTGGATGACTCCATCGTGCGCGGCACCACCTCCCTCAAGATTGTGAGGATGCTGCGCGAAGCCGGCGCCAAGGAAGTGCACGTGCGCATCGCCAGCCCCATGATGCGCTTCACCTGCCACTACGGCGTAGACACCTCCACTCCGGAAGAGCTGCTGTGCTCCCATCGCACCTTGGAAGAGGCTTGCGAAGCCATCGGGGCCGATACCCTGGGCTACCTGAGCCCCGAGTCTACGCGGGACGCCTGTTTCGGCTGCGCAGATCCCTGCCAGGCCTGTTTCACGGGAGTATATCCCACCCTTTTGTATGACGATTTATCCAACGAAGAATAAACTATGGCAAAATCTTACGAACAGTCCGGTGTCAACCTGGAAGCCGGATACGAAGTAGTCCGACGCATCAAGCAGCACGTAGCCTCCACGTCCCGTACGGGATCGATGGGCAACATCGGCTCTTTTGGCGGTATGTTTGACCTGTCGGCCTTGAATGTGAAAGAACCGGTGCTGGTGAGCGGCACCGACGGCGTGGGCACCAAGCTCAAGATTGCCTTTGCCATGGATAAGCACGACACCATCGGCATCGATGCCGTGGCCATGTGCGTGAACGACGTGCTGGCCCAGGGGGCCGAGCCGCTCATTTTCCTGGACTACGTGGCCCTGGGACACAACATCCCCGCCAAGGTGGAAGCCATTGTGGCGGGTGTGGCCGAAGGCTGCCGCCAGGCCGGCTGCGCCCTGGTCGGCGGTGAAACGGCCGAGATGCCCGGCATGTACGAAGACGGCGAGTACGACATCGCCGGTTACACCACGGGTGTGGTGGAGAAGTCCAAGCTCATCGACGGTTCCAAAGTGAAGGTGGGCGACGTGCTGGTGGCCATCGCCTCCAGCGGCGTTCATTCCAACGGTTTCTCGCTGGTGAGAAAGATTGTGGCCGATGCCGGTCTTTCCTATCAGGACGCCATTCCCGAGTTCGGCGGCCGCAAGCTGGGAGAGGTTCTCCTGACTCCCACCAGGATTTATGTCAAGCAGATGTTGGATGTGATTCGTCAGTGCGACGTGCACGGCGTGGCCCATATCACCGGCGGCGGTTTTGACGAGAACATTCCGCGCGTCCTTCGGCCCGGCCAGGGTCTGGAGATCCACGAAGGCACCTGGGAGATCCTGCCGGTCTTCAAGATGCTGGAGAAATGGGGCGGCGTTCCGCACCGGGAGATGTTCAACATCTTCAACATGGGCGTGGGCATGATTGCCGTCATGGATGCTACCGAGGCTCCCAAGGCCATTTCCATCCTGGAAGCCCATGGAGAAAAGGCCTCCGTCATTGGCAAGGTGACCGATAAGGAAGGCGTAAACATCATTCTGAAATGAAGAAGTTAGCCGTATTTGCCAGCGGGACCGGCACCAACTTCGTGGCCATCGCCAAGGCCTGTGCCAGCGGCGTCATCAAGGCCGAGGTGGCCGTGATGGTGTGCGACAAGCCGGGTGCCGCCGTCATCGACCGAGCCCGGGAGATGGGCATCGAGACCTTCGTCTTCTCGCCCAAGGACTATACCGGCAAATCGGCCTATGAAGCCGAGATTGTGAAGCTTCTGGACGCCAAGGAAATTGACCTGGTGTGCCTGGCGGGCTATATGAGAATAGTAGGGGAGACCCTGCTGAATGCCTACGAGGGCAAGATCATCAACATCCACCCCTCGCTGCTGCCGTCCTTCAAAGGCGCGCACGCGGTGGAGGACGCCGTGGCTTACGGGGTCAAGGTGTACGGCATCACCATTCACTGGGTCAATGCCGATCTGGACGGTGGCAAGATCATCGCCCAGCGTGCCTTCCCCTACGAGGGTTCTGACCCCGCCGAGGTTCACCGCCTAGGTCAAGTAATTGAACATCAGTTATATATTGAAACAATTAATAAAATATTAAATCAGTAGATTGGAGCCCCGAAGGGGCGATAGTAAGTCCCTCCCCCAAGGGGAGGGATTTAGGGAGAGGGTAATGTTTAATTTTAAATAATGTGTGTAAGCATGAGAGCGTTAGTTAGTGTTAGTGACAAAAAAGGTCTTGTGCCCTTTGTGAAGGGCCTGGTAGACCTGGGTTGGGAAATTATCGCCACGGGCGGTACCCAGAAATTGCTGGAATCCGAGGGTGTCAAGACCATCGGCATCAGCGAAGTGACCGGCTTCCCGGAGATTTGCGATGGTCGTGTCAAGACCCTGCATCCCAAGGTGCACGGCGGCATCCTGGCCCGCCGCGATGTTCCGGCCCACATGGAAACCTTGAAGGAGAACGGCATTGAGACCATCGAGCTGGTGTGCGTGAACCTGTATCCCTTCCGCCAGACCATCGCCAAGGAAGGCGTGACCCTGGAGGATGCCATCGAGAACATCGACATCGGCGGCCCTTCCATGGTTCGCAGCGCTGCCAAGAACTGGAAGGACGTCACCATCGTGTGCGATCCCAACGACTACGACACCGTTTTGGCCGAACTTCGTGAGAAGGGTACCACCTCTCCCGAGACCCGCCTCAAACTGAGCGCCAAGGCCTATACCCATACGGCCGAATACGATGCCTGCATTGCTACCTATATGCGCAAGGCTGCCGGCCTCAATGAGAAACTCTTCCTGGAGTACGACCTCAAGCAGGGCCTCCGCTATGGCGAGAACCCTCACCAGAGCGCCAACTTCTACGCCACCCTGGAACCCGCCCCGTTCTCCCTGGCCTTCGCCACCCAGATTCAGGGCAAGGAACTCTCCTACAACAATATCCAGGACGCCAATGCCGCCCTTAACGTGCTGCGGGATTTCGAGGAACCCTTCTGCGTGGCCCTCAAGCACATGAATCCCTGCGGCGCTGCTGTGGGAAAGACCATCGAGGAGGCCTGGCAGGCCGCCTATGAGGCCGATAAGGTGAGCATCTACGGAGGTATCGTGGGCGTGAACCGCACCCTCACCGCCGAGGTGGCCGCCGGCATGAAGCCCATCTTCCTGGAAATCGTGATCGCTCCCGACTTCACCCCCGAAGCCCTGGAGATCCTCTCCACCAAGAAGAACCTCCGCGTCATGAAGGTGGATATGACCCGCGACGGTGCCTCCGTGCCTCAGTTCATCAGCGTGAACGGCGGTATGCTGGCCCAGCAGCTGGACACCCAGGTCGAAAAGGTTACCCCCGAAATGTGCGTCACCAAAGTGAAGCCCACCGAGGCTCAGCTGGCCGATGCCAACTTCGGCTGGAAGATTGTCAAGCACGTCAAGTCCAACGCCATCGCCGTGGTGAAGGACAACCATACCATCGGCATCGGCGCCGGTCAGACCAACCGCGTGGGATCGGCCGAGATTGCCCTCAACGAGGCCAAGAATGCCGGTTTCACCCAGAACCTGGTACTCGCCTCCGACGGCTTCCTGCCCTTCGACGACACCGTGGCCCTGGCTGCCAAGTACGGCGTGACCGTGATTGTCCAGCCCGGCGGCAGCATCCGCGACGAAGACGCCATCAAGAAGGCCGACGAACTGGGAATCACCATGCTCTTCACCGGAGTAAGACACTTCAAACATTAATAGATTTATGGGCCTCGTATATCCTCTTCCTTCCATTAAAACGGCCAAAAGTGCCAAGGAAATCCAACTGGAAGACCTTCTGGGAAAGACCGTGCTGGTCATTGGCGGCGGCGGTCGTGAACACGCCATCGTGGACGCGCTGAGCCGTTCCCCGCAGGTTTCCAAGATTTACTGCGCCCCGGGCAATGCCGGCATCGAGGAGCAGGCCATCAACGTGCCGCTGAAGGATACGGATGTGGAGGGATTAAAGGCCTTTGCCCTTGAGAACCAGGTGGACCTCACCGTGGTGGGTCCCGAGGCCGCCCTTGCCGTAGGCATCGTGGATGCCTTCCGGGAAGCCGGACTCAATATCTTCGGCCACACCAAGGCAGCCACTGCCATCGAGAGCTCCAAGGAGTTTGCCAAGAAGCTGATGGCCAAGTATGACATCCCTACGGCGGCCTATCAGGGTTTCTCGGATTACGACGAGGCCCTGGCCTATGTATCGGCCCGTCCTTTCCCGGCGGTGCTCAAGTACGACGGGCTGGCTGCCGGCAAGGGCGTCGTGATTGCGCAGGATTTGGAAGAGGCCAAGGCCGCCCTGGCCGATATGCTCCTGGACCATTCCTTCGGGCAGGGCAGGGTAGTGGTGGAGGATTTCCTCACCGGTCCCGAGTTCTCTTTCCTGTGCTTTGTGGATGGCGAGCGCGTGTATCCCATGCCGCTCTCGCAGGACCACAAGCGCGCCTTTGACGGAGACAAAGGTCCCAATACCGGTGGCATGGGTGCCTATACGGGCCTGCCTTTCATTACCCCCGAGGACCGCGAGTTCGCCTACAGGGAGATTATATGCAAGGCGGCATCGGCCATGGTAGCCGAAGGCCTCCCGCTCTCCGGCGTGCTGTACGGCGGCCTTATGAAGACGCCCCAGGGCATCAAGGTCATCGAGTTCAACGCCCGCTTCGGAGACCCCGAGACGGAAGTGGTGCTGCCGCTGCTGCAAAGCGACATCTACGACATCTTCGAAGGTGTGGCCACTGGCCGCGAGGTGGAAGAGCCCGTCTGGGCCGATGGCGTAACCCTGGGCGTGGTCCTGGCCTCCAAGGGCTATCCGGGCCACTATGAGAAGGGCGTCGCCATCAACGGCATGCACCGCGTGGGTACCAAGGTGTACCACATGGGTACCACCTATAAGGATGGCCAGCTGGTCACCAACGGCGGCCGCGTGCTCATGGTCATCGCCGCAGGAGAGAACCTCACCGAAGCCCGCCGCAAGGTCTACGCCGAGGTAGAGAAAATCCAATGCGAGAACCTGTTTTACAGAACCGATATAGCGCATCAAGCATTTGATTAATTATGGGAAATATCATTGACGGAAAAGCATTAAGTCTGGTAGTAAAGGACGAGGTCAAGGCCGAAGTCCCCGTGCTGGAGGCCAAGTATGGCCGCAAGCCCTGCCTGGTGGTCATCATTGTGGGTGAGAACCCGGCCAGCCAGGTGTATGTTAGAAACAAAGTGAAGGCAGCCGCTTACACGGGCATGGAGTCCCGTCTGGTGGAACTGCCGGCCGATATCACCGAGGCCGCCCTGCTGGAGCAGATCGTGGCCCTGAACAACGACCCCCTGGTGGACGGTATCCTGGTGCAGCTGCCCCTGCCCAAACATATTGACGAGGAGAAGGTGATTGACACCATCGCCCGCGAGAAAGACGTGGACGGCTTCCATCCCGGCAACGTGGCGGGCCTGTGGCTGGGCAAGAAATGCATCGTTCCCTGCACCCCCGCCGGCATCATGCGCCTGATTGACAGCATCGGCCTGGAACTCAAGGGCAAGAACGCCGTAGTGGTGGGCCGCAGCAACATCGTGGGCAAACCCGTGGCCAAGCTCCTGCTGGACCGCCACGCCACCGTGACCATCGCCCATTCCCGCACCGCCGACCTGGGTGCCGTCTGCCGCAATGCCGACGTACTGGTCCTGGCCGTGGGTAAGGCCAAACTCATCACCGGCGACATGGTCAAACCCGGCGCCGTGGTCATTGACGTGGGAATGAACCGTGACGAGGAAGGCAAGCTCTGCGGTGACGTGGACTTCGCATCGGCCCAGCCCGTGGCTTCCTACATCACTCCCGTTCCGGGCGGTGTAGGCCCCATGACCATCGCCATGCTCATGAAGAACACCATCGAGTGCTTCCTCTATCGCGAAGAACATAAATAGAAGCTTATGAAAAGAGTACTGCTCGTATTCCTGGCCCTGGCCCTTCTGGCGGGGTGCAAGAAGGCCGAAGAGCCTTATGTTGAGGGTTTTACGTATTCAGGCTGCACCAAAAGCGAATCGGAAATCATCGACCTCTCCCTGCTCTCCCTCGATTACGAAGGGGGAGACCTGAAGGTTACCCGCACGGATGCCTGGATGAACTGCTCCTTCCAGAACAGGGGACTGGTGTGTACCGTCTCCGTTCAGGGAAGCGACATCTATTACCGGGTAGACTATGAGAAGGAAGGTGCGGAAGTCAAGTGCGTGTGCCTGGTGGAAAGCATGTCCTCTTGGGTGAAGGGCCTGCAGGAGGGAAAGAAATACGCCTTCCACTACTATTGCTGCCAAAATTACCTTCCGTTCTCCTTTACTTTCAAGGATGACCTCATCCTGGTTCAGGATGTGAGCACGCTGTTGCCGTAACGGCCAATGCATAAAAGTAAAAGCGCCAAGCTGTAGAGCCTGGCGCTTTTTTGGTACTGGGTAGGAGAATCGAACTCCTATTGCGAGATTGAGAATCTCGAGTACTAACCGTTATACGAACCCAGCGGATGGGAATGCAAAGGTACGATAAAAATCTGAATCTCCAAATTTTTATTTCAAAAACACAAAGAAAACCGCCAGGATGAGGCAGAAGAAGGCGGCGATGTGGTTCCACTGAACGGCCTGTCCCTTGAAGAGGAAAGTGACGATGATGGTGAAGATGGTAAGGGAGATCACTTCCTGGATCACTTTCAGCTGCATGAGGTTGAAAGGACCGCCGTTGCCCTGGAAGCCGATGCGGTTGGCAGGGACGGTGAGGCAATACTCGAAGAAAGCGATGCCCCAGGAGAAGAGGATGATGAGAATCAGCGGCCAGCCGGTGGAGATTTTCATTTCCTGCAGTTTGAGATGACCGTACCAGGCGAACGTCATGAACACGTTCGAGAACACGAGCATCAAGATAGTCCAAAAGCCGTTCATAGTTGATGATTTGTAATTGGGGCGCAAATTTAATAACTTTGTACGATTTAGGAAGATAAAATTATTAAAATATGACACTCATCAAATCCATCTCCGGCATTCGTGGCACCATCGGCGGCCAGCCCGGCAATTCCCTTACCCCCATCGACGTGGTCAAGTTTACGGCGGCTTATGCAGCCACCCTTCCCCAGCGCAAGGCAAAACCCAACAACGGGGAGCGTTACAAGGTAGTCGTGGGCAAGGACGCCCGCATGTCCGGCGACATGGTGGAGCAACTGGTTGTGGGCACCCTCATAGGCTGCGGAATGGACGTGGTGAAGTGCGGTTTCGCCTCCACGCCCACCACCGAGATGGCCGTCCTTTTCGCCCAGGCCGATGGCGGCATCATCCTCACCGCCAGCCACAATCCCCGCCAGTGGAACGCCCTCAAGCTCCTGAACGACAAGGGCGAATTCCTCACCGCCGCGGAAGGCCAGGCCGTGCTGGATCTGGCCGAAAAGGAGGATTTCAATTTTGCCGAGGTGGACAATCTGGGCACCATTGAGGAGGAAGACTTCACAGACAAGCACCTGGATGCCGTCCTGGCCCTGCCGGCCGTGGATGCAGAGGCCATCAAGGCCGCCCATTTCACGGTAGTGGTGGATGCCGTCAATTCCGTAGGCGGCATCATCATGCCCCGCCTCCTGAAGCGCCTGGGTGTCAAGTGCATAGAACTCAACTGCAACCCTACCGGAGACTTCGCCCACAACCCCGAACCGCTTCCCGCCAACCTGGTGGACCTGTGCGAAACGGTGGTCAAGGAGAAGGCCGATCTGGGCGTTTCCGTAGACCCGGACGTAGACCGTCTGGCCTTCATCCAGGAAGACGGCAAGCCCTTCGTGGAAGAGTATACCCTGGTGAGCGTGGCCGATTATCTCTGCGAGATTGCCCAGAAGGAAGGCAAGCCCATCGCCACTGTCTCCAACCTTTCCTCCACCCGCGCGTTGCGTGACGTCACTGAAAAGCACGGCGGCAAGTACTACGCCGCTGCCGTGGGAGAGGTGAACGTGACCACCAAGATGCATGAGGTGGGTGCCCTCATCGGCGGAGAAGGCAACGGAGGCGTCATCTATCCCGCCATCCACGCCGGCCGCGACGCCATGGTGGGCGTGGCCCTGTTCCTGAGCAACCTGGCCCATAAGAAGATGAAGGTGAGCGAGCTCAAGAAGACGTACCCGCAGTACTTCATCGCCAAGAACAAGATCCAGCTCAGCGACGCCGCCCTCATCGAAAAGATCCTCACCGAACTCAAGAAGATATACGCCAAAGAAAACATTAACGACATCGACGGCGTAAAGATCAATTTCGAGGCCGATAAGACCTGGGTGCACCTGCGCAAGTCCAACACCGAGCCCATCATCCGCATCTATTCCGAAGCCTCAACCATGGAAGCCGCCGAGGCCCTGGGCAACGAGGTTATCGCCGTTGCAAAGAAGATCATCGGATAATGTTTTCATTCCGAACTACACCCTTGGAGGACCAGCTGGACAAGGCCTTGCTGTATGGCAAGGTGGGGTGCTTCTGCACCCAAAATTGCTGGGACACGGGCAAGGGCCGATGGATGTGGGACATTTTCCGGGAGCGTGGGAACCTGGCTACAGTGTTCAATCCCCGCGAGGCGGAGCTTACCCCCGGCACCAACCATATAGTCTTTGAGGCCGATGACCTCCGGGCCCTGGATGCCGTGGTGGTGGAAATCCAGGATGTGGGTGTCCGCTATTTCAACTATACCAAGGACGTGATGCAGCTCATGGAGATGCTGCGCCTGTTGGGCGACGAGGCCCCGTCCCTGTATATCGTGGACCACATCAATCCCTCCGGCCGCGTGGTGGAAGGCTCCATTCCCGCCGTCAGCGGAGAGATGTTTGTCCCGCAAGTTGCGCATCGGCACGGCCTCACGCTGGGAGAGCTGGTGAACCTGTATGCCTCGGAGATTGGCGCCAAGTTCCCCATCCATGTCATATCGGCCATGGCTACCGATGCCAACCGGCAGCTGATGCCCTGGACCATTGCCCCGGCGTCCGATATTCCCGGTCTCTTCAGTTCCTATCTGTACAGCGGCGGTGGCCTGTGGAACAACACCACCATCACGCCTGGCATCGGCACGGCGCGGCCGTATGAGTATATAGGTGCGCCCTTCATCAAGCCCCTTCGGCCCGAAGAACTGCCTCAGGCGCACGGCGCGCTGCTCCGTCCCTGTTCCTTTACCCCTTCTGCTGGCCGATATGCTGGCGAGCGCTGCTTCGGCTTCCAGCTTATGCTGGTGCCCGGAGAGCCGTACCACAGCCTCCTGCACACGCTGCACCTGATGCGGTGGTTTCGAGAACACTATTCGGCCTTCGAGTTCGAGCCCGCCTTCTGGACCAAACTCGCAGACCCCGTGCTGGAAGCCTACTTGAAGGAGGATATCTCCTTCGACGTGGTCCAGGAACATGTAAAACTGGAAGAACAGAAGTGGATCCGCAAGGCCAAGCGGTACATTCTCTACGATGATCAGCCGTATAGGATGAAATAGTTTGGATTTCCCAAAAAAGATTCCTATCTTTGCGGTCCCAAATTGTTAACAATTATATTTTTTACGTAAAATGAAGAAAGGAATTCATCCCGAAACCTACCGTCTTGTAGCTTTCAAGGATATGTCCAATGACACCATCTTCGTAACCCGCAGCTGCGCTCCCTCCAAGGAGACCATCACTGTGGAAGGCGTGGAATACCCGCTGGTGAAGCTGGAAATTTCCAACACTTCCCACCCGTTCTACACGGGCAAGGTGAAGCTGGTGGACACCGCCGGTCGTGTGGATATGTTCTATCAGAGATACAAGAGCCGCAAGAAATAATTTCTGCGACCAAAAAGGTTCAAAAAAGGCAACCCGAAGCGGGCTGCCTTTTTTTGTGCCCGGAACCGGAGTTTTTTGAGTATCTTTGTCCAAGACTATAACCAATTACTATTATGAGAAAGGCATCTTTACTTGTTGCGGTGCTGCTGCTGGCCGCCCTGGGGGCTAAGGCACAGTATATCCCTCCGGTGGAGGAAGATGTGAAAGCGAGGCTGGCGGAATGGCAGGATATGAAGTTCGGAATGTTCATCCACTGGGGCGCTTACAGCCAATGGGGCATCATTGAGTCCTGGTCCCTGGCTCCGGACGATGTCTCCTGGCAGTACAAAGCCAGGAAAGACATGGATTACTTCGACTATGTCCGCGCCTACGAGCACCTGAAAGATACTTTCAACCCCGTTAACTTCGATCCCGGAAAATGGGCCGATGCCGCCAAGTATGCCGGTATGAAATACGTGGTGTTTACCACCAAGCATCATGACGGCTTCTGCATGTTCGACACCCATCAGACCGACTACAAGGTGACGGACGAAGGATGTGCTTTCCACTCGGATCCCCGGTCCAACATTGCCAAGGAAGTCTTTGACGCCTACCGTGACCGGGGGATCAAGGCCGGGGCCTATTTCTCCATCCCGGACTGGCACAGCAACGATTACTGGTGGAAGCGTTTCCCTCCCAAGAGCAACCGGGCCAACTACAAGGCTTCCGAACATCCCGAGAAATGGGCTGCCTACCAGGACTTCGTGGCCGCCCAGCTGGACGAGCTCACCTCCGGAGAATACGGAGACCTTTACCTGATGTGGTACGACATGCCGGTCACCGACGACAGTGAGGAGGCCGAGTACGACTGGGACCGGTTTGCCAAGGTGGTTCGCGGCAACCAGCCGGGGATGATCATGGTAGCCCGCGGGCAGCACACTATCTACGAGAATTACCAGACCCCGGAGCAGACCATTCCCGAGAAGGCCCTGGACTATCCTTGGGAATCCTGCGTTACCATGACTTACAGCTGGTCCTATCGGCCTGATCTTGAGTATAAATCCACCCGGGAGCTTCTTACCATGCTGGTTCAGATAGTCTCCCGCGGCGGAAATTTCCTCCTGAATGTAGGCCCCGGACCGGATGGAACCCTGGAGGAAACGGCCTATGACCGCTTGAGAGAAATCGGAGACTGGATGCAAGTCAATTCCGAGGGAATCTATTCTACCAAGGCCGTCGCCCCCTATCAGGACGGGAAGGTTTACTATACGGCCAAAGGGGATTATGTCTATGCCTTCTACATTGCCGAGGAAGGGGAGTCCCTGCCCTCAGAGATAACGGTTCCTGCCTTTGTTCCCGTTTCTTCCAAGGGCGTAACCCTGCTGGGCTCCAAGAAAACCCTCAAATGGCAAAATAGGGCCGATGGCGGCGTGGTCGTAACCATCCCCGAGTCCTTGAGGAAAAACGCTCCCTGCAGCCACATCTGGTGCCTGAAGATGAAAGTGAAATAGAGTTAGACCTTGCGTGAGGGGAAGAAGGCCATGAGGAAGCCCACGGCGGAGACGCCGGCCACTGTCCAGAGGATGTCGGAGGCCTTGAGCACCACGGGGTAGGAGGAGACGATGAAATTCCCCGGCATGGGAACCAGGCCCCAGCGCTGTTGGGCCCAGACCAGGAAGAGGCCGATGACCAGGCCGATGACCATGCCCAGCAGCGAGACCAGCCAGCCTTCCCAGAGGAAAACCTGTCGCAGAAGGGACTCGGGAGCCCCCATGGCGCGGAGGGTCCCGCTGTCTTCCCGCTTTTCGATGACCAGCATCCGCAGGGAACTGTAGATGTTGAAGGCCACCAGCAGCACAATGAAAATAAGGATGAGATAGATGGCCAGTTTCTCGTAGCGCATCATGCGGAACAGGGATTCATCCTGCTGTACGCGGTTGAGGACGCGGTAGTCACTGCCCAGCCGGCGGGTCAGGTCCTGCTGCACGGCATCCGTAGTGCCCGGCGCCGTCCAGATGTCTAGCGAGGAAACCTCGGTCTCATATTCCAGCAGTTCCCGCATAAGGCCGATGGGAACCAGCATCAGGCGCGCATCCAGGTCGGTATTCACGGAAAAGATGCCTCCCAGCCGGAGTTTGGCGCTGCGCAGCGATGCGGCCGGATTGGCCATGTTCACCTGCCTGGTGCGGGAAGGGTAGTAGATTTCAAGGGGTGTGATGAAGCGGGGGTTGAGGCCCAGGGAATAGGAGAGGCCTGCGCCGGCCACGCCGTAATTGAGTTCTCCCAGGTGGAAGATCCACTTGCCGTCCACAATCTGTTGCTGAAGGGGCGATTCCTCCTGGGCGGCCTCGTCCAGACCCCTTACGCGGGCGAGGCTCTGCCGCCCTTCGTAGGAGACAAACACCTGCTCTTCCAAAACGCTGGACAGGCGCACCACGCGTTCATCGGCCTTTACCTCTCCCCAGAGGGTGCTGTCGGGGGTGAAGACCTTGCCGGCGGCGGGACGCACCACCAGGTCTGCCTTGGCGTTGGAAAGGGAATTGGCCACCAGGCGGTTGAAGCCGTTGAAGACGGAGAGGATGACTATCAGGGCCGCGGTCCCGACCGCCATACCGGCCACCCCGATGCCCGAAATCATGTTGATGACATTGTACGATTTGCGGGCAAAGAGATAACGGAAAGCGATCTTCAGCGGCAGTTGGGTCACTTTTTCAAGAGTTCTTCGATGTGCTGGGCGTAGTCCAGGGTGGTGTCCAGCAGGAAAATGAGTTCCGGCACAATGCGGAACTGCTTGGCCACCCGGTGACCCAGCTCTCCGCGGAGGGCCTTGTTGTTTTCCTCCAGGATGTGCATTACCTCACCCTGCTTCTCGGAGGGGAAGATGCTCACGAACACCTTGGCCACCGACAGGTCGGGGCTTACGCGGACTTCGCTTACCGTCACCAGGGCGCCGTCAAAGGCGGCCATTCCCTTGGAACGGATAATCTCGGCCAGTTCTTTCTGGATTTCGCGGGCAACCTTGAGTTGCCGGGTGCTTGCGGGCTTTTCCATTACTTGACGTGGATGATGAAGTAGTTCTTCTTGCCCTTCTGGGCCAGGATGTAGTGACCGTTGACGATATCGGCCTCGGTAACCTCGGCGTTGATGTCCGTCACTTTGTCCTTATTGATGGCGATGCCGTTGCCCTGCACCATCTTGCGGGCCTCTCCCTTGGAGGGGAGGATGGCGGTCTTCACGGCCAGCAGGTCCAGGATGTTGCAAGGGAGATCGGCCTTGGTGATGTCGAAGGAAGGAACGTCTCCGAAAACGGCCAGGAACGTGCGCTCGTCCAGCTTTTTCAGGTCTTCGGAATTGCCGCCGAAGAGCATGCGGGAGGCAGCGACGGCCTTCTCGTAGGCTTCCTGTCCGTGGCACATGACGGTGACCTCGCGGGCCAGCACCTGCTGGAGTTCGCGGGCGCCGGGGTTCTCACGGTGGCGGGCAATCAGGTCTTCGATGGTCTGGCGGTCCAGCAGGGTGAAGATCTTGATGTAGCTTTCGGCGTCGTTATCGGCCACATTGAGCCAGAACTGGTAAAACTCGTAGGGGGAGGTGCGCTCTGCGTCCAGCCATACGTTGCCTTTTTCGGTCTTGCCGAATTTGGTGCCGTCGGCCTTGCGGATGAGGGGGCAGGTGAGGGCGTACGATTCTCCGCCTTCGATTCTGCGGATGAGCTCGTTGCCGGTGGTGATGTTGCCCCACTGGTCGCTTCCGCCGAACTGCAGGATGCAGCCGCGGTTCTTCCACAACCAGTAGAAATCGTAGCCCTGCATGAGCTGGTAGCTGAACTCGGTGAAGGACATTCCCTCGCTGGATTCGCGGGAGAGGCGCTTCTTCACGGAGTCCTTGGCCATCATGTAGTTGACGGTGATGTGCTTGCCGATGTCACGGATGAAGTTGATGAAGGTGTAGTCCTTCATCCAGTCGTAGTTGTTGACGAGTTCGGCCTTGTTGGGGGCGTCGGATTCAAAATCGAGGAAGCGGGAGAGCTGGGCCTTGAGGCAGGCCACATTGTGGTTCAGGGTTTCCTCGTCCAGGAGGTTTCTCTCGGCACTTTTCATGGAGGGGTCTCCAATCATGCCGGTGGCGCCGCCCACCAGGGCGAAGGGCTTGTGGCCGCAGCTTTGGAAATGCTTCAATATCATAACGCTCACCAGGTGGCCGATGTGCAGGGAATCGGCCGTGGGGTCAATTCCTACATAGGCGGCCTGGGGGCCTTCCATCAGTTTTTCTTCCGTACCGGGCATGATATCCTGGATCATGCCTCTCCATTTGAGTTCTTCAACGAAATTCTTCATATCTTTCCTTAAAATCGCACAAAGATACGAAATTTTGTGTATTTTTGTCCTTATACTGTTAGTAGTAAGGTTTATGAAACGTTTCTTCACTCTCTTCGCTCTGGTCGCCCTGGCGGCCCTTTCCGGCTGTTCCCGATACGAAACCGTACAGGGAGACCCCATGGACGTCAAAATCTACACCCTGAAAAATGGTTTGAAGGTGTATATGTCCGTGAACAAGGACGAACCCCGCATCCAAACCTACATGCCCGTCCGGGTGGGCGGCAAGGACGACCCCGCAGACAACACCGGTCTGGCCCATTATCTGGAGCATATGCTGTTCAAGGGCACGGAAATTCTGGGTACCCAGGATTACCAGGCCGAGCGTCCCCTCCTGGAGCAGATCGACAGTCTCTTCGAGGTATACCGCACCCTCACGGATCCGGCAGAGCGGGAAGCCCTCTATGCCAAGATCGACCAGGTGAGCTATGAGGCATCCAAACTCGCCATCCCCAACGAGTACGACAAGCTCATGTCCATCATCGGTTCCGAGGGTTCCAATGCCTTCACTTCCGAAGACGTTACCTGCTACGTGGAGGAAATACCCTCCAATCAGGTGGAGAACTGGGCCCGCATCCAGGCCGACCGGTTCAAGAACTGCGTATTCCGCGGTTTCCACACGGAACTGGAGGCGGTATATGAGGAGAAGAACATGACCATGATGGACGATTCCGAGAAGGCTTTCGACGCCCTCAATGCCATGCTGTTCCCGCACCATCCCTATGGCACCCAGACGGTTATCGGCACCCAGGAGCACCTGAAGAATCCTTCCCTCAAGGCCATCCGCAAGCAGAAAGACACTTACTACGTTCCCAACAATATGGCCATCTGCCTCTCGGGAGACTTCGACCCGGATCAGGTCATCGCCATCATTGAGAAGTATTTCGGAGACTGGAAACCCAATCCGGATGTTCCCCAGCGTACCATAGTCCCCGAAGAACCGGCCGGGCAGCCCCTTGTCCGTGATGTCTACGGTTTCGAGAGCGAATTTACGCTTATGGGTTGGCGCACGCCGGGCACTTCCACTGAGAAGGCCGATTATGCCGCCATCGCCAGCAGCATCCTTTCCAATGGCCTCGCCGGCCTCATCGACCTCGACGTCATCCAGGACCAGAAAGTGCTGGATGTGAACATCTATCCTTACAACCGCTCCGATTGGGGCCTTATGCTGGCCGAGGTCCAGCCCAAACAGGGCCAGTCCCTCCAGGAAGCTGCCGACCTGGTGAAAGAGCAGGTATACCGCCTGGCTGCCGGAGACTTTCCGGAGGAGCTTTTGAAAGCCGCCCAGGCCAACTACCGCCTGTCCATGATGACCAAGATGGAGAACAACGTTTCTCGCGCCAGGCTCATGACGAACACTTTCATAGATGGCCGCTCCTGGCAGTCCGAGGTGGAGAAGGTCAACCTTACCCAGGCCCTCACCAAGGAAGACATCGTGGCCTGGGCTCAGCAGAACCTGGTTCCCGAGACCTTCGCCGTGGTGTACAAGCACACGGGACCGGATCCGTCCGTCAAGCGCATCAGCGCCCCCAAGATTACCCCTATCGTCACCAACCGCGATAAGCAGAGCGCCTTCCTTCAGGAGATTGCCAATACGGAAGTAACTCCCATCGAGCCCGTTTTCGTGGACTTTGAAAAAGACATGGTGGTGGACAACTATGAAGGGATGGAACTCCTCTACAAGCACAACGACAAGAACGACATAGCTACTTTCACCTTATGGTTCGATTACGGAAGCAATGACGACCCTGTGCTCCCCATGGCCTCCGACTACCTCCGCTTCCTGGGATTCCCGGGCATGAGGCCGGAAGAGATTTCCGCTGAACTCTATGCCCTGGCCTCCAAGTGGAATATGAACGTGAGCTCCAACCTTACTACGCTCACCGTCCGCGGTTTGGGAGAGAATACCGCCAAGGTGCTGGATATGGGAACCTCCCTGGGCCGCCACGCCATTCCGGACCTGAGTGCCCTGGATGGTTTGAAGGCCGATGTGATCCGCTCCAGGGCCGATGCAAAGAAGCGTCAGGGCGCCTGCAATTCCGCGCTGCAGCGTTATATGATGTTCGGCCCCGAGGTAATCAAAGCCTCCACCCTTACCAACGATCAGGTGATGCAGCTTACCTCCGCAGACCTGGTGAAGAGTTTCCAGCAGCTGTTTACCTACAGACACCGCATCCTTTACTACGGCCCCGCCTCTCTGGAAGAGGTGAAGCAGTTCCTGGTGAATCACAATCTGGGAGAACTCAAGGCTGTCCGCACCGAGCATCCCAGCAAGGTTCTGACCCGTGAACCCAAGGTGTATGTGGGTAATTACAACTCCCGCCAGTTCAGTTACATGCAGTACTCGAACCGCGGAGAATCCCTCATCGTGGAGCAGGCTCCTTACATTGAACTTTTCAACGAGTACTACGGCTCGGGCATGAACTCCATCGTGTTCCAGGAAATGCGCGAATCCCGCGCCCTGGCCTATCGCGCCGGAGCCAATCTGGTGCGCCCCACCTTCACCAACGACGATTATTATTTCCGCGCCACCATCGCTTCCCAGAATGACAAGCTTCGCAAGGCGGTGGAAGGCTTCGAAGAGATTATCGAAACCATGCCCGAGGCCCCGGAGAACCTGGAAATCGCCAAGAGTGCCATCCTCAACAAGATCCGCTCCCAGCGCATCCACGGCATCTCGGTCCTTTATACCTATATCCGCAACAAGGAACTGGGTCTTACCGTTCCGCGTGAAAAACTCATCTACGAGAAAGTGGGCGACCTAACCATGTTCGACCTCCTGTCCACCCACGAGGACTGGGTCCGCGGCCGTACCTATCACTATGCCATCCTGGGAGATGTAAAGGATCTGGACATGGATTTCCTCCGCACCCTGGGTCCGGTGAAGATCGTCACCCCTGAAGAAATGTTCGGTTATTGATACTATGCGTACTAAGTATCTGTTTTTAGCCCTTCTGGCGGGCATTCTGGGCGCTTGCGCCCCCAGCCCCGAAGCGGCTTTTGAGAAGGACCTCGAAGCCTTCCGTCAGAAAATCGGGAATGTGGGCATGGCCGTGGCCGTGGTCAAGGACAACCAGATTGTCTACAGCCACGAATTTGGCGTAGCCAATCTGGAGACCGGGGCTCCGGTGAAGGAGAATTCCCTTTTCCGCATCGCCTCCATCTCCAAGAGTTTCAGCGCCACTTCCATGATGCAGCTCATTGAGAAGGGTCTGGTCACTCTGGATACGGATGTGAGTACCCTGGCGGGTTTCCCCATCCGCAACCCCAAGTATCCGGACACCGTCATCACCCTGGAAATGCTGCTCTCGCACACTTCCAGCCTGAACGACAGCGAAGGCTACTTTGTGCTGGACGTCATCAACCCGGACACCAATCCCAATTGGGCCAACTGCTACAACGACTATGCTCCCGGCACCGGGTACGAGTACTGCAACCTCAACTTCAACCTGGTGGGTACCTTCATTGAGAAACTCTCCGGAGAAAGGTTCGACCAGTATGTGGTCCATCACGTGCTGGAACCGCTGAATCTTTATGGCGGTTATTGCGTAGATTCCCTGGACGCTTCCCGTTTCGTAAGCCTCTATTCCTATGAGAATGGGGAATTCGTAGAGCAGACGGATGCCTACGAGCCCCGCAGCGAGCGCATTGCCAACTACAAGTTCGGCTACGACACGCCCGTCTTTTCTCCCACCGGCGGTATGAAGATATCGGCCTGTGACCTTGCCCGCTATATGATGATGCATATGGGGTGGGGGACTGCTCCGGATGGCACTGTCATCATTTCCGAGGCCTCTTCCCGCAGCATGCAGACCCCTCGCTCGGAGCCCGAGCACTACGGCCTGGCCCTGTGGCACGATTACGACAAGATTCCGGGCGTGGAACTGGTGGGGCACACTGGCGGCGCCTATGGTCTCCGCAGTGCCATGTTCTGGGCCCCGGACCGTTCCTTCGGCCTGGTCTGCATCTCCTCCGGCACTTACGGCGATTACGAGGACGAGCAGAGCGGAGTCCTGGAAGGCACCCTGCAGCTTATGTACAAGCATTTCTGCAAATAGAAATCTAAAGCACTCTTAGGGACTCGAATTCTGATTTGACTTGAACCCATTTGATTCAGGTTGGAAAGGCCTATTATTATGTATACTGTTGATTATTAATATATTGCTTGATAGATAATCTTTCGTTAAAAAATCAAGACAAATCAAACAAATTCAGAATAATTCGCAAAAGTCGACAAAAAGTCGACAAAAATTTTCGTTTTGTAGTTATCTTTGCCATAGAAATACTATGGTGCCTATGGCACCTAAATCAAAGAACTACTTGTTTTTCTGAAAACAATCCGTACCTTTGCATTAACAGAATTTAGGGGCAAGGAACAGAGACCGTCTAGAACCGGAGAGTTCCTTGCTCCGCTTTTTTGTCTAAAGCGGCCGTAGGGCGGCTTCAATCTGGGTCAGTGAAGGAAGATGGCCGGTGGCGATGTTGTACTCGACATGGTTCCGGAATCCCTTGTACTCATCATCCGGCCAGAACCCGCACTTCCTGTAGTGGAAGCACTCGCACACGACGCGGCTGCGGTTGTCGCCGCCGATACAATGAACTATCGACGACATTCCGGCCTTGTCGACGTTTTCCAGGAGCTTCACAGTCTCGACGATATTAGACATACCCATGTCGACGTCATTCTCCGAAAGAGGCAAAAACTTCGTCGAGACGCCTTTCTCGTCGAAAGCACGCTGCATCTCGACGTCATACTGCAGTTCCGATACGTTGACGACATTCTGGACGCGTCCGTAGATGAAGGGATTGGCAATCTCTTCCATCGTAGGGTACCAGCGGGCCTGGAGCTTGGCAAATGAGTAGGTCTTCATCTTCCGAATGAAAAATCCTCCCCCGTAGGGGAGGAATGGTATCACGAAGGCCCCGTGAAACTGCGGTACTGTCCCGCAGAGGTCCATGGACCATCCGGTCTTCTCCGGCTATTGCCTGGAGTCCGATGCAAAGATAGGAAAAATCTGGTTAATTCGCAGGCTTCTCAGGCTTTTCCTTCACTATAAGTAAACTACAAAAAGGGTATATTCTTCTGAATAATCAGGTTGCCGAATATACACCTTCGCCCTATAAATAAATTCTTCTTCCCTCCCCTCGAAGGAGTGTCCGTCGCACACCCCCCATCCTTGCAACGAAGAGAGGAAGAGGGAGGGGCAAAGCCCCGACCCGGCGAGCGCCGCCATTTTGCGAAAAAAATCCTTTTGTCTTTTATATATAAATCGTTACCTTTGGGGCAATAAGTTCAGCCCTAAGCTTGTGTACATCCGTTTTGTGGGAACTCACGGCGAATACGACAAGATTGACGCATCAACCATATAGTACAAAAGATTATGGCACAGATCAAGGACTAAAAACAGTACAAGGCCTTGATGGCCCGTATTGACCAGCTTTTCTTTGAGACGGACGAGAAAACACCCGCCGATGATCCTCGTCTTCAGGAACTGGACGTACTTTCCGCCCTGGTGGAAGAGTATGAGAAGGAACACTACGCAATTGAGGCACCTACGCTTTCTGAGACCATGAACGCCCGTTTGACAGAGAACAAATGGAGCCAGAAGCAACTGGCTGCCATTCTGGGAATTACGGCGCCTCGCCTTAACGCCATCCTGAGCGGGAAAGCCAATCCCACCTATGAACAGGCTCGAATCATCTCAACGCGCCTGAATATTGACCCCGCGATTGTTCTGGCAGTTTGACCAGTTCCAGAAGTTGCCAATCTTCCAAGATTGTTTTGTATATCACTGGCAAAAGATTCTTAATTACCCTATATCGTACAAAGGGCGCAAGACCATCTCTACGGTCCTGCGCCCTTTATCTTGCGTGTACATTTTTGTTACCTAACACTTGAAATGTGACCGACTCCTAAGTCGACAAAAATCCCAAAGAAAAAAGCTAAGTTGCTGTTAATTCGCAACTTAGCTTCTTTAGAAGTGCACTCTTAGGGACTCGAACCCTAGACCCGCTGATTAAGAGTCAGCTGCTCTACCAGCTGAGCTAAGAGTGCAAACAGTCTGGTTTTTTGTGACCCGTTCGGGGCTCGAACCCGAGACCCCAACATTAAAAGTGTTGTGCTCTACCAACTGAGCTAACGAGTCCTCCGTCCCAAATCGGGATTGCAAAGGTAGTTACTTTTTTTGAAAAAGCAATACCAAAATTAACTTTTTTCAAAAAGATTCCCGGTCGTGGCCGGGAATGACGCTAAGCACTGAATTCCTTGATGTGCTGCTCTTGCGAGAGACGGCAAACCAGGAGACGGTCTTTGGATTCGGCAACTATGTATCCGTCAAGGCCTTCCACTACAACCGTCTTCTCGGAGGCGGTGTGGACAATGCAGTTCTGGCAGTCGAAAAGGCGCACATCGGTGCCCACGGCGGAGTTGCCGTCCTCATCGGCCTTCAAGTGCGTCTGGATAGAGCCCCAGCTGCCCAGATCGCTCCAGGCGAGGTCTTCGGCAATGACGTAGATGCGCGGGGACTTCTCCATGACGGCGTAGTCGATGGAGATTTTTTCACAGGTGGGGAAGAGCCGATGCAGTTCTGCGCTCTCCTGGTTAGTGAAGAAGGAGGGGGCCAGCTGGTCCATCACGCCGGCAATCTGCGGGGCGTAGGCGCTCAGTTCCCTTATAATAGTATTGATGTTCCACACGAAGATGCCGGCGTTCCAGAAATAGTGGCCGTCTTCCAGGTATTGGAGGGCGGTGTCCAGGTCCGGTTTCTCCTTGAACTCGCTCACTTTCACCAGCTGGCCGTGCAGGGCTTCGGCGGCGTGGATATAGCCGTAACCGGTTTCCGGACGGGAGGGTGCAATTCCCACGGTAACGATGGCGTCCCGCTCCTGGGTGAATGCCAGGGCCTTGGCTATGGTTTCTGCAAACTCGGCGGTTTTGAGCACCAGGGCATCGGCCGGGGTGACCACGATGTTGGCCTCCGGGTCCTTCTTCTGGATTTTCCAGGAGGCGTATGCGATGCAGGGGGCCGTGTTGCGGCCTTCGGGTTCGGCCAGGATCTGGTCCTCCGGGATGGCGGGCAGCTGCTGCTTCACCAGGTTTACATACTTCTCTCCGGTAACCACCCAGAAATGGTCCGGGGCACAGACCGGGGCGAAGCGGTCCACGGTGAGCTGGATGAGGCTGCGGCCCACACCCAGCACGTCTATGAATTGTTTGGGTACGTCCGGTGTGGAAAGCGGCCAGAGCCTGCTCCCAATCCCGCCGGCCATAATGACTACGTGTGTATTCATGTATATTATAGTAAAGCGCTTGTTGCTACTTTCCGCCCAACAGGCCGCCCAGGAGGCCCTTTGCGGCGCCCAGGAGACCGGAACCGGAACCCAGTCCCAGGGCAATCATGATGTCGTTGACATCTACGTCACCGTCTCCGTCCTGGTCTTTGAAGAAGCCGCCCAGCTTACCCAGGATACCGGGAATGAGGGCGATGAGGACGGGCCCCAGCTTGCCAAGGTTCAGTTTGTTGAGGATCTTTTTGGTGAAGAGGGTGCCGGCCAGTGCGGTGATGGCGCTTTTGGCGATGTCCGTTTTGCCGGTAAGGAGTTCCTTGATTTGTTCCAGGCCGCCTTTCTTGACGGCGGTTTGGGTAAGAGAGCCCAGAATGGATTCTCCCAGGCCACCCAGGACCTGATCCTTAACGTTGGCGGGAATTTCGACGTTACCGGCCGCAGCGCCCACCAGTTGCATAATGTAATCTTGGAAATTAGCCATAGTTTGTGATTTTTGTATTCTCAAAGGTACGAAAAATATTCAAATAAGAAAAATCTAAAATTTTTATTGCAATTCAATAATTTTTATTATATTTGCAGAAAATAAACACTGAAACACTATGATTGCTACCTGGTGGGCTGAACTCAGCCTTGTCATGAAAATCCTGTGGGGCGTCACCCTTACGGCTTCGCTCGTGTTCATTATCCAAAGCATCCTCACCTTCGTAGGGGCCGATGTGGACTCGGACTTCGACGTGGACGTGGATACTTCCATGGACGGGGCCGACCTCTCCAACATTGACGGCGGTGCCAACCTGTACACCTTCCGCAACTTCGTCAATTTCATCCTGGGCTTCGGGTGGAGCGCCATCCTCCTGCAGGACAGCGTACCCAGCGTTCCGCTGCGCGTCGTTCTGTCCGTGCTCATCGGCCTGGCTCTGGTAGCCGCCGTGATGTACCTGTTCAAGTGGCTCGCCGGTATGCAGCAGAGCGGCAATATCAATCTGCAGAAATCGGCCGCAGGCTGCGAAGGCAAGGTCTATCTCACAATCCCCGAAGGCCGCAGCGGCACCGGAAAGGTGCAGATTACCATCAGCGGTGCCGTACGTGAGTACGATGCCGTGACCGAGAGCGAGACCCCGCTCAGGACCGGTACTTCCATCCGGGTGGTGGACGCCCTGGACGCCAATACCTTATTAGTAGAAGAAAGTAACACTTATACCGTATAACTATTATGCCTCAACTGTATCTGATCCTCATCATTGTGGCCGTGGTGTTCGTTACCCTGTCGGCCATCCTCAAGCGCTATCGCCGCTGCCCTTCCGACAAGATCCTTGTCATTTACGGTAAGACGGGTAAGAACGGAGCCGGTTCCATTTCATCGGCCCGGTGCATCCACGGCGGTGCCGCCTTCATCTGGCCTGTTTTCCAGGACTATGCTTTCCTGGACCTCAAGCCCATCTCCATTGAGTGCAACCTGACCAACGCCCTGTCCAAGCAGAACATCCGCGTGGACGTTCCCTGCCGCTTCACCGTGGGTATCTCCACCGAGCCGGAGAACATGACCAACGCCGCCGAGCGTCTGCTGGGCCTCAGCGTGGACAGCATCCAGAACATTGCCACCGATATCCTCTTCGGCCAGCTGCGTCTGGTCATCGCCACCATGGATATCGAGGAAATCAACGCCGACCGCGACAAATTCCTGGCCAACGTATCCACCAACGTGGAAGCCGAACTGCGCAAGATCGGCCTCAAGCTCATCAACGTGAACGTCACCGATATCCGTGACGAGTCCGGCTATATCGAGGCCCTGGGTAAAGAAGCTGCCGCCAAGGCCATCAACGACGCCAAGAAGAGCGTGGCCGAGCAGAACCGTTACGGTGAAACCGGTAAGGCCATGGCCGATAAGGACACCCGTATCAATGTGGCTGCGGCCGATGCCGATGCCGTGAAGGGTGAGAACAGCGCCAAGATCGAGATTGCCAACTCCGACGCCCTCCGCCGTCAGAAGACTGCTGAGGCCGACCGCATTGCCGTAGCAGCCGAAAAGGTTCAGGCCGCCAAGGCCCTGGAGGAAGCCTACCAGAGTGAGCGTGACGCCGAACTGGCCCGTGCCGAACGTGAAGAAGCCACCCAGAAGGCCAACATCGTGGTGGCTGCCGAGATTGACAAGCAGAAG
Organism: Bacteroidales bacterium; assembly: GCA_017423025.1. Taxonomy (GTDB): domain Bacteria; phylum Bacteroidota; class Bacteroidia; order Bacteroidales; family UBA932; genus Cryptobacteroides. The sequence continues at coordinate 52,695 of JAFPGC010000045.1, forward strand.
AAGATCATCGAGGCCGAAGCCGAAGCCGAGCAGATCCGCCGCAAGGCCAAGGGTGAAGCCGACGCTATCTTCGCCAAGATGGACGCCCAGGCAAAGGGTATGCTGGAAATCCTCACCAAGCAGGCCGACGGTTTCAAGAACCTGGTAAGCGCTGCCGAGGGAGACGCCCAGAAGGCTGTCCTCATGATGATTGCCGACAAACTGCCCGAACTGGTCAAGACCCAGGTAGAGGCCGTCAAGGGCATCAACATCGACAAGGTCACCGTCTGGGACACCGGCAACGGCACCGACGGCAAGACCGCCACTTCCAACTTCATTTCCGGTATGATGAAGAGCGTACCTCCGCTCGATGACCTCTTCAAGATGGCCGGTATGGAGCTCCCTTCCTACCTCAAAGGCCAGAAGGCCGATGAGCAGCCTCAGCCCGAAAAGTAAACGCGTATGCCGATCATCACCAATATTGATGTAATGCTGGCCCGCCGGAAAATGTCTTCCGGCGAGCTGGCCGAGAAAGTCGGCATCACCCCCGCCAATCTTTCCATCCTCAAGTGCGGCAAGGCCAAGGCCATCCGCCTCAGTACCATGGAGGCTATCTGCAAGGCCCTGGACTGCCAGCCCGGCGATATTTTGGAATATAGACCTGAAGAATGATGAAAAGGATAATCCGCATCAGCATCTACTTGTTGCTCCTGTTCCTTTTTCCCATAGGGTTACTGGCCCAGGAGTCCTATCCCAATCACCCGCTGCCGCAGCAGCCCGACACGCTCCGCATCCTGGCCATCGGCAATTCTTTCTCCGATGACGCCACGGAGTACCTGCCCGGCCTGCTGGAGGCTGCCGGAATCCACAATGTCATCCTGGGACGCCTCTACATCGGAGGCTGCACCCTGGAAAGGCACTGCACGGAATTCGAGACCGACGGGCACGAGTATGTGTACAGAAAGTCCGTTGCCAATGAATGGGTGACGGTCAAGCGCTACAAGGAGGGAAGTTTCATGGATGGCGTGGGCGACGAGCCGTGGGATATCATTACCCTGCAGCAAGGCTCTCCCAAGAGTGGCCGATGGGACAGTTACGACCCCTGGCTGCCCAAGCTCATCGGGATTGTGCGGCAGAACTGCTCCAACCCCAATGCGACTATCGTATGGCACCAGACCTGGGCCTATGCCCACAATTACGAGAGCCGTAACTTTGCCAACTACACCTACAGCCAGGAGCTGATGTATGCGTGCATCGAATCCTGCGTGGAGAAGCTCCGCCGGGACTACGACATCCCCGTCGTCATCGCTTCCGGCGTGGCGGTGCAGAACCTTCGCAAGGGAAAGCTGCAGACCGAGAGGGAATACACCCGCGACGGCTTCCACATGGATTATAAGTATGGCCGATACGCTACGGCCTGCGTCTGGTTCGAGACCCTCATCCGCCCCGTCTTCGGGGTAAGCGTCAAGGGGAATACCTTCCGCAACCAGGGCACCGAGAACGAGATAACGGAAAAAGAGGCCCGGACCCTGCAGAATGCAGCCATCCAGGCCTCCAAATACTGGAAGTAGCCGTCCTATTTCATTACGAAGTACAGTTCGCCACCATCCTTTATGTCATCATAATGGATGGTGGTTCCCTTTATCTTCTGTCCGTTGAGGTAAACGGCCTTCACATATACGTTTTTCTTGCTCCAGTTCTTGGTGCGCACGGTGAGGGTGCCACCGCCGGAGAGGCGGACCTTGAGGCCGGGAACGCAGGGAGAGCCCAACTCATACTCGTCGCTGCCGGGGCAAACCGGGTAGAAGCCCATGCAGTTGAAGATGTACCATGCGCTCATCTGTCCGCAGTCGTCGTTGCCGCTGAGGGCGTCGGGCGTATTTCCGTAGAAATGATCGGCCACATAACGCACCCACTTCTGGCAGGCCTTGGGATTGCCCAGCTTGTTGTACAGATACAGCACGTGATGGCAGGGCTCGTTGCCGTGCCAGTAACCTCCGATGCGGCCCCAGATGTCGTGGGCGCCCGGGATGTCGTCGCTCATCTCCAGTTCGAAGATGCTGTCCAGGCGCTTGCGCAGGAAGTCCTTTCCGGCAATGGCCATGTAGTCTTCGAAGGCGTGGGGGACGGTCCAGGTGTACTGCATGGTGAAGCCTTCCGTAATGTCTCCCCAGCCGTTCACCGAGCCGGGACCCTGGTAGGCGATGGGGGCGAAAGGCGTGCGCCAGTTGCCCTCGGAATCGCGGCCGCGCATGTACTTGGTCTCGGGATCGATCAGGTTGCGGTAATTCTGGCTTCGGCCGATGAAGAACTCGTAATCCTCCTCGTGCCCCAGCAGCTTGGCCACCTGGGCGATGCACCAGTCGTCGTAAGCATATTCGAGGGTCTTGGACACGGATTCCTTCTCCTTGTCGAAGGGGACGTATCCCAGCGTGGTGTATTCGGGAATGCAGTCGTAGTGGGGATTGGTGGCGGTGGTCTTCATAGCCTGGTAGGCCCTTTCATAGTCGAAGCCCTGGACGCCCTTCACTATCATATCGGCCAAAACCGAGCAGGCGTGGTAGCCTATCATACACCAGGTTTCACCTCCGTAGAAGGACCAGATGGGCAGCATCTTCTCCGTGCTCTTATCGTAATGCGCCAGCATGGAATTGGCGATATCGGCCTGTAACGGCTGATTCACCAGGTTCAGGAGAGGATGGAAGGCACGGTAGGTGTCCCAGAGCGAGAAGGTGGTGTAATTGGTCCAGTCTTTTGCCTGGCCGATGGTCTTGTCGTGCTCGCGGAAGCGGCCGTCGGCATCCTGGAAAAGGAAGGGATGCTGCGCCGTGCGGTAGACGCTGGTGTAGAAGGTCTCCTTGGTGGCCAGGTCGCAGCCGGGATCCAGCTGGTACTTGCCCAGTTCGGCCTCCCAGAGTGCCTCGGCCTCCTGGCGGACTTCCTCGAAGCTCTTTCCTGCCACTTCCTGAAGGTTGAGGAGGGCACCGTCGGTGCCCACGGCGGAGACGGCCGTACGGACGGTGATCTGCTGCCCCTCGGTGGTGCTGAATAGGACGCAGGCCTGCAGGCCCTTGCCCCAGGCTTCGAGGCTGCTGCGGAAGCGCTTGGTGTTGTAGATGACCGGCTGGCCTTCCTGCAGGATGACGAAATCCCGGATGGGCTCCGAGAAGCGGGCGGCAAAGTAGACATAGCGGTCCGGGTTCCAGCCCGCCACAATCTTGCTGCCTATGATGGTATAGTCGTCCAGCAGGCGCACGGAAGACCATTCGCAGGGCCAGCGGAGGGTGTGGTTCAGGTCCACCATCACAAAGGCCGAATCGGCCGCCGGATAGGTAAAGCGGAGGATGCCGCTGCGGGCCGATGCCGTCATCTCGGCCTTCACCCCGTAGTCCAGCAGATCCACCATATAGTAGCCGGGGGACGCCGCCTCCCGCTCATGGCTGAAGCGGGAACGGTAGCCGCTGTCCGGGTCCGTATCCGTACCGGTAGCGCTTTTCAGGGTGCCGGTTCCGGGAACGAAGAGGAAGTCTCCCAGGTCCGGAATACCGGTGCCGCTAAGATGCGTGAGACTGAAGCCCATGATGGTGGGCTTGTTGTATTTGTAGCCGGCTGCCACGTCGTAGTCGAAGTCGTCCGTATCGGGGCTTATCTGGATGCCGCCGAAAGGAATCTGAGCACCGGGATAGACATTGCCGAAGCCGTCGGTGCCGATGAAAGGATTGACGTAACCGATGAGGCGCTCCTGCGCAAAAGCGGCGGTGCAGGCCAGCAGGGCCAGGGCTAAAATGGCTTTTCTCATAGCGAGTAGGGTTTGGTGTCAGCGGAAACGCCGCGACGCTTGTTGGGGGTCTTGCTCATGGTGAATTCCAGCGTGCCGCCCTGCAAAAGCTCTTCGTGGGTCAGATAGAGCCGGTTCAGGGGTTGGCCGTTCAGTTTGACGGCCTTGACGTAACGCTTGGCATCGCTTACGCCGGGGGCCTTGATTTCCAGGGTGTTCCCGTTCTCGAACCGGACCTTTACATAAGGAAGATAGGGGGCGCCTATCACATACTGGTCCGTACCCGGGCACACGGGATAGAAGCCCATCACGGAGAAGATGTACCAGGCACTCATCTGGCCGCAGTCGTCGTTGCCGCCCAGGCCGCGGATTTCGGGCTTGTAAAAACGGTCGATGATTTCCCGCAGCCAGTACTGGGTTTTCCAGGGCTGGGAAGTCCAGGCGTACAGATAGGGGATATGGTGACTGGGCTCGTTGCCGTGGACATAGCCGCCCAGCAGGCAGTCTTCGGTGACGTCCTCGTTGTCCTCGTAGCAGTAGGCGGGCAGTTCGCTGCCGAAGAGGTCGTCCAGGGTGGCGATGAAGCGTTTGTCCCCGCCCATAAGTTTCATTATACCGTTCACATCCTGGGGAACGTGGAAGGAGAAGTTCTGGGAGTTGCCTTCGATGAAGCCCTGGCCTACGGTCTGCTTGCTGTCGAAATCGGCCTTGAAGGAACCGTCGATATAGCGGGGGCGGGCCATGCCCATTTCTTTGTCGAAGACATTCTTGTAATAGGCGGCGCGCTTGAAGTATTCATCGGCCGTTTTCTGGTCCCCAAGCTTTTGGGCGGCTGCGGCTATGGCCCAGTCGTCATAGGCATATTCCAGGGTGTTGCTGGCCGCCGTGGAAGTGGCCTCCAGCGGCACATAGCCCAGTTTCATGTATTCTCCCAGCCCTCCGTACCACGGAACGGTGGAGGTGGAAACCATGGCCTTCAGGGCTTCTTTGCCATCTACCTTGAGGCCCTTCACGATGGCGTCGGAGAGGACGCTCACGCTGTGGTAACCGGTCATGCACCAGTTCTCATTGGCCATGTGGCTCCAGATGGGGAGCATGCCGTGGACGCTCTGCTCATAATGGGCCAGCATGGAGGCAATCATGTCCTCGTCGCGGTGCTGTTTGACCAGCGCCAGGAAGGGATGCTGGGCCCTGTAGGTGTCCCAGAGGGAGAAGACGGTGTAGTTGGTAAAGCCCTCTGCCTGGTGCAGTTCATGGTCCAGACCGCGGTACAGGCCGTCTACGTCCATGTAGACGGAAGGATTGATCATGGTATGGTAAAGCGAGGTGTAGAACATGGTTTTCTCCTTCTCGCTGCCTTCTATTTCCATGCAGGAGAGTTCCTTCTCCCAGGCCAGTTCGGCCTCCTGCCGAATCTGGTCGAAGCCCTTGCTGCCGGCCTCGGCCTCCAGGTTCTTGAGAGCGCCCGTTGTTCCGGTGGCGGAGATGCCCACCTTTACGGTAACCTCCGGCTGGGCCGCCGTGTCAAAGCGGAACCAGGCGGCGAGCTTGCGGCCCGCCATCTCCGGGAAGTTCTGGTACTGGGGGAACTTGGCATAGCCGCCCTTGTAATAGACGGGGGCCTTGTCCTCGTAGCCGTATTCCACGATGGGGCTGGAGAAGCTCATGGCAAAATAGGTATAATTGGTGCGGGCCCAGCCGTTGGTGATGCGGTAGCCCACGACGAGGGTGGGACTCAGCACCTTCACCTCGGCCCAGAGCGTCTTGCCGTCGTAATTGTAGATGCCGTGGTCCAGGTCCAGGACAACGTGGCCCTTATCGGCCCCTTGTGGGAAGGTGTAGCGGTGCACGCCCACGCGCGGGGTGGCCGTCAGTTCCACCTGGATGCCGCTGTCTTCCAGCCGTACCTCATAGTGCCCGGCCCCGGCCGATTCATGTTCATGGCTGAAGCGCTGGCGATAACCCTCTTCCGGCCTTTCCGCCGTTCCGGGCGTAAGCAGGATCTCTCCCGTTCCGGGCATCAACAGAATGTCTCCCAGGTCCGAATGGCCGGTTCCGCTGAAGTGTGTGTGGGAAAAGCCCACGATGGTGGGGTCGTCATATTGGTAGCCGGCGCAGTACTCGTAGGTGCGGGGCTGATAGACTCCCTTGATGTTGTGGGGAATCATTTCCGTGTCGGGAGACAGCTGCACTCCGCCGAAGGGAACGCAGGCTCCGGGGAAGGTATGACCCATTCCGGTGGTGCCGATGAAGGGATTCACATACTGTGTGTGCTGGGCCTGGAGGCTTATGCATAAGCCCAGAGCCAAGGCCGATAAGAAAAAATGCGTTTTCATACCTCAAAGATAAACAATAATGGCGATTTTTCACTATATTTATCCCTATGAAATGGACCCGTCTTACCATGGGGCTTCTGGCCCTTCCTTTTCTTTTCGCCTGCAGGCAACAGGCCGGGAGTTTTGACGAGAACTCTATCGTCCTCTCCCTGGGCATTATAAGCGATACGCATATAGGAAACGGATACGGTTCGGAGGCAAAGTTCAAGGAGGTCCTCACCCAGTTGGAGGAGGCTTCCCAGGGGAATCTGGCCGGCGTCCTGGTGGTGGGAGACCTCATCAATGTGGCTTCGGAGAAGCAGATGGCCGATTTCAAGAGAATCTACGAAGAAGTCCTGGATCCCGCCGCGGTCCCCATGGTTTATACCATCGGCAATCACGACATGAATCCCCAGTACCGCTGGACCGGGGAGAGCGTTGCCCAGCACAAGGTTTTCCATACCATTCTGGGAGAAGAGTATTTCAAGACGGACCTGGACCCGGTCATGAGGGATTCCCTGGAATGCCGGCACTGCGTAATAGGGAACTGTCACATCCTGTGCCTCACTCCGGAGCACTCCAGTCCCATTACTTATGCCCCCGCCGTCCTGGACTGGCTGGAAGCCCGCCTGAAAGAGATAACGGAAAAAGATCCGGACCGCTATGTCCTCCTCCTTACCCATCCCATGATTTACGGCACCTGCTACGGTTCCGTCCTGCAGGATACGTACACCCGTATGGGAGATTACTGGTCCACCAAAGAACTGAGCGAGATTCTTTCCCGCTATCCGCAGGTCATCACTTTCGGCGGCCACCTGCATTTCCCCCTGAACGACCCCCGCAGCATCTGGCAGGGATCCTTCACCGCCGTGGGAACCGCCTCTACCAGCTATATGGCCATCGACAACGGAAACTATGAGGATATGGCCACCGTTACCGTGATGAAGGGCGCCGGAAACTTCTCGCAGGGCCTTCTGCTGCAGTTTGACAAAAAGGGAAATGCACGCCTGACCCGCATGGATTTCTTCAACAAGGCCACCATAGGGGAAGCTTGGGAACTGGGAGCACCCAGGGCCGATGGCTCCCATCTGCGCAGATACAATCACGAGACCCTCAGGGCCCGGAATACGCCGCCGACGCTTTCATCGGCCCAATTCCAGGACGGGAAACTCTGCTTCGCCGCCGGAAAGGACGACGAATTCGTCCACCACTACCGCATCACCCTTATCAAGGACGGCGAGCCGGTAGTCACAAAAAAGATCCTGGCCGATTTTTACAAAGTCCCGCTTCCGTCCCAGATGAAGGAATCCTACGAGCTTCCTCTGGACGGCCTGGAGGAAGGGGAGTACACCGCCAGCATCGTGGCCTTGGATTCCTGGGATGCGCAGAGTGAGCCCCTTATCTGCTCCTTCCACGTAGACAAATAATTCAAAACCAACCCATATGTTAACCACACTATTAATCTCCGCCTTCCTGGGCCTGGCCAGCCAGCCCATCCTTCCCGATGTGGAAGAAGGCGTCAAGGGCTATGTGCCTTCCGCCCAGGTCGTAGCCGCCAAAGAACAGTTTCGCGACGACAAGTTCGGCGTATTCATTCACTGGGGCGTGTATTCCATGCTGGCCCAGGGAGAATGGGTGATGTATAACGAGAAGGTTCCCTACGAGGTGTATTCCACCTACCCGGGGGGCTTCTATCCCTCCCGCTTCGATGCCCGTCAGTGGGTCCGCCAGATCAAGGCTTCCGGCGCCAAGTACATCACCATCACTTCGCGCCATCACGACGGCTTCTCGATGTTCAAGACCAAGGCTTCTCCCTACAATGTAGTGGAGGCAACGCCCTGGCACCGCGATCCCATCAAGGAACTGGCCGAAGCCTGCCACGCCGAGGGAATCGGCCTGAACTTCTATTATTCCCTGCTGGACTGGGGTCGTGATGACTATCCCCGCGGAGACGGCAATCCCAAGGCCGATTACGCCCACTACCTGGACTTCATGTGCGAGCAGATTACGGAACTCCTCACCAACTACGGTCCCATCGGCTGCATCTGGTTCGACGGCGACTGGGCCAAGATCAAAAAGCCCGAACCCGGACAGGAACTGAAGGTGGACTTCGACTGGGGCTATGAGAGAATCTACAACCTCATCCACAGCCTCCAGCCTTCCTGCCTGGTGGCCAACAACCACCACCGCGTTCCCATTCCGGGAGAAGACATCCAGATTTTTGAACGCGACATTCCCGGAGAAAATGAATCCGGTTACAGCCGCACCAGCCACGTGAGCCAGGATCTGGCCCTGGAAACCTGCAAGACGCTCAATGACAACTGGGGCTACAACCTCAGGGATCCCAAGTGGAAAACCGTTCCCGAACTGCTCCGCACCCTGGTGAACATTGCCGGCCGCAATGCCAATCTCCTGCTCAACGTGGGGCCCGCCCCGGACGGAACCATTCCCGCCGGCAGTGTGGAGCGCCTGGCCGCCATGGGAGAATGGATGGCCGCCAACGGGGAAAGCATCTACGGCACGCGTGCCACCATGCTCAAACCCCAGCCCTGGGGCGTTCTCACCCACAAGGAAGGCAAGATTTTCCTGCACGTGCTGGAAATGCCCGAGGACGGCGTCATCACCCTTCCCTTCACCCTCAAGGTAAAGAAGGGCAAGGTAAAGGCTTTTGCCGATGGCACTCCGCTCCAGTTCAAGAAGACCAAGACCGATTTCTCTGTCTGGGTTCCCGCCGATGCAGATTGCAGCACGGACTATATCATCGAGATTGACCTGTAAACTATTCCGGAAATGAAAAAGCTTCTGATTCTCTTTGCGGCAGCCCTTTCCCTGTTTGCCTGCAGTCAGGCACCCACCCCCATCAAGGTCATGACCTTCAATGTGCGGGCTGGTGTAGCCAATGACCATGAGAATTCCTGGCAGTACAGGCGCAAGGCCGCTGCCGATATGATCCTGGACCAGCGTCCCGCCGTCTTCGGCGTGCAGGAGGCGGTGGATTTCCAGCTGGAGTACTTCCTGGAGCAATGCCCCATGTACAAATGCGTGGGCGTGGGCCGCGAGGACGGTGTCAAGCAGGGTGAACACATGTCGGTTTTCTACGACACCACCCGTATCGCCCTCAAGGACTGGGGTACCTACTGGCTTTCCGAGACCCCTGACGAGCCTTCGCTGGGTTGGGATGCCGCCTGCCGCCGCACCGCCACCTGGACCTTGCTGAAAGACCTGGCCTGCAACAAGGAGTTCTTCTTTGTGAACACGCACCTGGACCATGTGGGTCAGGTGGCCCGCCGCAACGGCCTGGCCCTCATTGTGGAAAGGATCGGCCAAATGAATCCGAAAGGCTTCCCCATGATTCTGACCGGAGACTTCAACGTTTACCCTGACGACCCTTGCCTGACGGATCTTCGCGGTATTATGTCCGATGTCTGGGAAACCGCTCCCGAAATTGACGAAGGCCCCACCTGGCACGACTGGGGCAAGGTGACCGGTACCCGTCACATCGACTATATCTTTTATTCCGGCTATACGAAGTGCACCAGCCTTACCCGTCTGACCAAGTCCTATGACAACATGCCCTTCGTATCGGACCATTATCCCGTAATCGCGGTGTTGGAATAAGATAGCCCGGGGATATGAAACTCCTTCTCGTCATAACCATCGGCGGCCTTCTGGGCCACGCTGTCGACACTGGCTACGACGGCCGCCTGTCGCAGTATATAACGGGGCCGGAGAGTTATGCCATCCACCTGTTCAGCCCGGAGATGGTGGCCCAGGGAAAAGGCGGCTGGCAGGGAGAACATGCCGGCAAGTGGATGTATACCGCCGCAAAGGCCTATGAGCGCACCGGAGATCCCGTACTTAGGGAAAAACTGGTTTCCGTGGCCGATTATCTGCTGTCCCTTCAGGAGGAAAACGGCTACCTGGGCTGTTACGGGGAGGACAAACGCTACTATCACCGCCCCGGCCCCGAGGAAATGAAGGTGGACTGGGACACCTGGATCATGGCGTATCTTATCAAAGGTTTCACCGAGGCCAGTGTAGCGTTGGACCAGCCCCGTTATGCCGATTGCGCCCTGCGTATTGCCGGATTCCTGCATTGGACCGTCTTTGACCAGGGAATCAAGATAGCCCAGACCGGGCAGCACAGCGGCATGGCCGGCTGCGGCATCCTGGATCCGCTCTGCGACCTCTATCTCCTGAGGCCGGAGCCGGTGGTGAAAGAACTCATAGACCGCTGTATCTTTGAACTGGACAACACCCCCTGCCTCCAGCTCATTTCGCTGGCCCGGAAAGGGTACGATGTTTCCCTCATCGGCAACGGGAAGATCTATGAGATGAACCGCTGCCTCACGGGAATGGCCAAGGCCTTTCAGCTGTTCGGGGACACGCGTCTTCTGGAAGCCTGCACCCTGGCCTGGGAAAACATCCGCAGCGCCCATCTCACCACCCTGGGAGGCCCCTGGGGCGGCATCAATTTCTGCTGGGAACTGTTCAACCGCCCGGCCGAGTGGGCCCCCTATGAGTGTACCGAAACCTGCTCGGTGATGGAATGGATGCATTTCACCTGGGAGATGCTGCGCATCACCGGCGATGGGAGATATGCCGGGGAGCTGGAGAAAACCTGCTATAATGCCCTGCTGGCCGCCCGGGCCGATGACGGCCTGCGCTGGGAGTATTACGTGCGCACCAACGGGGAGCTCACCCCCAGGGGAGACTGGGCCTGCTGCTGGAGCAGCGGAATGACGGCCCTGGAAGACATCCCCGTCTATCTGTACGATACCCGCAAGGACGGCGTCTATGTGAATATCATCTCCGAATCCTCCTATGAGACGTCCGTAAAAGGGAATCCGGTGAAAATCTGCCAGAGCTCGGATTATGCCCGCAGCGGCAAGGCAGTTTTCGAGGTAGGCGGCCGGGGAAATTTCACCCTCGCGGTGCATCGGCCCGGATGGGCGCAGTCCTTCACGGTGAAAGTGAACGGAAAGGCGATGACGCCGAAGGAAAAGGACGGATACATCCGTGTCAAACGCTCCTGGAAGGATGGAGACCGCCTGGAAATCGAGTTCCCTTACGAGGTACGCACCCTGGAAAAGAGCTGGGAATACCGCAATGCCGGAAAGGACGAGTACAACTTCCCCAACTGGTACAACGGTTTCACCCGGCACTATGTCACTTTCTGTGCGGGCCCTCTGGTCTATGCCACCAACCACCAGGACGGTTTCGAGCATCCCAACCCCCTGCTTCTGACGCGCGGGGAAATAGCCTCGGCCCGCCTGGACTCGGACGGACAGCTCCTTGCCGGAACGCTTCGCCTAAAGCCTATTGCGCTGATGCCTCCTTTCGATGAAGGCCCGCAGTGGCGCACCATTTGGTTTCAGATTAAACAATAATTTATAAATACCTAAAAATGAAAACATTAATTAAACTTGTATGGACCCTTGCCCTGGCCGGAGCATTCTCCTTGTCGGCCGCTGCAAAGGATTATCTCGCCACCGACTTTGGTGCCAAGGCCGACGGTGAAACCCTCAACACCGCCATCATCCAGGCTGCCATCGACTACATTTCCTCCAATGGGGGAGGCCGCCTCATTTTCAAGGGCGGAGACTTTGTCACCGGCTCCATCTACATCAAGTCCGACGTTACCCTGCACATCGAGGAGGATGCCCGCCTGCTGGGCTCCCTCAATCCCTGGGACTTCGTAAGGGATGAGGACGCCAAGTGGACCTCGATGATCTTCTCCATCAAGCAGAAGAATATCGGCATCACCGGTAAGGGAGAAATCAACTGCCGCGGTTTCCTGGTGGCCACCAAGGGCGTGGACTATGTGCATATGGGTCTGATCGAGGACCCGCTCAAACTGGACCGCCTCCAGGAGAGCAAGCGCCCCGAGAACCTTCATTTCTACAAGTGCGACGGCATTACGGTCAAGGACATCACGCTCCGGGACCCTGCCAGCTGGAACCAGCAGTACGACAAATGCCGCAACATCCTGGTGGACGGCGTGAAAGTGGACGCCAAGTCCTACTGGAACAACGACGGCATAGACATCGTGGACTGCTCCGACGTGGTTATCCGCAACTGCGACTTCGACGCCGCCGATGATGTCTATTGCTTCAAGAGCCACAGCAAGGACGGCGTTTCCGAGAACATCCTGGTGGAGAACTGCCGCGGCCGCTCCAGCGCCAACGGCATCAAGTTCGGCACCTATACCCTTGGAAAGTTCAAGAACTTTACCTTCCGCAACATCTACATCTACGACACCTACCGCTCGGCCATCACCATCGCTACGGTGGACGGTGCCCAGATCGAGGACGTAGTGATTGACGGCGTGCAGAGCATCAACACCGGCAACCCCATCTTTATCCGTACCGGATCCCGCCGCGCCGGCGACAATCCGTATATGAAGAACATCATCATCCGCAACGTCTATGCCGAGGTTCCTTTCGACAAGGCGGATGCCGGATATATGTACGAAGGCCCGGTAGAGGACCTGCCCCGCAACATCTGCCCCAGCGGCATCCAGGGTATCCCCGGAATGCCCATCCAGAACCTGACCCTGGAGAACATTGAGATTGTGTATCCCGGCAAGGCCGATCCCGGATATGCCTATTGCGGCACCTCCAAGGCCGAACTGGAGGCCATCCCCGAACTGGAGGAGAGCTATCCCGAATTCTCCAACTGGAAGGAACTTCCCGCGTGGGGCTTCTACATCCGCCACGCCGAAAACCTGGTGATGAAGAATGTGAAGATCAGCGTCAAGGACGTGGACTACCGTCCCGGCATCGTGGCCGATGACGTGAAGGGCCTCACCCTCCAGGGCGTCCAGATCCTGCAGCCCGACGCCCCCAAGGGCAAGAAGCAGATTATTACCAACAACGTGAAGAAGTTCAAGAACAAAAAATAAGCGGATATGAAAAAGATCATCATAACAGTCCTTGCCGCGCTCGTTACCATCGGCGCCTTTGCACAGGATAAGGAATATCAGGCATCCTATTTCGGCATCAAGAGCAACGGCATCATCGACAATACCACCAGCATCCAGAAGGCCATCGATTTCATTGCCGAAAAGGGTGGCGGCACCCTCACTTTCTGCGTGGGCCGCTACGTGACCGGCGCCGTCTATCTGAGAAGCGGCGTGAATATCCGCCTGGATGCCGCCGCCGATATCATCGGCTCGGACAATATCCACGACTACAAGGGCCAGAAGGCCATTTTCAACGCCATCGGCGTGGAGAACGTGAAAATCTATGCAACCCGGGGCAACGGCGTAGTGGACGGCCGTGCACCGCTGGTGCTCAAGAGCTACGAAGACCAGAAGGCCAAGGGATTCATCGGCAGCGATACGCCCGTTCCCACCCTCTTCTACTTCGAGAACTGCAAGGGGATTGTCCTGGACAAGGTTCTGTACCGCAATCCGGCAACCTCCGGGAAATTCTATGAGGCCGTTAACAGCGAAGTCAGCGCATTGGGATGTTTCACCGATACTCATTAATCCTTTGTGCGCTGCTCGCAGTGGGCTGCGCACAGCCCTCCCAAGACCAGGTTACCCTGGATAAGGAGGTCCTGATGGACAAGATCCGCGGGGCCTGGGCCGGACAGGTCATAGGCTGTACTTACGGAGGACCTACGGAATTCAAATTCCCCACTTTCATCTCCGACGAATATGCCATCGACTGGAATGAGCATATGGTGAAGTGGTGGTACGACCATTCGCCCGGCCTGTACGACGACGTCTATATGGACCTCACCTTCGTGGAGGTGTTTGAAAAGGAGGGACTGGACGCTCCTGTGGAATCCTTTGCCAAGGCTTTCGCCGAGGCTGGATACCCCCTGTGGCACGCCAATCTCCAGGCACGCTACAACATCCGGGAGGGGATTATGCCGCCCGCATCCGGCCATTGGCGCAACAACGCCCATGCCGATGACATCGACTTCCAGATAGAGGCCGACTATGCCGGCATCATGGCCCCGGGCATGGTGAATGCCGCAACGGGTTATACCGACGAGATCGGCCATATCATGAATTATGGAGACGGCTGGTATGGAGGTGTTTACGTGGCGGCCATGTATGCCCTTGCCTTCATCAGCGATGACATTCCCTACATCGTGGGCGAGGCCCTCAAGACCATCCCGCAGGAGAGCAAGTACTACCGCTGCATGAGCGATGTGATCCGCTGGTGGAAGCAGTATCCCGAGGACTGGCACATTACCTGGTCGCTGGCCAATGAGCATTACGGCTATGACATCGGCTGCCCCAGCGGTTTCAATGCCCCCTTCAACATAGACGCGGTCATCAACAGCGCGTATATCGTCATCGGCCTGCTGTACGGGGACGGAGATTTCTTCCGTACCATAGACATCGCCACCCGCTGCGGACAGGATTCGGACTGCAATCCGGCCTCGGCCGCCGGCATCCTGGGCACCATCCTGGGCTTCGACGGAATTCCCGAATACTGGAAAGCCCCCCTTTACGAAGTGGCGGACGTGAATTTCAAATATACGGACATTTCCCTGAACCGCGCCTCCCAGATGAGCTTTAACCAGGCCCTGAAGGTCATTACCCTCAATGGCGGTTCCACGGAGGGCAGCTCCGTCACCATCAGGACGCAGGTCCCCGAACCCGTACGGCTGGAGCAGAGCTTCGAAGGCCTCTGGCCCGTTGCTAAGCACAGTATCAACAAGACACTGGCCGATCTGGGAGAATTCAGTTTCGAAGGCAGGGGCGCGGTCTTTTCCTACCGCTTTGTCCTGCCCAAGGACTATTCCGTAACGGATTACAAAGCCCGGGTGGAGGTTATGGTGGACGGTGCTCCCTATAAGACCGTCTTCCTTCCCACATCCGGAAATGGCAGGGGAACGGAACTCTGCCAGATATGGGATCTTCCTCCGGGAGAGCACAAAGTGTCCTTCAACTGGACCAACAAGCCTTCCGACGTGGACCTCATCGTTGGTTTTGCCAATATTTTTACTGACAAAAAATGAAAAGAATCCTGATTACCCTGGCCGCCGTATTGGCGAGCCTGCCCCTTATCGGTGGCAACTCTAAGAAAGTCTGGGAGGCTTTCCGGAACCCGGACGATGCCTATCGGCCCTATGTGCGCTGGTGGTGGAACGGAGACAAGGTGCAGGAGAGCGAGATCCGCCGGGAGCTGAACCTCCTGAAGGAAGCGGGCATAGCCGGTGTGGAGATTAACCCGGTGGCCTATCCCGGCAAGGAGGGAGTGGACGATTTGCAGCTTCCTTCGCTCACCTGGCTCAGCGACGAGTGGATCGATATGCTGGCGGTGGCCTTTGACGAGGCCAAGAAGCTGGGTATGACCTGCGACCTTATCGTGGGTTCCGGCTGGCCTTTCGGGGCCGAATCCCTTCCCCGCGAGGAAAGGGCCTCCGTCATCCTTACCTACTGCGACACCACGGCTAAGGCCGGTACCCTTTACGACCAGTCCCTGTTCCACGTATATAAGGAACTGGATCCCAAGGCCACTACGCCCCATCCCAGCCGCACCCCCGAATTGCTGAAAGTGCTGCTGGTGCCGGACCCTATCAACGACCTTTCCGAGGCCCGGGACATTACCTCCCTGGTGAAGGACGGTCTCCTTACCATGGAGGTCCCGGAGGGGAAATGGCAGGTGTATTATATGGTCAAGTACAATTCCTTCGCCAGCGTCATCAACGGCGCCCCGGGTGCCGCCGGTCCCATCCTGGACCACATGAATGCCGCTGCCGTGAGGAAATACCTGGACCGCATGTCCAGTAAGCTGGAGGCCCGTTTCGGCCCGCTGTCCCAGTACCTGCGTGCGTTCTTCGTGGACAGCATGGAGCTGGAGGGAGCCAACTGGACGGCCGATTTTGCCCAGGAGTTCCGCCGCCGCCGCGGCTATGACATCCTGCCCTGGCTGCCCTTTACCATGTTCAAGCTGCGCCGCCTGGGAGAGGTGGAGAACTTCAACTACGGCTGCGCCAAGGGAGAGAAGTTCCAGGACCAGGTGAACCGCGCCCGCTACGACTTCGAGCTCACCAAGGCCGAACTCCTGGAAGAGCGTTTCTTCCGGGTGTACCGCGCCTGGGCCAACGAGCACGGGGTGAAAGCCCGCGCCCAGGCCTATGGCTGCGGCTTCTTCCCGCTGGAGACTTCCATGACCGTGGACATCCCGGAAGGGGAGTCCTGGACCACCAACTGGCTGCGCCACGTGGTGGGAGAGGAGATGGGAGACCAGGACTACCGCCGCGGCAGGGCGTACACCATGATTGACAAGTACGTCTCATCGGCCGCCCATCTGCAGGGAAAACGCCTGGTGAGTGCCGAGGAGATGACCAATACTTATAATGTGTTCTCCACCTCGCTGGAATATCTGAAGGTGGGTTCCGACATGACGTGCATCTCCGGCATCACCCATTCTGTATGGCATGGATTCAACTATTCGCCCAAGGAAGCTCCCTTCCCGGGCTGGGTGCGCTACGGCAGCTACTACAACGAGAAAAACACCTGGTGGCCTTACTTCAAGCTTTTGAACGACTACCGGGCCCGTATGGGAGCGCTGGTGAGGAATGCCGATATGTACACGGATATAGCCATCCTCCCCGCCAATGCAGACCTCTGGTCCACCATGGGCGTGCAGACGGAACCCTTCCCCGTGAAACTGAACGTACCCTACACCTCACTCGTCTGGGAAGCCATCCATAAGAACGGAGGCGGGGCCGATTATGTCTCCGAGAGAATCCTGGAAGGCGCCACCGTGAAGAACGGCAAGCTCTGCTACGGCCCCAAGGAGTACAGTGTGCTCTTCACCGTCGAGGTCCGGGGGACCACCGTGGAAGCCATGGAGAAGATCCGGGAATTCGTCCTGGGCGGCGGCCGCGTCTTCTGCATTGAAACCTATCCGGAGAAGTCCGTGGGCATGGCCGATGCCGATGCCCGCGACGCCCGTGTAGCAGAGATTGTGAAGGAACTGGAAAAGACCGGACGCTTTGTCCTGCTGCCCAAACCCGAGGACAACCGCTTCCTGGAGTGGTATGCCGATGTGATGCAGCAGTACTCCCTGCCGCACACCCTCACCATTTCCCAGCCCGACCGTTTCCTGCTACAGAACCGCTATGTGATGGATGACGGCAGCAACTTCTTCCTCTTTGTGAATGCCAGCCGCGTGGAAGGCAAGGGAACGGACATCACCTTCCCCGCCAGCGTCACCCGCGGCCGCAACGCCTGGCTCTACGATCCTGCCACCGGCAAGCGTTATACCCTGAAGGTCCCGGCCGATGGAAAGATCCACTTCGACTTCGGCCCTTCCGAGAGTTTCGTCTTCATGTTCAACAAGATGGGAGGAAAGGCCCCTGAATGGAAGGCCCCTAAGGTGTCCACCGGAGGCCTGGAGGTCCGTAACTGGAAGGTGAGCTTCGTGAATCCCGAGGTGCCGGACGTGCCGCCCACCGTGATGGATACCCTGGCCGACCTCAAGGACCTCCCGGCTTACCAGAACTTCATGGGTGTAGCCACCTACACGACGGAAGTGGAGCTTCCTGCCGGCAACCTGCCTAAGTTCTTGAATCTGGGCAAGGTGGGCTACATTGCCGAGGTGACCATCAACGGAAAACCCGCCGGCCTTCACTGGTACGGCGATGCCGTACTGGAAGTCGACGGGCTTTTGAAACCGGGTGCCAACACCATAGAGGTGAAGGTGACCACGCTCATGAGCAACTATCTGCAGACGCTTCCGGATAACCTGATGGTTCAGCGCTTTATCCTGCGCAGGAAGACGCCGCTCATGCCGGCGGGCCTCATAGGACCGGTGGTTATGTATTGACGGTCAGAGAAACTGTTTGCAAATCTTCATCTGCGGAAGTGGAACCTATCATGATGGTGAATTCACCGGGTTCCACTTCCCATTTTTCTTTTGCACCCCAGCAGGCCAGCATGGCGGGTGTTATCTCAAACACCAGCGTGGTGCTTTCCCCGGCCTTCAGGAAGGGTTTCTGCACGGCCTTCAGTTCCTTGACGGGCCGGGTGACAGACCCATATTCGTCCCGGATATAGAGCTGAACGGCTTCTGCGCCGTCGAAGGGGCCGGCATTCTTGAGTTCCACGGAAAGCTGCACGCTTTCATCGGGGCCGATCACGCCTTTGGAAAGCTTCGGCTGGCCGTATTCAAAGCGGCTATAGCTGAGGCCCATTCCAAAGGGGTACAGCGGCCCCTGATCGGCCAGGGCGAAGTGGCGGGAATACTGGGAGTGCTTGTGGTTGTAGACGCACTGGATCTGTCCCACGTTGCGGGGGATGGTGACAGGCAGTTTTCCGGAAGGGTTCACGGCCCCGGTTAGGACCTCTGCAATGGCCATTCCGCCCATCTGTCCGGGCTCCCAGACATTCACGATGGCCCGGACCTCAGGGCTTTGGGCCGCCCATTCCACGCCCAGGGCGCGGCCGCTCATCAAAAGCAGGATGGTGGGCTTTCCCGAAGCTGCCACGGCTTCCAGCAATTCCTGCTGGCGTCCGGGAAGGTCTATGTTGTCCCGGTCGCAGTTCTCGCCGCAGGTGCGTCCAAACGAGGAATACCGCTGGGAATTGTCACCCAGCACCAGGATGTTGAGATCGGCCTGGCGGGAAAGGGCCGATGCCAGGGCCAGGACGGCGTTGTCCACGCCCGTCACCCGGCCGCCGCAGAACAGGGTGTCGATGCGGGCGCCCGGGAAGGCTTCCTGAAGCCCTTCGTACACGGTGACTACATTGTCGTCCTCCTGGGGAACCACCCAGTCTCCCAACTGCGTCTGGCTGTCGGCATTGGGGCCGCAGAGGAAGATGCGTCCATAGGGTTTGTCCAGGGGCAGGATGCCGTCGTTCTTAAGCAGCACGATGCTTTCCCGGGCCGCTTCCAGCGCCGTTTGCTGGTGCTCCTTATTGCCGGGGAAGCCCCTCTGGGTAGGAAGCGGGGGAATGGGATTCTCAAACAGGCCCAGAGCGAATTTGGCCGTGAGGATTTTGCTGGCGGCTTCATCAATGCGCTTAGCAGGGATGCGGCCGCTCTGGACGCCTTGCAGGATGGACTCGAAATAGTGGTCTCCCTGCATGTGCATGTCAATCCCGGACTCTACCGAAACCAGGAAAGCCTCGTCTTCGCTGGGTACCAGGTGGTGCATGCTGTGCAGGCGCTCGATGTCCATCCAGTCGCTTACCACAAAGCCCTCGAAGCCCAGTTCCTTGCGAAGGATGTCCTGAACCAGCCAGGCATTGGCATGGCAGGGAACGCCGTTGAGCTCATTGTGGGCCGTCATCACGGTGGCCACGCCCGCTTCTACCGCAGCCTTGAAGGGAGGAAGGTAGAGTTCACGCATCTTGCGCTCACTCATATCCATGGGAGCGGCGTTGAGGCCACCGGCCGGTTCCCCGCCGCCAATCAGGTGCTTGGCGCAGGCGAGGACCTTGCCGTCCGAAAACTGACCGTCCCGGCCCTGAAGGCCCCAAATTTCATATTTACCCATCTCGGACACCAGCCAGGGATCTTCCCCGAAGCATTCGCCCATGCGTCCCCAGCGGGCGTCGCGGGCTACGTCCAGATTGGGTGCAAAGGTCCAGTACATTCCCGTCTCGCGCATTTCTTCGGCCGTCTCGGCCCCAATCTTTTCCATAAGTTCGGGGCGGAAGGTAGAGGCCAGGCCGATATTTCCGGGATACACCGTGCAGCCCATGCGCAGGCCGTTCCCGTGAATGGCGTCGATGCCCATCAGGAGGGGAATGCCCAGGCGGGATTCGGAGGCCAGCGTCTGCAGTTGATGGGCCTCTTCGCCCGTAAGTACATGCAGGAAGGCGCCCACCTTTCCTTCGCGGATGCGCTGGGCCAGTTCGGGATTGCCCAGGTTCTCGTCAGAAGCGTCAATGTTCTTATACGGCGAACCCTGATCCGGGGGAACATAGCAGGGCCCCACGTACTGGCACATCTGGCCGATTTTTTCTTCCAGGGTCATCTCCTTCAGCAGGAGGGACGCCCGCTTTGCCGCGGGCAGCGAGGCGTCGCGCCAGTCCTCGGCCGTGCAGGCGGCCAGGGCCAGGAGGGCGGCAAACAGTAGGGCTTTTTTCATTATAACTGGACGCTAAGCGTAAGGGTTTCGTGAATGGATGTCTCTCCGGCGTTCACCTTGAGCGTATTGTCTTCCCACACCCAGTCTTTCACCTGCACGCCGTTCAGGCTCACCTTCCGGGGATTCGAGGTGCAGCGCACTTCAAAGCCGTAGTTGCGGTTCATCGGCATCCCTTCGTAGCTGCCCTGGACGGGATGGATGGTCACGTTGACCTGCTTTCCTTTCTCCTGGCATTCGAACAGGGTAGAGCAGATGGCGCCTTCTTCGTAGGCGTAGCTCTCGCCGTCATCGTCATACATGGTGAAACTGGTGTTCCCGTGGGGATAAACTTTGAGGATGATGTCCTTCTGCGGCTCCGTGCCGATGAAATCCACCACCGGGCGGGTGGGGACGATGGCCCCGTTGCGAACGAACAGTTGGCCCGACCGGTTCACGGGAAGTTCCCGGGTAATGGTCTCACCCTGGCTGTTCACCAGTTCTCCCGTCCATACGTTGATCCATTCGCCGGCGGGCAGGTAGATGTCGTTGGAGAAGGCACTCACGCAATACTGTCGGCCAAACATATACTGGAATACCATGTCGTCGCAGTTGCGGTCGTCGGGGAATTCCAGCGGCATGGAACGGACCATGGGCATGCCGGTAAGCATGCCTTCCAGGGCATTGGAGTAGATATAGGGGATGAAGGAGTAGCGCAGGCTGATGTAGAACTTGTACATCTCCTTCTCCACCCCATAATAATAGAAGGGGTGCATCATGCTGAACCAGCTGTTGATCTGCAGCCAGGGGAGGAAGGCTCCGAAATGAAGGCCCGGCATTTCCTGCTCACGGGGAACGCTCATTACGTCGCAGCTCATGTTCATGAATCCGGAGTTGCCCAGGTTGTGCTGGTCGAAGAGCGCCGTGATGCCGCCGCCGTTGTCACCGCTCTGTGCGGCGCTCCAGTGCTGGCTTCCGGCCCAGCCGCCGCAGTAATGGTGCCAGCTGCGCTTGCCGGTGTGGCGGCGCGTCATCTGGGCAATCTGCTTGGGCATGAGGACCTGGCTGATGTTGTGCATCTCGTCGTCGCCGTGTCCGTTGTAGTATTTCCACTGGGGATGGGCGTCGATGGTACGGGCCGGGTCCAGTTTGAAGCCCACTACGCCCATGTCCATGAAGGTGGTCAGGTGGTCGGGCCAGTGTTCCATGCCGGAAGTGTCCCGGCCTTCGCGGACCGAGATGAGGTCTTCCTCAATGATACTGGCGTCATACTCCTCGCAAAGCCACAGGCCCAACTTGATGCCCATGCTGTTGAGCTTACCCACGAACAGGCGCGGATAATACTTCTTGGGCATCTGGTCCTGCACCCAGTAGGGTTCGGGAGAGAAGCGGTCGTAGTTCCACTTCTTCTTTGTGGAGAAGTCGTAGCGCTTGGCCATCCACTGGGGCTCCAGCCAGAAAAGGTCTACCGGCACGCCCATATCCCGGAAATGGGCGGCATCGTTGAGGATGGCCCACTGGTCTTCCCTCATATTGGGGCCGAAGGCAAGGCCATAGGCCCAGCGGGGGAGTACATAGCTTCGGCCGGTGATCTGGGTATAGAGGTTGAGGATGGAGGGCATGTCCGTTCCCGCCATCAGGTAGAAATCGGCCTCTCCGAAAGTGTTGTAGATGTTAAAGGCCTCGGGATTGGTGTAACCTACGTCAAAGTGGCATTTGCGGGAGGTGTTGTTGTAGATGCCCCAGCCGCGGGAGCTCATCATGAAGGGCATGGGAATCTCCGTATGCTGGTAGGTGGTCCACATTCTCAGCAGTTCTCCGCGGTGCTGGATGTGCTCGCGGGAGGTGCTGCCGCCTCCGTAGAAACGCTCGCCGTCTTCCATGGTGATGGAGATGGCGCAGGCCGCTTCGGGGTCTCCGGCGTCCAGCCGGGCGCCACCCGAGAGTTTGCCTTCATCATCGCCGATGATGCCGTTGTTCACGGGGACGAAGAGGTCGGCGAATTTCTTGTTGATGGCATCGGCCAAAACCTTTACCGGAGCGCTGCCGGGCTTGAGGAAGCTGATCTGGCGCACCAGGGTACGGCCCTCGGCATCCTTTAGCGTGAGGGTTCCGTCGGCCGATACCGTCAGGGTACCCCGGGAGGTCTTGAAAACATGGGCTCCGGCGGGCTGCTCCAGGGTATAATCGGCCTTGGGCCAGTCCTGCCGGGTGATGCCGTAACGGTCCATGAGGGACTCGGTGAAAGTGCCGCCGGGCGATACCTGTACGTGGAAGATGCCATCGGCACAAACCTCTACTTTCAGGGTGGTTCCTCCGGCCAGTTTCACTTCGTGGACCGGGTTGGCTTTTGCGGTCAGGCAAACGACGAGCAGCTGGGCTGCCAGTAAAGCGATTCTCCTTATCATGGTATTAGTTTTTTACTTGTACGTCCACTCCTGATGACTCACGGATTTCGGTAACTATGCGGTGTTTGGACATTTCCAGCGGGGCGGTCATGAAGGCCGGAAGGTTGAAGGATTCCATCAGGCGCTTGTAAAAGGCCTTGGGGTCCTTCTGGGGCAGAAGGAAAGGTTTTGAGGCCTCGCCCTGCTCATTGATATAGGTAATGTAAGGGCGCGTATACAGGCCGTCGTCGCGGCGGCTGCTGAAGACCATCCACCGGCCATTGGTGCTCCAACTGTGGAAACTGTCCACGTCGGGGGAGTTGGCGGCCTCCATGGGCCATTTCTCCCCGGTCTGCAAATCCATCATCCAGAGGTCGGCATCGTGGTGCCAGATGGAGAAGTTGCCATAATCGTGGCGGGTGAAGCACAGGAAGCGTCCGTCGGGGGAGATGCGGGGGAAAGATACGCTGAACCCTTCGGCCGGCGCATCGTAAAGGCATTCCAGCTGGTCTCCAAAGCTTAGATTCTCAGCGTTGAAAGCAATCCGGTACAGGCCGTAGCGCACTTTCCGGTGCTCCCTGGGCATTTCAGTCACGGCTTGGGCGCTGCAGAAATACAGCCATTTTCCGTCGGGGGAGAAGGTGGGGAAGGTCTCGAAGCGGTCTTCCTGCTTGGTGAGGGGACTCCAGGTAATCTCATGGCTCCGCACGTCGTAAACCACTACGTCGGAAGCCAGGTCATAGACCTCGATGCGGTTGGGGTCGTGGTTGTAGAAGGCCTGCAGGGTCTTGTTGACGGAGAAAGCAATGAGGTCTCCGGAAGGATGCCAGTAAGGATAGACCAGGGCGCTGATGGTGGAATCCGTCTTGGTATTGAGTTTCTCAATATGACCCTCATTGATGAGCATGGTGCCACCAAAGGCAGCCCTCACATGGAAAACGCTCTTGGAAGGGTCTCCGCCCGCGGTGGTGTGGCAGTTCATGCAATTGCCTCCGGTAAGGTCGTTGGTGAGGATGGCCCGCTGCGTATAGCTGGTCAGGTCCCGCTGGTAAATGCCCATCTTCTGCCAGCCCTGATACCCGGGAGGAATAAGCCGGTAAGAAATATAGGGATCGATCTCTTCCTTAATATAGATTTTAAAGGGCCGATAGGCTTTCCACGCACCGTCCTGCCGCACCAGCACCGTCATCTCCACCTCGTCCTTTTCCATCAGCTTCTTCCAGAGGCGCTCACTCAGGGAGAACAGGCCCTTCTTGCCGCGGATGGTTTTCCCGTCCACCTTCAGGGCGCACTCTTCATCCCCGTTGTAGGAGAAATTGAGCGGAGCTATGTTGCGGGGAACCGTCACAAAGCTGTAGTCCGGTTCCATGGGCGGAAGGCTGTCCAGGCTTTCCGATGGCTCGATGTTCCCGGCACACGAGGGAAGCAGCAGGGCTCCGGCGAGGAGGATATAGAGTAGCTTTCTCATATCTGCTTGTACAACAAGTAATACCAATAGGAGGAATTGTAGCCCTTGGGAGCCTTTCCTCCGCTCTTGAGACTTTCGTCCTGGAATTTCTGGAAGCGGCGGAAGGTGCCTTCGGTAACTCCGTGCGCAGCGCACCATTCCGGGCCCAGGGCATCGGCCCCGTCTACATTGCGGGTATATTCGCTGTAGAACAGGACGGCTTCCTGCACCGGAACCGGCAGGGAATCAAATCCCTCCTGGCCAAAATAGCGGCTCACAACCCCGGTGACCGATTTGATGTCTTTGGCCAGAAGCAGGTACGCAAAAGCATAGTCCCTGGCCTGGGCGTTTCCGGGATTGGCATCCACCACCCGCATCAGTTCCTCCAAGGGGCTGCCGAACATGGAGAAACCCTCCAGCTTGGGCCAGCTGCGGCGTCCGGTTCCCAGGATAGGATCGGCCTCCAGGGCTTTGTCGTTGTAGAGGAAACGCTTCTGCTCCTTGGCCCAGCGTCTGTAATGGGGGGCTTTTTCCAGGATGGACAGGTATTTGTCGGCTATGGCATACGTGCCTCGCATCAATTCCACCTGCGCGTTGATCTTGAGCATAGCGGGGCAGAAGCCCTCGGTGGAGTAGAGGGTGTTGAAGGCCACGTCCTGTGCGGCGGCTACATTGCCCATGGCAAACATGATATGGGCCTGGGTGGTTTCCACGCCGCGGTCGTCGCTATTCTTGATAAGGCCGTCCGGGCCTCTCTGGTCATACTTAAACATATTGTCCACCATTCCTCCTTTCCAGGACAGGGCCAGGTTGAGGTACTGTACGGTATGGGGAATCCAATCTTTGGAGAGGCAGCACTTGATTAGGCCGTCCCAGTTCTCATTGGCTACATAGTACTCGTATTCATAGGTGAGTCCGGCCTGCCGGTCTTCAGCGTTCTTCGCCACCTTGAAGGCGGGAACAAAGGCAATGATCAGAAGGATAGCGCAGCATCCGAACAGGGGAAGGCGCTTAATCTTCAAATCCTTGACGGCGCAGCCTACCAGCACGGTAAGGGGAAGCAGCACCCAGGGAATCCAGTGCGCCGCATTCATCTGGGCATCCAGGTCAAAATAGAAAGCCGGCGTAAGGGCCGATGTCAAAGTAGGCGTCCAGCCCAGCAGGCAGGCAGCCAGACCACACAACAGTGCTACGGGCACCAGCAGGGCAGAAGCCCACCTCTTTTTCCAACCATCCACAATGGCGGCGCAAACGGCGAACAGCAGGGCGGCGGGGCCGACCGTAAGATAAACGACGATGGTAAGAAGGAAGCCCCAGACCAGGCGTCCGGAGCGGATGCGCGTGTAGGCGAACAGGGCCGTCAGGGCGATGAGCCAGGCGGTAAGTACGCTAAAGTGCATCGCGTTTTCAGATAACGAGGCGGCCAGGAAGGCAAAGGGAATAAGGCAAAGCGGCAGAATAGGCCACTGGGCCCTTTTATCCCGCAATGAAACCCACAGCAGCCACGCCCCCAGTCCCAACAAGGCCAGGGTGATAAGGACGGCGAGGGTAGGATTCCAGAAGAACTGGACAAAGAAGCGTCCGGACAAGGTGGCCAGGCCACCCACGGTGAATAGACTCTGCACCAGATAGGTCTTGTCAAACAGGAACAGTTGCTGCTGTTCCCTGAAGGCGAGTGCGAAGCGGTCTATCATAGGTCTTCCGGGGCTATCAGGTTGCAGGTGGAGGAATAATATATATAGGTCTGCTGGCCTTCTTTCTCAAACTTGGCTTTTGTCTCCCGGATCTCTTTTTCGTTCAGGTCCGGGCAGCCCGTCATCTTTTCGGAGTAAACGGGATACCCGTAAGCGCGGCTGAAGACCATGTCTTTCACCAAAAAATACCTGGCCGGGAAACTGTAACCTTGGGCCTCGGGATTCTTGGCTACGGCCTTGAACTGGATGATGCAGAGGCTGTCGCAGGAGTAGAGGACTATGGGGGAAACGACATCGGCCCCACCGGTCAGTTGCATTTCTTCCAGCATGGTTCGCTCCAGGACCTTGGGAATGCGGGAAAATGCTTTTTTCTCCAGTTCGGGCGTTGAGGAGCAGCCCAATGCCAGGGCCAAAAGGGCGCAAGAAAACAGTGGTAAAAAACGTTTCATTCCGGACTAAAAATTGACAGCCATTGAATAAACTCAAAGATAACAATTTTTCCGGACAATAAAAAACGGCCCCCATTTTGTGGGGGCCGAATCATTCGAAATCTACAGGCTCTTACTCGCCGTATCCGTAGTTCTGTTCGATCTTCACGTCCTTGTTGGACTGGATGATCTGAATAGGAATAGGAAGTACGTAGTTGTAAGGCTTCACGTTAGGACGATGGCGGGTGTTACCCAGAGCGTCGGTGTAAGCGTCGCGGCCACGGTCTTCGTTCTCATAACCTACGCCATACTTGCGGGTACGCTCATAGAACGTATTGGAGGTAGAGGCATCCTGGGTAGGATAGCACTCGGTTACGTAAGTGGCGTGAGGGTTGCAGCTCAGACGGCTGAGGGTGACCCAGCGCTGCTCTTCACCGAAGAGCTCACGGACACGCTCGTCCAGGATGTAGTCGATGTTCACGTCGTTGGCGGAGCAAGGCTTGGCACCGGCACGGTTGCGGAGAACGTTGATGTCCTCGGCGGCACCGGACTTGTTGCCCTGGGCCAGACGGGCCTCTGCACGGAGCAGGTAGGTCTCGGCGATACGGATCATGTACCAGTCGGTATCGTAGTAGGCGTTACCGGCATCGAAGATGTGACGGTCGTCGGAGAACTTCCAGAAACGAGGGGTGATGTTGATGGTATCAGCGGCGGTTACGTTGTACAGACCGGCATCAACACGAGCCTGGATCTGTTTCTTAACCTCGGACCACTTCTTTCCGGAAGGAGTGTAGTAGTCGCGCTGGATCATGATTTCGTTGCCACGGAAGTCGTTGGGGTCATCCCAGTAGGAACCCAGAATGTCGCCGGCGGGACGTACTACCCATTCGGAGGGCAGCAGGCCCAGACCGGTGGCAGCACCGTTACCCTGAGAACGGCATGCGAGGGAGTCAATTCTGGTGGAGAGGCTGTAAGCGAGCTTGCGGCCAGCCAGATCTTCACCGTCGACGGCTGCCGGAGGATCACCAGCACCTGCAGGGGCTACGCCGGCAGGATAGCAGGTAGCATCGGCCGTGAAGACGTAGTAGTTCTTGCCGTCGTTGCCTTTTCTCTGACCATTCTTACCGCCCATGGGGATCCAGGGGGCGAAGGTGGACTCGAGCACAGGCTTGTGCATACGCCACCAGGAGTCGCCGGAACCGCCCAGAGGCCAGTTGTCAACGCCAACTTCGTAGTCGATCTGGGCTACCCAGATGGCTTCCAGGTTAGCGGGATCGTTGGGGTTGGAGTCGGCAGCAAAGTCACCTACCTTGGTCTTACCGGAAGAACGGAAGAGGTCCCAATAGGCACCCTGAGGAGCGGCGAGGGAGTTACCGTAACGGTCGACGGCCTGGTCGGCACGGTTACCGAAACGGGTGGTCATGAGCTGGTAGTTACCGTCGGTCTTGTTGATGACGCGGGAAGCGGCATCCTCGGCTTCCTTGAACTTACCCAGGCAGAGGTAAACCTCGGACAGATAGTGGGCGGCAGCGGCCTTGGTGACGGTACCCATCAGACGGGGAGTGCTGGGAAGATTCTGCTCGGCATAGGCAAAATCTTCTGCGCACAGTTCCCAAGCTTCCTCACGGGTGTTCATCACGTAGTCATAGCGGGCTTCCTGGGTCATGTGCTGAGCATACACGACCTGGCCGAACATACCGGCGATTACGCGGAAGGCCCAGGCGCGGAGGAACACGGCTTCTGCACGAAGGTTGTTCTTGACCGCTTCGCTGGTGTATTCAATTTCGGGGTGCTCGTCAATCATATCAACCACAATGTTGGCACGGTTGGAGAGCTTGTACATATACTCACCATAGTGACGGGCATAACCACTTTCAGCGGTCAGGGTAGGCCAGTTGGAGAAGTGGGTGTTACCGCCGGTGGTGGAGAAAGTATCCAGACCAAGGCCAAAGAGCATCCAGTTGTGCTCGGAACCGCCACGCTGGTTACCGAATACCATATACTGGATCTCGGAATACGCAGATGCTAGGGCAATCTCGATGGATTGCTGGCTCTTGAAGAAGCTAGCGGTGTCGTCCTCGTAAGTACGCTCTTCCAGGAAGCGTTTGTCGCTACAAGAAACGGCAATCAAAGCTGCGAGAAGAATGAATATATACTTTTTCATAGACGTCTCGTATTAATTATTTAACAATGCAGACGGCCACGCGGTTGGAGGCGGGAGATGCAGAAGCATTCCTGTCAGAACCAGCGGCGGAGGTGACGATACGGCCAGCGGCGATGCCGGCTTTCTTCAGCATGTCGGCCACGACGGCGGCACGCTTCTCAGAGAGAGTCTGGTTGATCTGCTTGGTGCCGGTGGCGCTGTCGGCATAGCCGGAGATGGCAACCTTGGCATCAGGGTTCTCCTTGAGGATCTGGCAGATCTGGCCCAGTTTGAAGGCTTCGTCCGGACGGATTTCGGCCTTGCCGATGATGAAGTAGAGGTCGTCCTCGTAGGAGCCGTCCAGGCCACCCTTGTAAACAACCTTCTCCACGATCTTCTCTACGGGCTTCTCAACAATCTTTTCCTTGATGACTTCCTTGATGATCTCCTGGGTAGTAGGAGCGACGGCAACCTTCTGCTTGGGCTTGGCTGCGAAGGTCAGGTTCACACCGAAGGTGACGGTCTTGTAGGAACCGTTGCTGCCGAAGCGGCTGGAAGCGGCGCCGGCGGCGATGGTACCACCGGTTTCAGGATCGATACCGGACCAGTTGGAAATGGTGAACAGGTCGGTGGCGGCCACATAGAGGCGGAGGTTGCTGATGCCGGCGTTCTTCAGGCCCTGACCAGGGATGGTGTAGGAGAACACGAGGTCTTTCAGCTTGAGGTAAGTACGGCTGTTCCAGTACTGGTAATCCAGGCTGTTGGTGTAACCGTAACGAGGGAATACCTGAGAGTGGTTGGCATCGGTCCAAGGCTGTACGCGGGCCAGCTGGGCACCGCCACCCATATTGGTTCCGAAGGCGTAAGGGTCAAGGCCGATGAAGTGGGTCTTGTCACCCTGGGCCCAACGGAAGTTGAAGTACAGGCTGAAGTTCTTCCACTTCAGGGTGTTGGCGAAGTTGATGGTGAACAGAGGATCCGGGGAACCGAGGTACTGACGGTCGTCAGCATCGATGTCACCGTCACCGTCGTAGTCTTCGAACTTGAGGTCACCGGGCTTGGCATCGGGCTGCACCTTGTGGGCGTCAATCTCTGCCTGGCTGTTGAAGATGCCCAGGAGCTTCAGATCGTAAGCGGCGCCCAGGGGACGTCCCACCATGAGGGCGTAGTAAGACTCACGGCCGTAGGAAACGGCGTTAGCTACGTCGTCGGCTTCCTTACCGTTGTAGTCCGGGCCGAAGAGGGAGACGAGCTTGTTCTCGTTGGTGTCGAACACGAGGTTGGTTTCCCAGCGGAAGGTCTTGTTACCGTCGCCGTTGAAGTTCACGGTGTTGAGGGTGAATTCAATACCTCTGTTGGTTATCAGACCTACGTTGTCGTTAACATCGTTGAAACCGGAGATGTAAGGGGCGGAACGGGCCACCAGCATATTGGTGGTGCGGCCGGTGTAGATATCGAAGCTACCGTTGATGCGGTTGTTCACGATGGAGAAGTCGAGACCGAGGTTGAGCTTCTCAACGGTTGCCCAGGTGAGGGAACGGTTGGGAAGGTTGGTCAGGGTCATACCCAGGGTGCTGGCGTCGCCCAGCCAGGTCATGGTGATGGCACCGCTGTTGGAGGTAGCCTTGCCCATGGTAGCCTGCGTGGCACCTGCACTGACGTTACGGGAACCGTTCTGACCCCAGCTGAGACGCAGCTTCAAGAAGTCGAAGAAGTTCAGGTTCTTGATGAAGTTCTCATTGCTGAGCACCCAGGCGGCGCTGGCGCCGTAGAAGTTACCCCACTTGTGGCCGTCGGCGAAAGCGGAGAAACCATCACGACGGAAGTTACCGGTGATGTAGTACTTGTTGGCGAAGTTGTAGTTGAGGCGGGCCAGATAACCTACGGCCTGCGTCTCGACGCGGTTGCGATAGGTGTCAGTCACGGAGTTGGCAGCCTCGATGTTGTACACACCCAGGGTGGTAGGAGTGGGATAACCGGTGAAGGAGGTTCCCATGGTGTTGCTGTTGGTAGCCTCACGGGTGTAACCGACGGT
The DNA here is from genome assembly GCA_017423025.1 of Bacteroidales bacterium. GTDB lineage: Bacteria > Bacteroidota > Bacteroidia > Bacteroidales > UBA932 > Cryptobacteroides. Next base: position 82,947 of record JAFPGC010000045.1, read on the forward strand.
GGCGTCTACATGGTGACGGCCGAAGTCACGGTTGAAGGTGAGGATCTGGTCCAAGTTCCAGGCAATGTAGTTGGAGGAAGAGATCTGACCGGTAACGTTGCCGATGTACTGCATCGGGTTCTGCATCTGGGTCACGTCTTCCGTGTTCACGGACATTTCGGGCTTGTTGTAAACGTCGCCGTAGCCGCTGTTGCGCTGGCCCTGGAGGGTGATCTTATAGCTCAGGCCCTTGAGGAAGGGGAAATCGATCTGGGCATAAGCCACACCATTGACGTTCATGCTCTTACTGAGGCGGTCCGTATAAGCGTAGGAGTCGTTCTTACCGGCGCCGATGTAAGGGCTGGCGGTGTTGTTGTCCGGAACGCTGTTGTACCAGTTCTCATATCCGGTCTGACGGGCATAGACAAAGGAGAGGGGGGTGTACCACATGGCGTAGCGGATGTTGGCGCTCTGGCCCCAGCTGGTGGAGGACAGGAAGTTGGCCTTGGCACCCAGGGAGAGCCAGTCGGTGATCTTGAAGTCAATCTTGGCCATGGCACCGAACTTCTCATAGTCGTCACCCTTGCGGATACCCTGCTGACGGGTATAGTCGCTGGACACGTAGTAGGTTACGCGCTCGCTGCCACCGCTGACGGAAACGTCATACTTCTGACCGACACCCTTGCGGGAAATCTCGTCCAGCCAGTTGACCCACTTGCCTTCGTTCCAGGCTTCCAGTTCACGGGCGGAGAGCATACCGGTGTAACGGGCAGCGTCGTCCAGGCTGGAGAAGCTGGACCACTCCTTGTCCTTGTAGTCCACGTTGCCGGCACCCTTCTTGCTGTAGAAGCGGTTCTTCAGGAAGGTCTCCTTGTCGCTCACCATCTTGGGCATGCGGCTCCAGTCGGAGATGCTCACCTGGGCGTTGAAGTTCACCGTGGGAACATCGGAGGTGCCGCGCTTGGTGGTGATGATGATAACACCGTTAGCAGCACGGGAACCGTAGATAGCGGCAGCGGAAGCGTCCTTCAGGACGTCGATGCTCTCGATATCGGCCGTGTTGATGGAGTTGATGGAGCCATAGGAGAGGACACCGTCGATAACCAGCAGGGGCTGGTTGACGCTCTGGGCCGATGCAGACATGGAACCGCCGGTAGGGATGGAGTTCTTACCACGGATGGTCATGGTCTGGGTGTTGTCACCGGAGGCGCTGCTGGTAGGAGCATAGCTGAGACCAGCTACCTTGGAGGACAGGGCGGAGAGAGCGTTGGGGTTAGGCAGGGAAGAGACGTTGGAGTCATTGCCATAGTTTACACTGGCAATGGCGCCGGAAACGTCACGCTTGCGCGCAGTACCGTAACCCACAACCACCACGTCGTCCAGGAACAGGGTGTCCTCTTCGAGAACGACTTTGATGTTCTTTTGACCACGGACTGCGATTTCCACAGTCTTGTAGCCAATGGAAGAGATGACGAGGGTGGCGTTATCCGCAACGCGGATGCTGAACAGACCATCCAAGTCAGTTGCTACACCAGTGGAGGAGCCCTTTACCATGACTCCTGCACCGATCACAGGTTCGCCCTTCTGGTCGACGACCTTACCGGTGACGACACTCTGAGCGAACGCCTGCACACCCAATACCAGGCATGCAAGCGCAACCATAATGAATCGTTTTAGCATAAATAAACAGTTAATATTAGGGTTAGATGTGTGTTTTTCCGATTCAACATTCAAATATATTAAATTTTTTCATTCGTTGTACAAATTTTTTTAGTTTTTTTATAAAATAAGGTCAAAAATGCCCTTTGAGTTTCGGGATAATATGGTTATTTTTGTCCATGCTCAAAATCTTGAAAGCTTCGGCCGGTTCCGGCAAGACATACAACCTGGCAAAGGAATACATCCGGCTCATCGTGGGGAGCGACCAGCCCGACGCCTATCGGCATGTGCTGGCCGTAACCTTTACCAACAAGGCTACGGACGAGATGAAAAGGCGCATCCTCAAGGAGCTGTATACCCTCTCCACCAAACCTGAGGAATCGCCTTACCTGAAGGATTTCGTGCCCTCGGTGCAGCCCACTGTATCGGCCCTGCAGAAGCGCGCGGCGCATCAGCTCTCGGCCATTCTGAACGACTATTCCGCCTTTGCCGTGAGCACCATCGACCGCTTTTTCCAGCAGACGCTTCGCGCCTTTTCCCGGGAGATCGGCCAGTTCGCCTCCTACCAGGTTCAGGTAGACCGCGAATCGCTTCTGACAGAGAGCGTTGACCGTGTTCTGGACGCCTTGTCGGAGAAGGACACTCCCATGCTGGACTGGCTCACGCGAAGCGCCCGTGAAAGCCTGCAGGAGCGGGGCCGGATCGGCCTGGAAGAAGACCTTCAAAAGATGGCTTCAGACCTTTCCCAGGTGCCTGAGGGGGAGATTAAGTACGACAAGGAAGCCATGACCCGCCTGCGCAAACAGTGCGAGAGTATTGTCAAGGAATACCCCGAAAAACTGAAAGCGGCGGTAACGGCCATTTTGGACGCCCTCCATAGTGTGGGGGTGGAGCCGGAAGATACCAACCGCGGCTTCCTCAAAGCCATCCGGAAGAACCTGGACGGAGTAGAAAAACCCAGCGCCGCCTTTGTCAAGAATGCTGAAGATCCCGAGCTGTGGTTCGCCAAGGCCAAAGCCCATTTGCTCCCCGCTGTCCAGCCTGTGCTGGAAGGCCCTCTCCAAGCCTATCTGGAGCTTTTCGGCCGGGATTTTCAGGAGTACAATACGGCCCTTATCCTCAAGGGACAGCTCTATAGCCTGGGCGTGGCGCGGGAGCTGAGGGACGCCTTTACCCAGATCCAAAAAGAGAAAAACGTCCTCTCCCTGGACGATTCCAATACCATCCTCCAGAAAATCATAGACGGAACCGACACCCCGTTCATCTATGAAAAGATGGGCGTGCGGTACGAGGATTTCCTTCTGGACGAGTTTCAGGACACTTCCGATATCCAGTGGAGCAACTTCCGCCCGCTGGTGCATGGCAGCGTAGATTCCGGCAACGACTCCCTGGTGGTGGGAGATGTGAAGCAGAGCATCTACCGCTGGCGGGGAAGCGACTGGAACCTGCTGGGGAGCCGCCTGGAGCAGGAATTCCGCCAGCCGGAAGTAAAACCGCTGGATGGCAACTACCGCACTTGCAAGGAAATTGTGCATTTCAACAACGGCTTCTTCCACCATGCCGCAGAGCAGATGGATGCGCTCCTGGGAACGGACCGCATCTCCCGGTTGTATGCCGATGTAAAACAGGAGGTACGCTTCAAAGACCCGGCCCCCGGTTCGGTGGAAGTTCTCTTCACGGACGATCAGATGGGAGAAATCCTCAAGACGCTGGACCAGGTACGAGATAGGGGAGCCCTGTGGGCTGATGTGGCCATCCTCGTTCGCGGCAACGACGAAGGCGCCCGGATAGCCGAGGAACTGGTAGCCCACGGCTACCCCGTGGTTTCGGACGATTCCCTCTATGTGAAGACCTCCGTCACGGTGCGCCGCCTTGTTTCGCAACTATCTCTGGTAGAGTCTGTTCCGCGTGAGGGAAAACCCGACGTAGCCGGCTATATGGCGCGTTCCCTCCAGGTGGAGATTCCAGAGAAATACCACTCGCTGGTAGAGTTGGCGGAATCCATCCTCCGGGATCTCCGCAAGGCCGATCCGGACAAGTTCAAGGCCGAGATTCCCTACATTCAGTCCTTCATGGATTACCTCCAGGAATGGACGGCCACGGGCGGCAACAAACTGGACGCTTTCCTCCGTAACTGGGAAGAGGCCAAACCCAAGATTTCCTCCCCGGCGGCGGGCAACTCCGTGCGGGTGATGACCATCCACAAGTCCAAGGGCCTGGAATTCCCGTTCGTGATAGTGCCCTTCGCAGAAAAGGTTACGCTGTACAAAGCCCCCACCGCCTGGGCCCGGCCGCAGGTGGAAGGCTCGGCCCTGGAAGGGGAGGCCGAAGGTCTTTATCGCGTAGAACTGGACAAGACATCGGCCGATTCTTTCTTCGGGGAAGAGTTCAGGAAGGAGCTTGTGATGCAGGCCATCGACAACATCAATGTCTTCTATGTAGCCCTGACCCGCGCGCAGTACGGACTCAAAGTGATAGCGGCAACGCCGCCCAAAACGCTCACCTGGAAGAACCTCTCCCACTTCCTGTACGATTATGTGAAAACGAATGATTATCAGGTAGGTACACCTTATGATTTTCATGAGCTCAAGCGTGAGGAAAGCAAAGTTCAGGAGTTGGAGCTGGATTATGTCTCCTACCCGGCCGACAGCGGCAGCCGCCTGCGTTTCAGCCCGGAGGCGGTCGATTATTTCGGGGAAGATGGCATGGTAGGTCCGGAGGCCAGCACCCGCATACGCGGCAATGTGCTGCACGGAATCCTGCAGGCCGTCACCGTTCCGGAAGACCTCCCCGGCGCCGTGGATGCCGCCATCCTGTCCGGAGACCTCCCGCTGGCCATGAAGGAAGAGACCTTGAATCTCCTGGGCGCCCGCATAGCCTCCGTGAAGGAGCGCGGCTGGTTCTCGCCGGAGGTGCGCGTCCGCAGCGAGGCGGCCATCTTCTCTGCCGAAGGAAAGGAGTTCCGTCCCGACCGGGCGGTCCTTTATCCCGACGGCTCCGTGCAGGTGATCGATTATAAGTTCGGCCAGCCGGAAGAGAAATACAAGTACCAGGTAAGAGATTACGTAAATCTCTACAAGAAAATGGGTTATAAAAAAGTTGAGGGCTACATCTGGTATTTGGAAGATAATTTGATTATCTTTGTAAGCTAAAGAAAATACTCTATATGGAAGCGACTGAGAATTCTATTAAGCTTTATTACAATACAGAAGTCGAAAAACTGCAGATGCCCGAGTACGGTCGCAACGTGCTCAAGATGGTGGAGCAGCTCAAGGATATTCCGGACAGGGCCAAGCGTACGGAACAGGCCCAGGCCGTGGTAAAGGTCATGGAAAGCCTGAATCCCCAGGTACATCAGCAGGAAAACTTCGCCCAGAAGCTCTGGGACCATCTGTTCATCATAGCCGACTACGACCTGGATGTGGATTCGCCCTATCCCAAGCCCGTCCGTGAGGTGGTGAACAGCAAGCCGGACCCGATTCCGCTCAACACCAAGCCCATCCGTGCCCGTCATTACGGCCGCAACATCGAGAGCATCCTGGATCTTATCGCCTCGGAACCCGAAGGGGAAACCAAGACGGCCATGATCCGCTCCCTGGCCATCTACATGCGGCAGCAGTACCTTATCTGGAACAAGGACACCGTGGCCGATGCCACCATCTTCCAGGACATCGAGCGCCTCTCCGGAGGCCGCGTCCGGGTCCCGGAAGGCATCGAACTGTCCAAGATATCGGCCGATGCCAACTTCAACCGCCCGGGTATGAACCTGAATTTCGGAGGAGGCAAGAATGGCAAGTTCAACCGCAATTTCAGAGGTAAAAAAGGCAAGAAGTAATGAATCCCGTCAAAAAGTGGTGGAACAGGCAGAGTGAGCGGAGGCAGTCCGGCCTTCGCTTTTTGGGCATCGCCGTAGTGCTCGTAATCACGGTGCTGGTGTCCGTGTCGGTTGTTTCGTATGTCTTTAACTGGAGACCGGACCAGAGCGCCCTGGCTTCCGGAGAGAATATCCGCAACTCCGCCGCTTCGGGAGGGCTTTCCATCGGCTATCTCCTGGTGACGCAAAGCTTCGGCCTGGCTGCTTTCTGCATCGTCCTTTTCTTTATAGGATGGACCATTAAGCTCATCTGGAGAGCCTCGCGCCTGAGCATGGGAAAATGGTTCTTCGGCCTGCTTACTTTCACCTTCCTCTTTTCCTGGATTCTTGCTCTGGCCGATCTTTTTACTCCCTGGGAGTACCTCTTCGGAGGGGGAATGGGAGGCCGCGCCGGTGCCGCTCTCGTGGGCCTGGCCGTCTCCAAGGTGGGCGAGATTGTGACCGGACTCATCCTGGTCGTGCTGCTCATCCTCTGGTGCTTCTGCATGAGCCGCCGCTTCTCCGACTGGCTCATGGGCAAAAAGCGTGAGGTGGAAGAGCCGGAAGATGAAGCGGAAGAGATGGCCGGTCATGAGGAGGAGGAACCGGAACCCGAACCTGAACCCGCACCAAAACCAGTCGTCATCCATAGGGAAGTTGAGGAAACTCCCGCTCCGGTGTTTGTGACGTCTCCCACCCATACAGGGGAGATTCCCGGTCAAGCCGGGAATGACGACGTTGAGCAGCCAGGCATCAATATCATTAAGGACAAAACCCTGGAACAGGAGGTCAAGGAGCCCCTGCCTCCCATTGACAACCGCCTGGATCCTCCGGACGGCCTTCCCAAGTACAAGACCCCTTCGCTCAGCATCCTGGGCGACTACGCCAATGCCCGCCACGAAGTCTCGCAGGACGAGCTGGTGCGCAACAATACCAAGATCCGCAACACCCTGGCCAATTACAAGATTCAGGTGAAGGACGTGACGGCCATCGTGGGCCCCACCGTTACCCTTTATAAGGTGTATCCGGCCCCCGGAGTGAAGATTGCCGCCATCAAGCAGTTGCAGGAAGACATCGGCATCAGCCTGGGCGCTCGCGGCGTGCGCATTACCACCCTGTCGGATTCCGTGGGCATCGAGGTGGCCAACGACGTGGCCTCCATCGTGCCTCTCAAGTCCCTGCTCAATGACGACGCGTTCCGGGAGAGCAAGGCCGAACTGCCCGTAGCCATAGGTTACACCATCTCCCAGCAGGTGAAGGTGTTCGACCTGGCCGATGCCCCGCACCTGCTGGTGGCCGGTGCCACCAAGCAGGGTAAGTCCGTGGGCTTGAACGTGATTGTGGCTTCGCTGCTGTATTCCAAGCACCCGTCAGAGCTAAAGTTTGTGTTTGTGGACCCCAAGATGGTGGAATTCTCGGCCTATGGCAAACTGCTGCACCATTATCTGGCCGTGCTGCCCTGCGCTTCGGCGGAGGAAGAGAAGGAGCGCGCCATCATCAAGAACGCCAAGGACGCTGCCGCCGTGCTGCAGTCCCTGTGCGTAGAGATGGACGCCCGCTACGAACTCCTCTCCAAGGGCATGGTAAACAATATAAAGCTGTACAACGCCAAATACAAGGAGCATCATCTGAGGGCCGATGAAGGTCATCACTTCCTGCCCTACATTGTGGTGGTGATAGACGAGTACGCCGACCTCACCATGTCCGTAGGAGCCGGTCCCGAATCCAAGGCCCTGGCCCGTTCCATCACAACATCCGTCATCCGTCTGGCCCAGAAGGGCCGTGCGGCCGGCCTGCACGTGATCCTGGCCACCCAGCGTCCTACCGTGGACGTGATCACCGGCCTCATCAAGGCCAACTTCCCCATGCGCATCGCCTTCCGCGTCACTTCCCGCATCGACTCCTCCACCATCCTGGACCAGCCGGGCGCCGACAAACTCATCGGCCGGGGAGACATGCTCCTTTATAGTGGCGTGGAGATGGAGCGTGTGCAGTGCGCCTTCATCGGCAACGATGAAATCACTGACCTTACCAAGGCCGTGGGAGACCAGATTGGCTATCAGAAGAGCTACAATACCCCTTATTACCTGCCCGAGCCTGCGCCTACTGAGGGTGACGAAGGTTCCGGCGGCATGGTAGATATGAAGACCCTGGACGAGCGTTTCGAAGAAGCCGCCCGTACCGTTGTCCTGAACCAGAGGGGCTCTACATCTGACTTGCAGCGCAAGCTTGGCATGGGATATGCAAAAGCAGGAAGAGTCATGGACCAGCTGGAAGCCGCCGGCATCGTGGGCCCGCAGAACGGGGCCAAGCCGCGCGAGGTTCTGGTGAAGGACCTGGCCGAACTGGACGAAATCCTGCAGCATTTCATGCAACAATGAAGCGAGTCTTAAGCATACTTTTTCTTTTAACCCTGGCCCTGGGCGCCCGTACGCAAGGGAATATCCCCCTCCTGGACAAGGTAGAGGGGCATAGGGTTACTTTCCATTATACCTACAGCCTTTCCCAGAAGGGGAGCAGTTTTACTCCTGTAACAGACGGTGACGTCACTGTGGAAGGCAATGCCTATATCATGCAGGGACTGGGGATGGAAGTGATAAGCGACGGCACCACCCGCTGGACCCTGGACCGGGACGCCCGGGAGGCACTGGTGGAAAATGTGGTGAAAGAGGATCTGTTCACCAATCCGGCCCTTTTCATTTCCTCCTACAAGGACTACATGGACAGGATCAAGGTGAATGCTTCCGGTTCCGACTCCCTGGATGTTACGCTTACCCTGGACGATGAAACCAAGGCCCGCTTTGTCTTGAAAGACATTGTCTTCGGGGCCAGGAAAGGAAAAAGCGACTTCTCCCTCACGGAGAAATCGCTTCCCGATTATCTGATAACGGATTTGCGTTAGTCTTTTACGCAGCGTACGCTCATGGCCAGGGTCTGTTTGTCTCCCGTGCCTTCCTGTACCTGGGCGTCTTCTTCAAAGATGGAGCGGAACACAGCCCTGTCCTCATATTCGTCACTGGTCCAGAAGCAGGCGAACTTCTGGTAGCCGATTTCGGGATCGTCCTCATTGGTGAAGTCCCGGTAGCCTACTGGAATGGCGCAGAACAGGGAACTGTTGGTAATCTTGACTTGAGGCCAGTACCCCCACATGGTTTTGTCTATGAAAGTGGCATCGACCATGAGGGAACCGGAATCGTCTCCCAGGCAAACGTCAAACTCGGCAGCGGAAGGGAGGTGCCAGCCATTGGGGCAGGATGTCATGGCTTCTTCCCAGGAATAGTATTTGCCGAAGACGGAAGTCAGGATTTCGGAATCCTTGTAGTCGCTTCCGGTTTCTGTTCCAAAAAGATTGTTGGCCATCCAGGTCTTGCCGCCCCGTTCGATGGTGTAGAACTTGTTGCCGGCTATTTCAATGGAAGGCAACTGGGGAAGGCCGCCCAGGGCGGTTTCCGGATCTACGGCCGTAAAGGTAATGGTGGCCGAAGCGTTGTAATACTCGTCTCCACCGTATGCATAGCAGTAGATGGCATAGTCTCCGGGCTCGTCCACATTAATGACGATGGCGGGGTTGGAAACCTTTACGTCGGTAGTAAGGGTATCCCGCACACCGGAATTGAGGACATAATAGATGCCGATTTTTTCGGGCATGGAGTAGGAGTCGTCCGAAATGGTAAGATTGGAGACATCGGGCTGGATATGCACCACTGTGCCTTCTCCCATATAGCTGTCGTGGTCGCTGATGAGCTCTAGACCGGAGAGGGAGGGTTTGGTAGTATCTTCTTCCTTCTTTTTGCAGCTAATGGCCAAAATGGCAAACAGTAAGAATACGGCGTAGAATATAGTTTTTTTCATCTTTTTTCTATAAGATTCGGCAAATATCGCTATTTTTTTTCTAAATTTGCACAAAAATCTTGCCAAGATAATAACCAAGTATGAAAAAGCTTTTGTTCATATCTGCCCTTCTGATGCTGGTGCTGTCCTCTTGCGGGGAACAGAAGGATGAATATGTACAGATAAGCGGTTATGCGCAGGGCAACAGTTATACCGTCAAAATGAATATGAAAGGCGTTTCCGTGCCGGTAGAAACCGTGCGCGACAGTATCGACGCCCTCATCCTTCAGATTGACACCACCCTGTCCGGTTACAATAAGAAGTCCCTTCTTTCCCGCTTCAACGCCGGTGAAAGGATTCCCTCCACCCAGATGTTTCTGGATATGTACCGTGTGGCGTACCGTTTGTGGGAGCGCTCCGGCGGTGCCCTGGATTTCGGTGCGGCCGCCCTTTACGATGCCTGGGGCTTCGGTTTCCGGAACAGTACCTTCCCTTCAGACGAAGAGATTGCCCGGCTTTTATCCCAGTGTGGTATGGGTCATCTCCCGGCCGAACTTCCCGTAGTGGACGGCCATATTGATCCGGCCTCCATTGGCTATCCCCGGCTCAATTACAACGCCATCGCCCAGGGTTACAGCTGCGACATCATCGCCAAGTACCTTTACAGCCTGGGTGTGAAGGATATGCTCATTGATATCGGTGAAATCTGGTGTGACGGTCTCAACCCGTCCGGCCAGCCCTGGTCCGTGGGCGTGGACCGTCCCGTAGACCGTGTAGACGGTCAGGATACGGATGAGGGCCTCAGCGGTATCTGGAGCTCGGAAGGCAAGCCGGCCGGCATCGTGACTTCCGGTAACTACCGCAAGTTCTACATCCGCAACGGACGCAAATATGCCCATACCATCAACCCCCGTACCGGTTATCCGGTAGAGCATAACCTCCTCAGCGCTACGGTGGTTTCATCGGCCAATGCCGCCGAATCCGACGCCATCGCCACCTGGTGCATGGTGACCGGCCTGCACGGCGCCCAGGTGCTCATTCTGGGAGATCCCAGTCTGGAAGGCTACCTCATCTATACGGACGACCAGGGCAACATGAAAGAATGGGTTTCACCGGGCTTTGCCCTCAAGACCAATTAGACGACCATCCGGCCGTCTTTTTTTTGCCCGTTCCGCCTGTACAACTGTATCTTTTTTTTCGTAACTTTGATGGAATGAAACAGACATTCCACTCATTCTCTGAGAGACTTACCCGCAGCATTATCCTGTTTATGCTGCTCACCATGACCCTCACTTCGGGCCTTCTTGTCCTCTTCGCATCCAGGGGAACTTTATCCATGATGAAAGATCACTATGAGGATATCCTCAGCATCACCAACGAACAGCTGGAGGGTATGCTTAATCTGGTGGAAACCTCATCGGTAAACAACGTGGACGAGATTGAGCAGTATCTGGACCAGCCGGACTCTCTTTTCGATGTGTTGGCCAGTGAGCTTAGCCTGAACCCCCATATTGTGGGCCTGGGCATAGCTTTTATCCCGGATTATTATCCCGAGAAGGGCCGATGGTTCGAGCCCTATGCCTCGCAGTTGGCCCACGGGAGAATTGAAACCAGGCAGATTGGATCGGCCTCCCACGACTATTTTCAGTCGGAATGGTACATCAAGGGCATCGAGTCGGGAGACGGCTATTGGTCCGAGCCTTATTACGATGAAGTCGGCGCCAAGGAGATGCTCTGTTCTTTTGTAATACCTCTCAGGGAAAACCACGACGGCGAAATTGTGGGTGTCTTTTGTGCCGATATGTCCCTGACCGGGCTGACGGAGCGCGTGAAGGAGTTCAACCTGGGCTCCAACCGTCACGACACCTTCTCTGTTTTGGATTTCATTTTGGGAGACATTACTCCGCCATACTGTTTCATCCTGGGGCGGAACGGAGATTTTCTGGTGCATCCGGACGCGTCCCGCATCCTTCACGACAATTATTTCAACCACAAGGGTAAATCCGAGTCCCCGTCTTACGAGGTTATCGGCAAAAAAATGCTCTCCGGGCAGACCGGCAGCGGCAGCGCCAAGGTAGACGGCGTTTCCTCGCAGGTGTTTTATGCTCCTCTGGAACATACGGGCTGGTCGGCCGCCGTGGTGGTCTCCAAGGCCATTATTGCCACGCCGGGCGTAGCCCTGGGTGTTGTGATTCTGGCGCTTCAGATGCTGGGTCTGCTGGTGACGGTCCTCTTCTTCCGCTGGTCCATCCGCCGCATTACTCAGCCTCTCCAATCTCTGGTCCGCTCCACGGAAGAGGTGGCCAAGGGTCACTTTGACACCCAGCTCCCGGAGATCCGCCATAACGACGAAATTCATCAGCTGCGGGATTCCTTCGAGAACATGCAGCATTCCCTCACAACCTATGTGGACGAACTCAAGGAGGCCACTTCCAGGCAGGCCGCCATCGAAAGCGAACTTCATATTGCCAGCGACATCCAGATGGCCATGCTGCCCAAGGAGTTTCCGCATCGCAAGGATATGGAGATCTTCGGTTCCGTGACTCCGGCCAGGACCGTGGGAGGGGACCTTTACGATTTCTTCATCCGGGACGACCGGCTCTTCTTCTGCATAGGCGATGTTTCCGGCAAAGGGGTGCCCGCCGCCATGGTCATGTCGGTGACCAGTTCCCTCTTCCGCACCCTGGCCGACGGAGAAAGCACGCCCGACGTCATTATGAATGCCCTCAACCGCAGCCTGGTCAGCCGTAATGACTCCCTCATGTTTGTGACGCTTTTCATCGGCATTCTGGAGCCCAACGGACATCTTACCTATTGCAACGCCGGTCACGATGCTCCCATCGTCGTGTTGCCGGATGGCTCGACCCGGCAGTTGGAGGCCGATTCCAATGTGGTCGCCGGCGTTATCCCGGACTACACCTTTAGCCAGCAGGAAGCTACGCTGGTGCCCGATTCCACCCTGTTCCTGTTCACGGACGGGGTCACCGAAGCCGAGAATGTCACCCACGACCTCTTCGGAATGGATCGGACCTTCCAGGCCGCCAGGGATGCTGCCGGAAGTTCTCCCGAGGACTTTATCAGGAAGGTTAAGGAATCGGTTCGTACCTTCGTAGACGGGGCCGATCAAAGCGACGACCTCACCATGGTGGTCATCCGCTACAATGGTTAAAGGGAGGCAATCACTTGCAAAATCCACAATAACAGACGGCTCAGGCTGTCTGTTATTTTTAGGAGGAAGGGTGGGCAAAGATTCACGGCATCCAGCAGGAGGGCTGTTACGGCCGAGGCCAGGAGGCCGGTGGTGACGGGAATGGCCATGAGATTTGTGAGGAGGAAATGCCGGGGGAAGGTGTGGAAACGAAGCCAGGCCAGCGGACCGGTGAAAACCTGGCAGCTGATGGCCAGGGCCGATGCCTGCCAGATGCGGCGGAAGGGATCCCAGCGGGAGCCTTCCGGATACCAGCTCTGCAGCACGGGATAGAGGAGGAAGATGCCGGCCATGGCCAGGTAGGAGAGCTGGAAGCCCAGCGTCCGGATGACGGAAGGGTCCAGCACCAGCTGCGCCAAAAGGGCCAGGCAGAGCACGCGGGAGGGCTTTCTGGGCCGACCGCTTACACGCAGGATTTCGCCGATGAGAATGAACAGATAGGCCCTTACGATGGAGGGGGAGGCCCCCGTCATAAGGGTGAAGAATCCTCCGCCCAGGCCGAAAAGCGCAAAGCGCACGAGGGCGGCCGCGCGGGACCCGCCCCAAGGTTGGGTCAGTTTGTCAAACAGAAGATAAATGATGCCCATGTGGAGCCCACTGAGCGCCAGCAGGTGGGAGGCGCCGCTGGTGCGGAAGGTGGCCAGGGTATCGGCCTCCAGGCCGCTGCGGTCCGCGGTGAGGAAGGCCTTGAGGAGGGGAGCGGTGGTATCGGCCCCGAAGGGCAGGGCGTCAATGCGGGCACGAAGGGCATCGGCCGCCCCCATTGCCCAGATTTTAAGGGCCGATGGCTCCTCGAGGCCCGGCACGGCGCGAGACAGGGCGCAGAAGAAGCCCAGCAGCAGGAAGGACGCCCAGCACAGGCCGATGGCCCATTTCTCCGGGCTCAGGCGCAGTTTGTCTCGTAGAAGCACCGGGAGGAGGACAAGGGGCAGAAGCAGCCCGCTCAGGGGCCCCGCGGAAGCGGCCGAAACCGCCGTTCCCGCCACTACGCCCAGGGTAAACAAGAGGCTGAGGGCTTCTATGTTTTTAGCCAACGCCATACGTGCGAAATTAGTAATAATTTCGTATCTTTGTAGGACGTACTGAAATTTAATTTCAACCTATATGATCATTCTCGTAATCAACTGCGGAAGCTCGTCTATCAAGTACCAGCTTCTGGACATGAAAAACGATGACGTTTTTGACGTAATCGCCAAAGGTATCGCAGAGAAGATCGGCCTGCCTGCCGGCATTCTCCAGTATGCTCCCACGGGACAGGAAAAGATTGTGCTGGACGTTCCCATTCCGGACCACAAGGAAGGTATGAAGCTCATCCTCAAGGCTCTCACGGACCCCAAGACCGGTGTCCTCAAGTCCCTGGAAGACATCGAGGCGGTGGGTCACCGCATCGTGCAGGGTGGCGACTTCTTCTCCGGTTCCGTGCTGGTGAACGAAGACGTCCTGGACAAGATTGCCTTCTGCGCAGACTTCGCCCCGCTTCACAACCCGGCTCACCTGCTGGGTATCCACGCCATGCAGGACGCCCTGCCCAGCGTGCCCCAGGTGGTTACCTTCGACACCGCTTTCCATCAGACCATGCCGGCCTACGCCTACATGTACGGTCTGCCTTACGATTACTATGAGAAATACCGCGTGCGCCGCTACGGTGCCCACGGCACCTCTCACCAGTTTGTTGCCGGAGTCGGTGCCAAACTGGCCGGACTGGACATCAACAATTCCAAGATCATCACCTGCCACCTGGGCGCCGGCAGTTCCATCTGCGCCATCCAGAACGGCAAGTGCGTGGACACTTCCATGGGCTTCACCCCGCTGGAGGGTATGATCATGGGCACCCGTGTGGGTAACATCGACGCCAATGCCGTCCTCTATCTGGAGAAGAAGCTGGGTGTGGATCCCGACGAGATGACCACCATCCTCAACCGCAAATCCGGCTTCCTGGGTGTTTCCACCAAGACTTCCGACGCCCGTGAACTGGACGCCCTGGCCAACGAGGGCGATCCCAAGGCCAAGCTTGTGTTCAAGAAGTTCACCTATGACATCATCAAGAACATCGGCTCCTATATCGCCGCCATGAACGGCGTAGACCTCATTGTCTTCACCGGAGGTATCGGCGAGCACAATAGCCGCCTGCGTCGCCGCGTCCTGGAGAACTTCTCCTACATGGGCCTTAAGGTAGATTACGAAGCCAATGTGGCCTTCGAGCAGAACGCCATCATCACCACCGAGGATTCCAAGGTCAAGGCCGCCCTCATCTGCACCAACGAGGAGCTGGTCATTGCCCGTGACACCATGCATTTAGTATTAGAAAATCAAGAATAAACCATGATTACCAATTTTAACGATCTGTTTGCCGAACTCAAGGCACAAGGCATTTGCAAGAAAATGGTAGCCGCCTGGGGCGTGGATTCCCACACCATCGAGGCCGCTTCCCTGGCCAGCGACATGGGCTTTGTCAAAGTAACCCTGGTGGGTGACAAGGACCTCATCGCCAAAGTGTGCGAGGAGTGCAAGATTGATATGGGTAAGTTCGCCATCGTAGACGTGAAAGACGAGCTCAAGGCTGTGGCCGAGGCCGTCCGCATGGTACACGACGGAGAGGGCGACGTCCTCATGAAGGGCCTCTGCTCCACGGACAAGTTCCTGCGCGCCATCCTGAACAAGGAAGTGGGTCTGCTGCCTCCGAAGGGCCTGCTGAGCCACGTGGGCGTCATCGAGAACCCCAACTACCACAAGCTCATCTTCATCACCGACATGGCCGTGATCCCTCAGCCGGATTTCCGCCAGAAGGTGAAGATGGCCGGTTTCGTCACCGGCGTGGCCCGTTCCTTCGGCATTGCCATGCCCAAGATTGCCTTCGTGGCCGCTTCCGAGCAGATGCTGGACAGCATGCCTGCCTGCATCGAGGGCGCCATGCTGGCCAAAATGTGCGACCGTGGCCAGATCAAGGCCATCGGCGACGGCCCTCTGGCCCTGGATGTAGCCATCGACCAGGAGTCTGTGGAAATCAAGAAGCTCAAGAGCCCCGTGGCCGGAGACGCCGACTGCCTCCTGTTCCCCAACATCGAGAGCGCCAATGTGTTCTGGAAGACCAACTCCAAACTGGCCAAGGACGTTCGTCAGGCCGGTTTCCTGGTGGGCACCAAGGTCCCTTGCATCCTGGCCTCCAGAGCCGATTCCGTTGACGTGAAGCTCAACTCCATCGCTTCCGCCGTAATGTCTGTAAAATAATAACAACAAGTACAATACATTTTAATCGATATCATGCGTAAATACATTGTAGCGGGCAACTGGAAAATGAACACCACCGTGCCCGAAGGCGTAGAACTCGCCAAGGCTGTCGTTGAGAAAGCCAACAACCTCCCCGCAAACGTTGAACTGGTAGTGGCCCCGCCGTTTACCCATCTGGCCCCCGTGGCCGAGGTCCTGAAGGGCTCCAAGGTTCAGCTCAGCGCCCAGAACTGCGCCGATCATGAGAAAGGTGCCTACACCGGTGAAGTGGCTGTGAACATGCTCACTTCCCTGGGGTGCCAGTATACCATCCTGGGTCACTCCGAGCGTCGCCAGTATTATGGTGAGACCGATGAGAAGCTGGTCGTGAAGACCCAGCTGGCCCTGGCCGCCGGTCTTAAGGTCATCCTCTGCGTAGGTGAGAACCTGGAAGAGCGTGAGGCTAACAAGCACTTCGAGGTGGTTACCGCCCAGACCAAGAACGTCCTTTACAACTTCACCGCCATGGATATGAAGAACGTGGTCATCGCCTACGAGCCCGTTTGGGCCATCGGTACCGGCAAGACCGCTACCGCCGAGCAGGCTCAGGAAATCCACGCCTGCATCCGCAACGTCATCGAGTCCAAGTTCGGTGCCCAGGTGGCTGAGGACATGACCATCCTTTACGGTGGTTCCTGCAAGCCCTCCAACGCCAAGGAACTCTTCGCCCAGAAGGACATCGACGGTGGCCTCATCGGTGGCGCCGCCCTCAAGGCCGAAGACTTCATCGGCATTGCCACTTCCTTCTAATAAGTATGCTTCTTGCGTGATATGCAAGTAGCTAATTATTAAACTGTTAGACAAATTCTCCTCGGATTTTTACCGAGGAGAATTTTTATTATCTCCTGATTATCAACACTATCTGTATCACGGCGGGTGCTGCCAATTCGTCGTTTTTTGCTATCTTTGAAAAAACTAATGGCCGATGAAACTCCGTATCACCCTTTGCCTTATCGCAGCCGCCTGCCTCACCGTTTCCTGCGGAAATCCGGGCGGTCCCCATCCCGTAAACCCCAACGCCACCCCCGAGGCTTGCGAACTGTTGGACTTCCTTTATTCTATCAGCGGACAGTACACTTTGGCCGGAGAGCATAACTTCTCCAGCGACCTGGAAAGGTACGACGCCGAGGTCCTGGCCATCACCGGAAAGCTTCCGGTAGTATGGGGAAGCGATTTCAGCTTCAACGACATAGGGGAGGGGGCCGAGCGGTACCAGCACGCCGGTCCGCTGAATCTGAGCGTGCCGTTTGACCGGCCCTGCATCAATACGGGGCGCACGGTGGCAGAGGCCCGTCAGGACATCGTGGACACCGCCATCCGCAAGTGGGCCGAAGGACGCATCATCACACTCATGTGGCATTGCTGCGACCCTCGCTTTACGGACGGAAACGACTGCAACGGAGACAAGGTCTGGACCATGGACCAGGGCCCGTCGGACTGGGAGTGGGACGAACTCTGCACTCCCGGAACGCCCTTGCACAGTGCCTGGGAGCGGGAAATGGATACTGTCATTCCCTATTTGATGCAGTTGAAGGAGGCCCATGTGCCCGTACTCTGGCGCCCCTATCACGAGATGAACGGCGCCTGGTTCTGGTGGGGCAACAAGCCTGGCGAGCAGGGTTTCAAGCGTCTCTGGATCATGACCTACGAGTACTTTACCGGCAAGGGACTGGACAACCTCCTTTGGGTTTGGGACCCCAACGCCCCCCGCGTCAAGGAGAACGACGACGCCTTCCCTTATGCCGATTTCTACCCTGGCAATGAATACGTGGATGTACTGGCGGCCGATATCTATGCCTGGGATTACAAACAGTCCCACCACGACGAGCTGGTGGAGCTGGGCGGCGGCAAGCCCATCGCCATGGGCGAGGTGGGCCAGCTGCCCCGCGAGCTCTCCGTCTTCGAAGAGCAACCCCGCTGGACCTGGTTCATGGTCTGGGGTTATTTCATCGGCGGCCATCGTTCCACCGAAGACCACCTGGACCTGGTCCGCAGCATCTACAACTCTCCCCGCATCCTCACCCTGGACGAAATTACGTTTGAAAAGGGACGCCATGGCGTTCGCCCGACGTCTCAAAACTGATAACCCTGCTTAATTAACCAATATGAAACGTTTTCTTTCCCTTCTGGCCGGGCTGGTGATTTGTGCATCGGCCTTTTCCCAAGTGCCTGCTCCGGTGCAGATAACTCCGGCCGAAGGTACTCCCAACCTAACCAAGGAACTGTCCCGCAAGATTGGCGGGAAGGCTTTTGCCAAGAAGACCGCGGCCCTGCCTGCCTATGCGTGGGAGGAGGCTTATGAGCTTACCGTTACGCCCAAGGGCTATAAGGTGCTGGCCAACACGGAAGAGGGCTATTTCTACGCCCTGCAGACCTTGAAGCAGATGCAGACCTGCGGAACGGTGTACGATTATCCCCGCTTCCAGTACCGCGGCTTTATGATGGACGTCTCCCGCCATTTCCGGGACAAGGATTTCATCATTAAGCAGTTGGAGGCTCTGGCCAGCGTCAAGATCAACCAGTTCCACATGCACCTGACCGACGATGCCGGCTGGCGCATCCAGATTGACAAGTACCCCCGCCTTACCACCCACGGTGCCTGGCGCGTGGGAGACACTTGGCAGGAATGGCAGGACGGAGGCAACAAGTACAGCTATGAGGGCGCTCCGGATGCTTCTGGCGGCTATCTCACCAAGGCCGATATCCGCGAAATCCTCGCCGCCGCCGAGCGCCTGCACATCACGGTGATTCCGGAGATCGAGATGCCCGGCCACAGCCGCGAGACCATCTACGCCTACCCCGAGGTGGGCTGCATGGAAGGGGCCCGCGAGCTCTGCCCCGGCAAGGAAGCCACGTTTGAGCTCCTGGAAGGCATCCTGGAAGAGGTTATCGAACTCTTCCCCTCCCCGTACATCCACGTGGGCGGAGATGAGGCCGACAAGAGAAACTGGAAAGAATGCCCCGACTGCCAGGCCCGCATGAAGGCCGAAGGACTGGCCAACGTGGAGGAACTGCAGAGCTATCTCATCAAGCGCATGGAGCGCTTCATCAATGACCACGGCCGCCAGCTGCTGGGCTGGGACGAGATTCTGGAAGGCGGACTTTCGCCCAACGCCACCGTCATGAGTTGGCGTGGTACCCAGGGTGGCGTGGAGGCTGTCAGCCAAGGCCACGACGCCGTGATGACGCCCGGCCGCTACTGCTACCTGGACAAGGTACAGGACGCTCCTATCTACGAGCCCGAAGGCTTCGGTGGCTTCCTCTCCGTAGACGTTGCTCACTCCTACGATCCCATGGAGGGCATGCCCGAAGGTGCCGAAATGCATCTCCTGGGTGTACAGGGTAATCTCTGGGCCGAAAAGATCCCTACCGACGAGCACTACGAATACATGATGTACCCGCGCATTGCCGCCATAGCCGAGGTGGGCTGGTCCCAGCCCGACCGCAAGGACGGCTTCCGTGAGCGCGTCACCCGTTGGAACGACAATCTCATAGCCGCTGGCTACCACGCCTTCGACCTCCACAAGGAGTACGGCGAACGCCCGGCTTACAAGAATGGAGTCAAGCACCTGGCCCTTGGCAAGCCTGTGAAGTATAACCAGCTGTGGAACCGGGGCTATCCCGCCGCCAGGGAGGCCACCCTTACCGATGGCATCTGCGGCGGCTGGTCCTACGGCGACGGCCGCTGGCAGGGCTTCCTCACGGACATCGACGTGGTCATTGACCTGGAGAGCGTCCAGCCCATCCACTATGTGGGCGGCACCTTCCTCTGCGAGCCCGGCCCCGGCATCTTCCTCCCCAAATCCGTTGAGGTCTGGCTATCGGCCGATGGCGAAAACTTCGAGCAGGTGGCCACCATTCCCAACGAGATCCAGGAGCCTTGCCAGAGCTACGTGCTCTTCGGCACTCCTGTCACCGCGGAGGCCCGCTACGTCCGTTTTGTGGCCCATCCCACCCGCGGATTCCATTTCCTGGACGAGGTAGTTGTGAATTGATGAAGAAAAATTTGGAGCATCCGTTCTTTTTACCTATCTTTGCAGTCCTTTTGAGGGCATAGCTCAGTTGGTTTAGAGCGCTTGCTTGACAGGCAAGAGGTCCGCAGTTCAAATCTGCGTGTCCTCACAAAAAAAGAGACCGAGAATATCGGTCTCTTTTTTTTCAAGGTAATGATGCCTTTTCTCCCTCTACGATTTTTTGCCTAGCGGCAAAATCCCGGGTACGGCCGGCGCTCTGCAGAGCGCATCGTCGCTTCGCTCCTCCAAGTGTCCGGTCTTTTTGTGAATAATTCGGCCCTTCGTTCTTTTCCTCTTGTCAGTGTGCATTTTGCCCGTTTTTTTGCTCACGGAGGATGATTCTGGGTCTGTCGGGATAATAGGGATTTCTCCAACTGGATGCGACGTAAATCATAATGGTTGATGGGGTTATAGCCAGTAGCAAAGATAGTTGATTATTGGGAAAACCTGACCAGTAATTGAAGCATCGGCTCTTGCAAATGAAAAATATTATTTGGATATTTGTGTGACTATCAGTGGTTATATGTTATCTCCGCTAGAGAAATGAACGGTAAAGGTCAATTTTAATTTATAGTGCTATGAAACGAATCCTTTTTGTTGTTGCTACCCTTCTTGCATGCGTTTCTTTGTCGGCCCAAAACAAGGGAGAAATGTTTATTGCACCCACCCTCGGTGTATCCTTCGGTTCTCAGAGCTCAAGGTTTTTTGATGGCGTTAATACGACCACAAACAAAGCTCCTATGCCAATTTCTTTGGCCGGACAGGGCGAATTCGGTTATTTCGTCGCAAATAATCTTCGCCTGGCTTTTGATCTGGGCGTCGCTTTCAGCTCAACCCCCAACACTCAAATTGGAAGCAGGTGGCTGAGAAGCAATACCGTCAGTTTCATGCTTAATCCGAATGTGGCTTATTATGTTCGTCTGGCGGACCGACTGTACTATACTCCCGAAATTGGTGTTTACTATGAAGTTGGCTTCACTAAAGAAGATCTGACGGCCAGTACTGCCGACAACACCAGATATTTCGGTTGGGGTATTTATGCTAATCTTCTGGCTTTGGAATATCGAGTCAATCAGAAGATAGCTATCGGAGCTATAATAGGTGGTATCGATTTTTCATCTATGAGGGAAAAGAGCAAAGGCGCCCCAAATGCGTATTCAGACAATAGACAGTTTGTACTTGATTTGAGTTCTGCTTGTGTCTCCGTTTATTTTTACCTCTAGTTTTTGGGGAGGTTTAAACCAATCAATAGCGGCCCGAC
The DNA here is from genome assembly GCA_017423025.1 of Bacteroidales bacterium. Classification (GTDB taxonomy): domain Bacteria; phylum Bacteroidota; class Bacteroidia; order Bacteroidales; family UBA932; genus Cryptobacteroides. The sequence goes on from JAFPGC010000045.1 coordinate 104,018, forward strand.
TTGCTTTCGGGCCGCTTTTTTTTTACGCATCGCGAGCAGCGTCCCGCCCGCCTTCGTCTGAGTGCACCCTTTACTTATTTCAAAAAATCGGTGGTGTTGGAGAGGGAGAGGGCGATGCTGAAGATTAGGCGGACGTTGGCGATGGTGCCGGTGAGGTCCCAGTCGGGGCGGTACTCGTCGGAGGGCTTGTGGTACCAGACGGGCATGGGGTATTTGTTGGGGCGGGTAGGGTCTACGAGGTCCTTTCCGTTTTCCCAAACCACGGCAGGCACGCCTTTTTTTACGAAGTTGTAATGGTCGGAACGGTAGAACCAGCCGTCGGAATTGTCGTCATCGTAGAAGATGTATCGGCCCTGGGCGGCAGCGGCGGCCTCAAAATAGCGGTCCAGGCGGCTTTCTCCTCCACCCAGGATAGACAAATCCTTGGTGAGTTCGGCCGGGCCGATGCTCTCAAAATTAAGGCACGCCACCGTCTTGGCCAGCGGATAGGTCGGATTCGAGCAGTAGTACTCGGAGCCGAAGAGGCCGCTCTCCTCCGAGGAAGGGAAGAAGAAAAGGATGCTGCGGCGAGGCTTATAAGGCAGCTGGGTAAACTTTTGGGCCGATAACAGGGCGCCGGCCATGCCGCTGGCATTGTCTGCGGCGCCGTTGTAGATGGCATCGCCGGTCTCGTCCGGCTTGCCGATGCCCAGGTGGTCCCAGTGGGCGCAGAGCACTACCACTTCATCGGCCCTGTCGGTGCCGCGCAGGAAGGCTCCTACGTTGCGGGTTTGCTGGATCTTGTAAGTGACGTCCATCTTTACGTCTCCTTTCACTTTAAGCGAGAAACTCTGGAAGCCGGGCTTCTTGGCGGCGGCAAGGGCCGCGTCCATATTCATTCCGGCAGCGGCAAAGATCTTGCGGGCACCTTCTTCGCGCAACCATCCCTTGACGGCCAGTTCTCCGGCATTGCGGGTATCGGGGTCGAACAGGGCCAGGTTGTCCTCCAGATGGCCGTTCACGCACACGTGCCAGCCGTAGCTGGCGGCTTCCGAGTTGTGGAGCACCAGGCAGCCGACGGCTCCCTGACGTTTGGCCTCTTCAAACTTGTACAGCCATCGGCCATAATAGGTCATATTGCGTCCCCGGAAAAGGGAGGCGTCGTAGTAGCCGGGGTCGTTCACCATGGCTATCACAATCTTTCCCTTGACGTCTACGTTGGCGTAGTCGTCCCAGCCGTACTCCGGCGCATGGATGCCGAAGCCGCAGAATACGTATTCGGCCTTGGACAGTTCCACCCGGTCCTTAGCCTGGGCGGTCCAGACTATCAGGTCTTCGGGATACTTCAGATCGGCCTTCTTCTTTCCCTTCACGGAGAGCTTATTGCCTTCCGGTTTGGACGTGACGGCGATGATTTGGAAAGGCTGGAACCAGCTGCCATCAAAGGCCGGCTCCAGACCCATCTGCTCCAGTTCTTTCGCTAAATAATCGGTGGTAATGGTTTCGTACTCGGTCATGGGCTTGCGGCCGCCGAACTCGTCAGAAGCTATTGTCTGAATCCAGCTGCGCAGGAGCTGCTCATCATCCTGGGCCGATGCACAAACGCACACCACCAGCCCGGCCAGAAGGGAAAGGAAACGTCTCATATTACAAGTAATCCTCAAAGTAATAGGTAACCTTATTCATCAGGTGGATGCGGTTGCGGCCGGCTACGTTGTGGCGGGCGACGGGATAGGGGAAGTAGTGCACGGGAATTCCCAAATCGATGCAGCGCTGGATGAAGCTGAGGCTGTGCTCCCACACCACGGTGTCGTCAATGGCACCCTGGATGATGAGCAGATGTCCCTTCAGGTTTTGGGCACTTTCGATGAGGGAAGTTTTCTTGAAACCCTCGGGATTGGTTTCGGGAGTATCCATGTAGCGCTCTCCGTACATGATCTCGTACCATTTCCAGTCAATGACCGGGCCGCCGGCAACGCCCACTTTGAACACATCCGGGTAATTGGTCATGAGGCTGATGGTCATGAAGCCGCCGTAGCTCCAGCCGTGTACGCCGATACGCCCGGCATCCACGAAGGGAAGGCTGCGGAGCCAGTTGATGCCCACCATCTGGTCGGCCATTTCGGCCTGGCCGCACTGGCGGTTGATGGCTTTCTCGAAAGCGGTGCCGCGGTTGGAAGTGCCGCGGTTGTCCTGGACATACACGATGTAACCCTTCTGGGCCATGAGCATCTCCCACATGCGGATGCTGCCCAGCCAGCTGTCTTGCACCAGCTGGCTGTGAGGGCCGCCGTAGACGTAGAGGACCACGGGATATTTCTTGGCCGGATCGAAGTCCTTGGGATAGATGAGCCGGTAGTAGTTCTCGTACAGGCCGTCGGCGCTGGGGACGGTGCCCAGTTCTACCTGGCAGGAGCCATAGTCGCCAAAGGGATTCTCCAGCACGGCCAGTTCACGGACCTTCTTGCCGTCGGTGGAGCAGAGGCTCAGGCGGCCGGGAAGATTGAGGTTGGACACATTGTCCAGGAACCACTCCTTGCTGTCGTTGATGTGGATGCTGTGCCAGCCGCGGCCCCGGGTGAGCTGCACGGGCTTGCCCAGCTTGGCCTTGACGATCACCTTCTTGCGGGGAACCTGCACGTCAATCCTGTAAAGATGGTTCTCCACGGGAGAATTCTGGGCCGATGTATAATAAACAGCCTTGCCGTCGTTGGCGACATATTCCACGTCGGCCTCCACGTCGGTGAGGCGGCGGAGGGTGCCCAGCGTATCGGCCAGATACAGGTTCTTGTAGCCGTCGCGGTTATCCGTGCGGTAGATGAAGACGTCGGTGCGGCCTTCCAGGAAATGGATGGGGTCCTGGGGTTCCACCCAGGCGTCGTTGTCCTCGGTGAGGAGGGTGCGGACAAAGCTGCCATCGGCCACCCTGTACTGATTCATCTTCATATGATGCTGGCTGCGGTCCAGCACCTGGGCATAGAGGTATCTGGCGTCCGGGCTCCAGGCGAGGTTGGTGATGAAACGTTCCTCGGAGAAGTCGGTCACATCCATCCATATGGTGGTTTCCGTCTCAAAATCGAACACGCCTACCTGCAGCAGTTCGGAATCCATGCCGTTCATGGGGTATTTGATGAGTTCCAGTTCGCCGGTACGGGTGCGGATGTTCAGCAGCGGGAAGTCAGTGACTTTGGACTGGTCTTTCTTGTAATAGGCTACTTTCTTGCCGTCGGGACTCCAGAGATAGCCTTGGGTGAAGCCGAACTCATTGCGCATCATAGTGCCGCCGTAAACAATGTTACGGTCTGTGGAAACACCGATCCCCAGCGTCCGGCCGTCCTTGACGCCATAGAAGGAATCGCCTTCCAGATATACGCTGTATCCTGCAGGGCCTTTGTCCTGGTTGTCGCGGGCATCCCGGCCCATCCTTTCAGGCTTGTAGGGCTCCAGAGTCTCCTTGTTCACCGAACCTTTGAGGATGTTGTTGCGGTCTTTGAACACCATAAAGGATTCATTGTCCAGCCACATAGCGGATCCGCGGGCATAGCCTACGCCATTGTATACGGCGTCTTCCATTGTGAGGTCCTTGCCGGGATGGGCAGGATGGGTATCCAGTACCCGGTTTTGCGCAAAAGCAAAAGTGCAGGCGAGGAGGACGCCTGCAGATAAAAGAAATCGTTTCATATCCGATTATAGAAAAAATCCATCTTGGGGGAGGGAGTGGTCGGGGACCACCGCGGTCTCTTCCGTTACACTGTCCACGATAGCCTTCTCATAGCCTCTCCAGGGGAGTTTCCCTTTGTATTCCTTGTAGTGGACCGTGACGCGGAGACCCGTCATCTGCTTGAGCTTTTCGGCCACTTCCTTATCGGCCACCGAGAATTTGAAATTCTTGGACTGGACGCTGCCGGAAGCGTTTTTGTTGCCATAGCCAGTGAGGATGATCTCGCCCTCATAGGTCTTGAACACATAGCCCGTGTAGGTGAGGGAATTGAGTTCTCCGGTCTTGGTGCCGTCAGAGAAAACCCACAGGAACTTGAAGTAGAAAATACCGGCCAGGATGGCCAGGATCAGCAGGCCCGAGATGAGCCCGATACCTTTTCCGGGACGTGACATAGTTTATTTCTTTTTCTTGGGAGTATAATTCATCTTGACGGGTTCCAATTCCACGCCGTCTTCGCCCACGTTTACGCGGATGAGATAGTTTCCGGGTTCCGGGTTGTTCTTCTCGCACATAGAGTCCATTGTGATGTAGTGGACGCCGTTGAAGTCTCGCTCGTCCCAGGTGTGGACGTGACCCAGGAATACGCCGGTTACGTTCCACTCCTCAAACTGGTCCAGCAGGAAGAAGGTCTCCTCACGGGTGAACGTGGAGGCAAACTCGAAGAACTGGGGACGGAAAATATTGGTGTGCGAGAACACGAACGTATAGCGGTATATGGAGCTTCCGTCACTGTACTTGCCGTCCAGCACGCCCTGGTTGATGAGGTCTATCTGGGTCTTTCCCAGGGTGCCGCTGGCCGAATCCAGGAAGATCAGGTGGTCTACCTTGATGTCTATGTTCTCAGGATCCACGACGAGTACATCTATCTCGTAGAACGAAGAGTGGAAGATGTTGGACCACAGGGCCCAGCCGTTGTGGGTGATGTCGTGGTTGCCTACCACCGGGAAGAAGGGGAAGGTAATCATTTCGTACGGAATGCCCTGTTCCGCGATGGGATTCTCCCGGGGCACGTACTCGTAGTCGTTGATCTTTTTGTAGTGCTTTTCTACGTACCGGTCCTTGGCCTCCCTGAGGAGGGAGTCCAGGGTGAAGTAGTACTCCGGCTTTGTGTCGGCCAAGTCTCCCAGGTGGGCGTAGAAGAGATCGTCTTTGTTGAGGCCGATGGCCAGCATCTCATCCAGACGGCCGGGGTCTGTGGTGAGGTGGCTGTCTGCTCCTACGATGAAGGAATAGTCTTTTTTATCGACGGCCAGGACCACTTGCTCGTCCAGGTAATCCTTGTAAAACTTGTAGGACATTTTTACGCGGTCTTCCACGGCCGTTCCTGCCATCAGGATGCCGGCGGGGCTTACTTTGTCGCAGGCGGAGAGAAGGGCCGCCGCGGCAATGACCAGGGATATGATGAATGTCTTTTTCATACTACCAAACATAACGGAGTCCAACTTTGAGGGAGGTTTCGTAACGGGTGGCCAGCTGGCTCAGACTGCCGGCGGGGCGCACGTTAAACTCGCTGTATATCTTCATCTGAGGGGTCAGGGTTGCGTGGAAGCGGAGGCCCCAGTTGATGTTCCAGTTCTCGTAATAGAATTGGTCGTAGTTGCGGATGAACAGACCCAGGTTCCAGGGATTGCTGCGCGGACGGATGTTGACACCGAAACCGAAGGTCATCACCAGGGGCTCATTGTAGCTGGCGTCGGTGTAATCCTTGTAGGAGTCCTTGACATTGGTCTTGAAGTAGCTCACGAAGCTCCAGCCCCAGCGGAGATCGATGTAATTGGTCTCCAGATAGCCCGACAGGTTCAGGATGGTCTCGTTCACGCTCCACTGCTGGTAGCGGTTGAACAGGACGCGTCCGTCTATGTACACATTGGTCTTTTTGCCGATGGGAATGCGATAAGTGCCCATCACATCCAGGGAGTACACCTGCTTGAAGAACTGGATCTGCTGTCCTCCGGAGATGCTCCAGCGCGGATTGAAATGGTAGGTATAGGTGCCGGCTTGCCCCAGGAAGAACCCGGTGACCACGTTGCTGCCGCCGGAAAGGAAGGCGCTCACTTGGTGTTTGTGCTCTCCGTCAAACTGGCGGTAGCCGCTGTAGACCTGCGCGCGGGCCGGGAAAGCGGCAAGCATCACCAGAACAGTCAATAGTGTGGTTAAGTTTTTTCTCATACTCTACAAAAATAGCAAAAAAATGCTAGGCTTCAAACAAGGATGCGAAAGAAGGTCCGTCCATCCCGTCAAACCAGGCCGATACGTCCAGCCCCGCCAGCTCTTCCAATCGCTTGCCCTTGAGCTGCGCAGCCAACTCTTCCGCGGGCCGGTTGCCCAGGAAATCCCCCTGGAAAGCTACCTCGGTGAGGACGCCGTTCTTAAGGCTGTAAAGCACCTCCACCGTGCCGCAGGCAAACTTTTTGCGGCCCTGGTGGGTGGTTTCGGGGGAGTGGCCGAAGTTCCATTCCCAGGTGCCGAACTTCTCCCGCGCTTCGCGGTCTACGGCTTCCTGCTGTGCGGCGGTAAGGGGGTATTCGGCGTCCCCATCGGCCAATAAATCTTGCAAAGCGGCCTGGAAGGCCTTCAGGGTGGGGTATTGCAGCAAATAGTCTTTGAGGTTGGCGACGCGGCTGCGCACGGAGGCGATGCCTTTGGCCGATACTTTGCTGCCGGGCACCTTGAGGGCTTCCGTGAGCACGTCCAGGTCCACGTCCCACATGAGGGTGCCGTGGATCATCATGCGGTCCCGGCTCAGGCGCTTGGCATAGCCGGAGCATTTGCGACCCTCTACCAGGATGTCGTTGCGGCCCGACCTTTCGGCGGGGACACCCAGTTTGCACAGCGCCGCGGGCATGATTTCAAAGGCCTCTTCCATATCCCGGACGGGCCCCACGATGCTGTAGTTGAGGTTGCCCAGGTCATGGTACACGGCCCCGCCGCCAGTCACGCGCCGGGCCAGCAAAATGCCCTTTTCCTCCAGATAGGGGAGGTTGACCTCGGCATAAGGGCTCTGGTTAAGGCCGATGATGACCGCCGGTGCATTCTGCCAAAGGTAGAAGAGGGGTTCCTGCACATCCAGGCCTTCCAGGGCGAACTCGTCGAAGGCCATGTTCCAGTGGGCGTTGGTGCAAGGGTTGGTAAGAAATTTCATGGAACAAATGTACGAAAAAAGGTCTCGCTTTGACAAGTATTTTTGTAACTTTGTGTCTGCACATAAGATGATTAATACCAACCATACCATGAAAAGACTGTTCATTCTGCTGGTGGGCCTTGTGCTCACCCTGGGCGCCGCCGCCCAGAATCCGGCCCATTTGCAGCGTTATGCCCAGGACAACGCCAAACTTTCCTGCCCCAATGGGCCCCGCGTAGTGTTGTTCGGAGACTCCATTACTGACGGCTGGCCGGACCAGCGCCCGGAATTCTTTGCCTCCACCGGTTTCATCGGCCGCGGTATCGGCGGGGAAGAGACCTCCCACATGGTGCTCCGTTTCCGCAAGGATGTGATTGACATCCACGCTTCCACCGTGGTCATTCTGGCCGGTATCAACGACATTGCCATCAATATGGGTGGCCCCTACCAGGAAGACCTTACCTTCGACAATTTCCTTACCATGATTGACCTGGCGTGGCAGAACGGCATCCGTCCCGTCATCTGCAGCGTGTTGCCTTCCTACCATTTCCGCTGGCGTACGGAAATCACCGACGTATATGAGAAAGTCTGCAGCCTCAATGCCCGCCTCAAGGCGTATTGCGACCGCCACGGCATTACCTATGTGGACTATTGCTCCGTGCTGGCCGGCCCGGACGGCCGCGTGAAGGACGGTCTCACCAACGACACCGTTCACCCCAATGCCGCCGGTTATGAACTCATGGAAAAGCTCCTGCTGGAAACGCTTAAATAGTTTGTTTCCTAAGACCCCTGTCGTCCCGGCCGGGGTCTTAGTTCGATTTTGGGCTATATGCTGACTAAGATCCGGCTGATGTCGGATCTTAGATTGTTTTCTGGCTGTATTCTGGTTAAGATTTGCAAAGTGTCAGATCTTAGTCAGTTTTGGCGCCATATTATGGTTAAGATTTGGCAGGGAGGGAAAGGTTAAGGATTTTTTCCGTATTTTTGCAGTCGGTTATGGACAAGTCCAAAATCAAGGTTTGCGTGGGCCTCTCCGGAGGCGTAGACTCTTCTGTGGCAGCGTATCTGCTCAAGCAGGAGGGCTACGACGTGTTTGCCATGTTCATGCAGAACTGGGACAATGCCGATGTCACCCTCCACGGAGACTGCGAATGGGAGGAAGACCGCTTTGTGGCCGAAATGGTGGCCCGCAAGATTGGCATTCCTTTCTATTACGTGAACCTGGCCTCCCAGTATCGCCAGCGGGTGGTGGACTATATGTTCGACGAGTACGCCAAGGGCCGCACGCCCAACCCGGACGTCTTATGCAACCGTGAAATCAAGTTCGACGCCTTTTGGGAGGTGGCCCGCAAATACGGGGCAGACTACGTGGCCACCGGCCACTATTGCCGTAAGGAGACCCTTCCAGACGGCACATGCCGGATTCTGGAAGGCGCTGATCCGAACAAAGATCAAACCTATTTTCTGTGCCAGTTAACCCAGGAGCAATTGTCCAAAGCGATGTTCCCGATAGGTGATATCGTGAAGCCCGAGGTACGGCGGATTGCCAAGGAGGCCGATTTGCCATCGGCCGAAAAGAAGGATTCCCAGGGCATCTGCTTTGTGGGAAAGGTAGATTTGCCCACCTTCCTGAAGCAGAAACTGGCCTCGGTGGAAGGCGATGTGGTGGAAATTTTCGACCCTTATTATGCCACGGACCAACTTTACCAGTGGCAGCAAGAGACCCTCACGGAACTGTTGAAAGAAGGTCAGATCTTGGAGCGTACCGTGCGCTATGCCCCCGAAGAGAAGGTGCTCACCTCAGACGGGCAGCCCCTGGGCGAGAGCCCGTATAAGGCCGATGCCATAGCAGGGCTCACTGACGGGCAGCTTCAGAAACTGGCTACGCCCCTCCATTACGACATTACCTTCGAAACGGAGACTTACCGCAGCGGCAAGCATCATATCAAGAAAACCCGATACAAGGAGAACCCCTGCGGCCGTATCGTGGGCCGGCACGAGGGGGCTCAGTTCTATACCATAGGCCAGCGCAAGGGCCTGGGCATCGGCGGCCACAGCGACCCCGTGTTTGTCATTGCCACCGATACGGAGGCCAACCGCATCTACGTGGGCGAAGGCCATCACCACAAGGGTTTGAGCCGATTCTGCCTGCGCGTGGCGCCCGATGAAATTCACTGGATCAGGCCGGACCTTGCCATGCAGCCCGGCGACATCCGCCGCTACCGCGTGCGCATCCGCTACCGCCAGCCCTTACAAAGTGCCACCCTCCTGATGAAGGAGAGTGGCCTCTATATCCTCTTTGACCAGCCTCAGCGGGGCATTTCCCCGGGGCAGTTCGCCGTGTGGTACGACGGACAGGAGATGCTGGGAAGCGGAGTCATCTAGTGCCATGCCCAGTTACCTCCAAATAGAGAATATCTCCAAGAGTTACGGCCCCAAGGTGCTGTTCCAGCATATCGACTTCAACATCAACGAAGGCGACAAGGTGGCGCTCATCGCTCCCAACGGCACCGGCAAGACCTCGCTGCTGCGCATCCTGGCCGGGAAAGACAGCAGCGACAGCGGCGGCAAGGTCCTGTTTCTCAAAGATATCCGCATCGCCTTCCTGGAGCAGGAGTACGCCTATGACCCGGAGAAATCCATCTTCCGGCAAATCATGGACTCCTCGGCCCAATGGACGGATCATCTGGACACCGACCACCTGTGGCAGTACGAGCTCAGGGTGACGCAGCTGCTTACCCAGTTCGGCCTCACGGACTCCGAAAAACCCATGAAGGACCTGTCCGGAGGAGAAGTCAAACGCGTGGCACTTACCCAGATGCTGGCCTCGGAGGCCGATTTCTACATCATGGACGAGCCCACGAACCACCTGGACATAGACGCCATTGAGTTTCTGGAAAGCCATCTGAAGCACAGCCGCTGCACGCTGTTCATGGTCACGCACGACCGCTACTTCCTGGACCGCGTGTGCAACACCGTCATGGAAATGGACCGCGGAAACATCTACATCTACCGCGGAGACTATATGAACTTCCTGGAAAAGCGCCAGGAACGCATAGACAATTACAACGCGGAGACCGAGCGTGTGCGCAACCTCTACCGCCGCGAACTGGAATGGATGCACGCCAGCCCCTGCGCCCGCACCGGCAAGGCCAAATACCGCAAGCAGGCCTTCTGGGATATCAAGGAAAGGGCCGATGACTCCTACGTCCAGAAGAAGGTGGACCTGAGTGAAACGCAGATGAAGAGCACCTATCTGGGCAACAAGGTCATCAACTGCAAGGACGTGAGTTTCTGGTGGGAGCAGAAGTGCTACCTGAAGCATTTTACCTACAATTTCCAGCGTTATGAGCGCGTGGGCATCGTGGGCCGGAATGCCGCCGGCAAGACCACCTTCCTGAACCTCATCACCGGCGGCTGGAAGCCGGAAATGGGCGGAACCCTGGAAGGCGTCATAGACCTGGGCGAATCCCTCAAGATTGGCTATTACCACCAGAGCGGCATGCAGTTCAAGCCGGGCCAGACGGTGCTTCAGACGGTGAGTGATACGCATCTGCTGGGCCGCTTCCTCTTCACGCACGATATGCTCAACAACCCCGTGGAGAGGCTATCCGGCGGGGAAAGAAGGCGCCTGTACCTGCTGACCATCCTGCTCCAGCAGCCCAATTTCCTCATCCTGGACGAACCCACCAACGACCTCGATATCGTGACCCTGGAAATCCTGGAGGAGTACCTGCTGGAATACAAGGGCTCGCTGGTTATCGTCTCCCACGACCGTCATTTCCTGGACCGCCTGGTAGACCACCTCTTCGTCTTCTGCGGAGATGGAGTGGTCAAGGATTTCGTAGGCAACTACACGGAATACAGAACCTTCATCAAGGACTACGAAAAGCAGATGGCCGATCAGGTCGGCCATGACGCTGCAAGCAACGCCGGAAGCAAAAAGAAACCCGTCATGCCCGACTCTGATCAGGCATCTAAGCGCAAGCTTACCTGGAAAGAGCAGCAGGAGCTGAAGGCGCTGGAGGAGAAGTTGCCCCAGTTGGAGGCCGAAAAGGCCGAATTGGAATCCAGGCTTTCCAGCGGGACGCTGGATGCGCAGCAGTTGCAGGAGGCGTCAACAAGATACGGCAGCCTCCAGGATGAACTGGACGCTGCCGAAATGCGTTGGCTGGAATTGTCGGAATAGGCTCTACTCCTGTTCTATCTTCATATTTCCGAGGTAACTGATGTCGTCCCGGTTGCGGGAACTGACGTGGACATCAGCCTTTCCGGTATCGAAGACGGTGATGGTGTAGACCAGCGTGTCTTCCCCGTTGTTGATGTTGATGGTGATAACCCGGCGATCCTTCTGGAGGCCGGTATCTTTGTACTCCTTGATCTCGTCCGTAAAGGTAAGTCCCTTTCCGCCGCCATAGGGGACGTTCTGGGCCTGACCCATATAGGGGAGGTGGGAATCAAGGGTGTTATCGTTCACCGTGATGGAATACGGGGAGGTGAGAGACCTTCCTCCTCCGCGGAGCGGGTTCATATAATCTACATCAATGGTAAACGAACGGGCGTCCAGTTTTTCCCAGACAATGCTGGCTACTTTCTGCTCCTGGGCTTTCTTTTGCTGGGGAGTCATGCTGGCAGAGCCGCAAGCGGTCATAAGCAGGAAAGCTGCCATGGTGGCAAACAGTCCTATAAGTTTTGTACGTACCATAGTAAAAAAGTATTACGGGAAGGCATGCTTCAACAATCGTACCGAGTCCTTCAAAATGGCAGGCGGTTGCGGGTCTGAATAATAATTGCTACCTTTACAGACTAAGATTTATGTCACAGATAAACCTTCATATCGAATCCGAAACCGCCAGGCTGCGGGAGGTCGTGCTGGGAATGCCTTATTCTTCCGGTCCGGATCCTACCCTGGAGCAGACCTATGACAGTAAATCTTACGAGAGTGTGAAGCACGGCGTGTATCCGTCCGAGGAAAGCATCGTTCAGGAGATGGGCGCCTTCGAATCCATCCTCCTCAAATACGATGTCAAGGTTTATCGGCCCCGCCTGGTGCACAACTGCAACCAGATTTTTTCCCGGGATGTGGGCTTCGTCATCGACGACAAGATCATCGTTTCCAACATCATTCCCGACCGTCAGGAAGAGATTGACGCCTACGAGGATATTTATCGGCAAATCCATTACAAGCAAATCTACAATCTGCCCGAAGCGGTGCACGTGGAAGGCGGAGACGTGGTGCTGTATAAAGACTATATCTTCCTGGGCCAGTACGACTTCCCGGATTACCGGCAGGTGAAGACGGCCCGTACCAACCGGTTGGCGGTAGATTACCTGAAGATGATTTTCCCTTCCCGGAACATCGTGCCCCTGAACCTCCTCAAGAGCGACACGGACCCTTACCAGGGCATCCTGCATCTGGACTGCACCTTCATGCCGGTGGGGGAGGACAAGGCCATCCTCTACAGGCGCGGCTTCATGAATCCCCGCGACGCCGATCACCTGATAGAGCTTTTCGGGGCCGATAATGTCTTCGAAATCACTACCGACGAGATGTACTACATGAACACCAACGTGTTCTCCATTGCCCCCGACGTGGTGGTGACCGAAGAGAATTTCACCCGTCTGAACCATCACCTGCGGGAGAAGTGGGGCATGACGGTGGAGACGGTGCCTTACCGGGAAATCTCCAAGATGGGCGGACTGCTGCGCTGTTCCACGCTTCCTTTAAGAAGAGACTGATAACCTAAAATTATAGCAATGGCTTGCAATCTTAAAAACCGCAGCTTCCTCAAGCTGCTGGACTTTACTCCGGAAGAGATCCATTATCTGCTGGACCTGGCTGCAGAACTCAAGCGTACCAAGAAAGCCGGCACCGAGCAGCCCCGTCTGGTGGGTAAGAACATAGCCCTTATTTTCGAAAAGACTTCTACCCGTACCCGCTGCTCCTTCGAGGTGGCTGCCCACGATCAGGGTGCGCACGTGACCTATCTGGGCCCTACCGGCTCGCAGATCGGTATCAAGGAGAGCATGAAGGACACGGCCCGGGTGCTGGGCCGCATGTTCGACGGCATTGAATACCGTGGCTTCGGCCAGTCCATTGTGGAAGAACTGGCACAGTATGCCGGCGTTCCCGTGTGGAACGGCCTCACCAACGAGTTCCATCCCACCCAGATATTGGCCGATTTCCTGACCATGTCCGAGCATGTGGACAAGCCCCTGGGCAAGGTGTCTTACGCCTATCTGGGAGATGCCCGCTACAATATGGGCAATTCCCTGCTGGTGGGAGGCGCCAAGATGGGTATGGACGTGCGCATTGTGGCCCCGAAGGCCCTGCAGCCCGCAGCAGAACTGGTGGCGCAGTGCCAGGCCATCGCTAAGGAAACCGGCTCCCGCATCACCATTACAGACAGTCCCGAGGCCGGCGTGAAGGGCTGCGATTTTGTCATTACGGACGTATGGGTGTCCATGGGAGAGCCTGCCGAGGTATGGAAAGAGCGCATCGGCCTGCTTAAACCCTACCAGGTCAATTCGGCCCTTATGGCCGCCACGGGCAATCCGAACTGCAAATTCATGCACTGCCTTCCGGCCTACCACAACCTGGAAACGAAGGTAGGGCGCGAGGTGTTTGAAAAATTCGGCCTGGACGGCGTAGAGGTGACGGAAGAGGTGTTTGAAAGCCCCCAGTCCATAGTCTTCGACGAGGCCGAAAACCGTATGCATACCATCAAGGCCGTGATGGTGGCAACCTTGGGAAGTTAATTATAAAGCCTGTATGTCATGGCAGAAAAAAGGATAAACGTAACTTATCAGGAGTACTCCTCGGTGGAGGAGATGACTCCGGAAGACCAGGCCCTGGTGGCCGCTGCACTGGAGGCCCAGAAAGGATCCTATTCCCCGTATTCCGACTTTCAGGTAGGAGCGGCGCTCCAATTGGCTAACGGGGTCATCGTAAAAGGTGCCAACCAGGAAAACATCGCCTATCCCAGCGGCCTCTGTGCCGAGAGGGTGGCCATGTTCTGGGCCGGAGCCAATTACCCCGACGTCCCCATGGAAACCCTGGCCATCGCCGGTTCCGACCATGGCGTCCTGTGCGAAAGCCCCGCTTCTCCCTGCGGATCCTGCCGTCAGGTAATGGCCGAGTACCAGAAAAAGTACAATCATCCCCTCAAGATCATCCTCGTGGGCTCCAAGCGCATCCGCAAGTTCTCCTGCGTGGAGGATCTTCTACCCTTCATCTTCGATAGCCTGACTATTTAAACCAAGAGGCGGCCCCGGGGTCGCCTCTTCTGTGTTCGCCCAGCACGAGCGTATTCTAACGGGTGCAAGTCCCCAAACCGCCCTGATAGTGGGAAGGTTACAGCCAAAGGCAAGGGTGTCCGCCGTGAGACGGAATCTGAAGGAAGCCGGCGGCAAACGGTTGGCCCGATG
>JAFPGC010000046.1 GCA_017423025.1 Bacteroidales bacterium
CCGTATCGGCGGTGCAAACTTCCAGGTGCCGACTGAACTTCGTCCGGAACGTAAAGTCTCCGTTGCCATGAAGAACATGATCCAGTTCGCCCGCAAGCGTTCCGGTCACTCGATGGCAGAAAAGCTGTGCGCCGAAATCGTTGCTGCTTACAACAACGAAGGTGGTGCATTCAAGCGCAAAGAAGATATGCACAGAATGGCCGAGGCTAACAAGGCCTTTGCACACTTCCGTTTCTAAACTGCATGCTAAATGGCAAAGAGAGATCTTAAATTCACACGCAACATCGGCATCATGGCCCACATCGATGCCGGTAAGACCACTACGTCCGAGCGCATCCTCTACTATACCGGTAAGACCCATAAGATCGGCGAGGTACACGAAGGAGCTGCCACGATGGACTGGATGGTCCAGGAGCAGGAGCGCGGTATTACCATCACTTCTGCTGCTACCACCGCTTTCTGGCACTACAACGGTGACACCTACCAGATCAACCTGATCGACACTCCCGGCCACGTGGACTTCACCGTCGAGGTGGAGCGCAGCCTGCGCGTACTGGACGGCACCGTGGCCACTTTCTGCGCCGTGGGCCGCGTACAGCCTCAGTCCGAGACCGTATGGCGTCAGGCAGACAAGTATGGCGTGCCTAAGATCGCGTATGTGAACAAAATGGACCGTGTTGGTGCCGATTTCCTCGCTTGCGTTGAGGAAATCAAGACCAAGCTCGGTGCCACCGCCGTTCCCATCTGTCTCCCGATCGGTGCCGAAGACAAGTTCGACGGTATCATCGACCTCATCGACATGAAAGCCCTCTTCTATGACGGTCAATCCGAGGCCCTTGTGAACTACAAGGAAGGCGAGATTCCCGAGAACCTGAAGGGTGAGGCTGCCCGCTGGAGAGATATTCTCCTGGAGACGGCCGCCGAGTGCGATGAGAACCTGATGGAGAAGTATTTCGAGGATCCCGACTCCCTCACCAAGGAGGAAATCATCGCCGCCATCCGCAAGGGTACCATCTCTATGCAGATCGTCCCTGCCTGCTGCGGTTCTTCCTTCAAGAACAAGGGTGTGCAGTTCCTCCTGGATGCCGTAATGAGGTATCTGCCTTCTCCGCTGGACAAGGGATCCGTGAGCGGAACCAATCCCCGCACTGGTGAGGAAATTACCCGTAAGCCCTCTGCCGACGAACCCTTCAGCGCACTGGTGTTCAAGATTGCCACCGATCCTTTCGTGGGTCGTCTGGCCTTCCTCCGTGCCTATTCCGGTCGTCTGGATGCTGGTTCTTACGTGTTCAACACCCGCACCGGTAAGAAAGAGCGCGTAGCCCGTCTGTATCAGATGCACTCCAACCACCAGAACCCCATCGAGTTCGTGGAGGCCGGCGACATCTGCGCAGCCGTCGGTTTCAAGGACCTCCGCACCGGTGATACCGTGTGCCTGGAAGAAAAGCCCATCACCCTGGAGACCATGGAATTCCCGGATCCGGTTATCGGCATCGCCGTAGAACCCAAGACCCAGAAAGACCTGGACAAGCTGGGTATCGCCCTGGCCAAGCTGGCCGAGGAAGATCCCACCTTCACCGTGAAGAGCGACCACGAAACCGGCCAGACCGTTATCAGCGGTATGGGTGAGCTCCATCTGGATATCATCGTGGACCGTCTCCGCCGCGAGTTTGGTGTAGACATCAACCAGGGTGCCCCGCAGGTCAACTACAAAGAGGCCATCACCTCCAGCTTCCAGCTGCGTGAGGTCTTCAAGAAGCAGACCGGCGGTCGCGGTAAGTTCGCAGACATCATCGTTAACGTCTCTCCGGCCGACGAAGGCGTCACCGGTCTCCAGTTCATCAATTCGGTTAAGGGCGGTAACATCCCCAAGGAATTCATCCCGTGCATTGAGAAGGGCTTCACCTCCGCAATGGCCAACGGCGTTCTCGCCGGTTACGAGGTGCCTTCCCTCAAGGTGGAAGTTATCGACGGCAGCTACCACCCGGTAGACTCCGACCAGCTCTCCTTCGAGTTGGCGGCCCGCATGGCTTTCCGCCACGCCTGCCCCAAGTGCCATCCCGTACTGTTGGAGCCCATCATGTCCCTGGAGGTTGTTACCCCCGAAGACTACATGGGTGATATCGTAGGTGACCTGAACCGCCGCCGCGGCCAAATCGTTGCCATGGACTCCACCGCCAACGGAGCACGCATCGTCAAAGCATACGTTCCGCTTTCCGAGCAGTTTGGTTATGTCACCGTGCTGCGTACGCTGTCCTCCGGACGCGCCACCAGCACCATGACCTTCGACCACTACGCCGAGGTCCCCGCCAACCTGGCCAAGGACATCGTGGAGAAGAGCGGTTACCGTGTAACGGATGACGAGTAAAATTTAGCAAAAGTAAAAAAGTAATTGATATGAGCCAGAAAATCAGAATCAAGCTGAAATCTTTCGATCACATGCTGGTGGACAAGTCTGCCGCTAAGATCGTTGATACAGTGAAGGCAACGGGTGCAAAGGTCGTAGGTCCCATTCCTCTTCCCACCAACAAGAAGATCTTCACTGTGAACCGCTCCACCTTCGTGAACAAGAAGAGCCGCGAGCAGTTCGAGCTGGACTCCTATGTTCGTCTGATCGACATCGACGAGTCCAACGCCAAGACCGTAGACGCCCTCATGAAGCTCGAGCTTCCCTCCGGCGTTGAGGTTGAGATCAAAGTGTGAGGCTAGTTCTCACCCTGTAAGCAAAGCTGTCTGAACCCAGACAGCTTTCTTGGCCCCATAGCTCAGCGGTTAGAGCAGCGGACTCATAATCCGTGGGTCGCAGGTTCAAATCCTGCTGGGGCCACAAAAAAGACAGCTTATCGGCTGTCTTTTTTGTGTAACAGAGAAGGCATGGCTGTTCCGGGGGACTCCGTTCCGCTTCGCTCCACTCCGGCCCCTCCCACTATCTGGCTCGTCCTCTTCGAGAACGGCCAGCTAGCGGGCCCCTCCCCCTGCCCTCGTCCGGGGGTGGACAAGCCCCCGGAACAGCCATACCTTTCTTTTTGTGGCATAATTTAGGAGACGTATTTGAGTATAGTGTGTGTTTATAGGGTAGATGTTGTTTTCTAAGTGACAAAAAATGTAAATTCGCGTGCTCAAAGGGAAATGTAAGTGATTCAGGATTGGGACGAGCAGCGCTTGGCCAGGCTCTGCTCCGAAGGAGACAGAAGGGCGGAAGAGGAGCTGTATACGAGGTATGCAGCCAGGGTGTATACGCTGTGTCGTCGCTATTCAGGCGGGGCCGATGAAGCCAAAGATCTGATGCAGGATGCTCTCCTCAAGGCCCTGGACAGGATTTCCACTTACACATATACCGGCAGAGGATCCCTGTATGGATGGATCAGCCGGATTGCCATCAACCTGGCTCTCAACCAGATCAAGCGAAGGCGCTGGAGAACAGTTTCCCTGGATATGGGGGTACAGGACAACCTTCCGGAACCATCGGCCCAGGAGGTGGAGGCCATCCCCCAGGAAAAACTGCTGGAATGGATTTCCGAGTTGCCGGATATGAGAAAAGCCGTCTTCAACCTTTATTGCCTGGACGGTTACTCGCATAAGGAGATAGCCCAGATGCTGGGAATCAGCGAGAAAGGATCGGCCGGGATGCTGGCCAAGGCCCGGAAACAATTGAAAGAGAAGATAAGCCGATATAGGAAAGACACCAACGTATGAAGCAGTGGGAAGACATAGTTAAGGAGCGCCTGGAAGGGTACGAGAGTACACTTCCGGAGGGCAGTTATGCCCAGTTCCAGAAGCTTCGTGAGGGTAAGAAATCGGCCCGGAAGAAGGTGTATCCGCTGGTGTGGACCGCTGCGGCGGTGGTAGCGGCATCCTTGGTCGCCGTCTTTTTCCTTCGGCAGCCGACCCAGCCCGAAGAGGGTGTGCAACTGGTTCAGCAACAGCCTGTCGAGGTTCAGCTGATGGTGGCCGACAGTGTTACCGTTGAGGAACCCGTAGTAGTGGCAACTCCTTTGGCGGCGCAGGCGGTAACCGTCAAGCCTGTTATGCCTGCCACAAAGCCCGTAATCGCCCAGCCCCAGCCCGAACTTGAGCCGCAGCCTGAGCCTCAGGCAGAATCACAGCCGGAGGCTATGGATGTTCAGGAGAAAGTAGAAGAAACCCTTCCGGAAGAGTCAGAACCTGAAGAAGATAAGGAGACACCCGTAACGGTCCGGGAAGAGCCGTTCATCCCCACGGGCTCTCCCTTTATTCCGGAGAATCGGCCCGTTAAAAGAGTTAATGTCAAAGTGGCGCTCCCGGTAGCCGGAGGGCTTGTAGGAACCGGTGCGCTGGCCCTGTTGGCTGTGAACCTGGCGCCGAGGTCTATGGCGGAGGAGCCCGCCACATCGTTACCTTCGACCCGTCCGCCTATGGGGGAACAACAAGCTGGAACCCCGGGTGATATTGCAAGCGATCCGCCCGATCAGGAACAGCAAGTCAACCCGCCGGTGTATGAGGAGAAGCTGCTGGACACCCGGCACTCTTTCCCTCTCCGGCTGGGGGTATCGGCCCGAATCCCTGTCTGGAAGAACCTGTACGTGACCAGTGGGCTGGAATACAGTAAATACAGGTCCTACTTCAAATATTCGGCTATAGGCGAGAAGACTCAGGTTGCACAGTATCTGGGCATTCCTCTCCGGCTGGACTGGGTCTTTCCCCTGGGAAAACTCTTCGACGCATATGCTGGCGCCGGTATGCAGGCCGATTTTTGCCTGGCCGCTACCTGGGAAGGTCAGGCCGTCCAGCGGGACAAACCCATCCTTTCGCTGGGGGCGGCCGGCGGTTTGCAGATGAACTTCTCCCAGTATGTGGGCCTGTTCGTGGAACCCCAGCTAAGCTGGCGTATTCCCATGGGAAACGCCGTACTCCAGACCTACAGAACCCAGCATCCCTGGATGTTCTCCCTATCGGCCGGTGTAAGAATTAATCTTGAGAATAACAACGGTAAGTAGCGTGAGATGGAAATAGTTAATATTTAATAGGTTATGAAAATCCTCCTCCGCGGAAAAACGCGGAGGAGGATTTTTGTAAGTGTTTGTATTTCTGTTACTTGCGTTTCACGCCTTAGGCCTGCTCGTCGGGTTGACCTGCGGCTTTGGCGGCCAGTTTTTTCAGCTGCGCCTTGCCCTTGAAGGCGAAGACCCACACGAGAAGGCCGGCAATCACCAGTAGCGAGATGCCCAGGACGGGCCGATAGGTGAGCCAGGCCAGGGCAATCACAACAAGCGACCAGGCCAGGCCTGCGACGAAGCAGACGAGGCTCACGCCCCAGCCCAGGATGTTGGCCAGGAAGGGAACCACCTTGAGGATGGTCTGCAGGAAGCCGAAGATGCCCTTGAGGCCGGCGATGACCAGGATGACACCCAGGATGCGGAGCACCCAGAGCAGGATCTTGTTGGTGCTATGCTCGCTCTCGAAGATCTCGGAAGCGTCCTTCTTGCCCATGACCAGCGTCTGGAAGGTTTTTCCGTTCTTGGCCGTGAAGGGCTTGAAGGTATCGCCGTCCACCTGGGAAATAATGGTTACCTTGGCGGGAACCACCTTCTCCCAGGTGATGCGCACATCGCCCACCTCGGGGGAGGCGGGCACCCGGCCGATGTAAAGCACGTTGGCGGCCTGGTGCACATAGTTCAGGGAATCCTTCTTCTGGATGCGGCTGATGCCGTCGTTAAGGTCCTTGAGGATGGCCTCGTCGAGGGCCAGCTGGACCGGTTCGCAGGAAGAGATGCTGTGAACGAGGGCGTCGTTGAGCTTGTAGGCGCCGAAGGTTACCTTCCGGGCCCACTGAACATCGGAATCCACCACGGCCAGGACCCTGTTCTTGTTCTGGTACTCGGGGTCTTTGAAACTCTCGGACTGGACGGGGGAAGAGACCCATTCCTTGGAGTAAGTGTAGGTGGTGGTAGTGACTTCCTTGCCACCCAGTTTGTCTTCCGTTTCAGATTCGGAATGTTCCACCCACTGATAGTACTCTACGGAACGCTGCAGGGAAATGGCGGTAGCGCCGAAGCCGAAGCGGGTATCTATCAGGGAGTCCTGCGTGGTGGCCACGGCCGTGGCGTGCACCAGTTCTCCGTCCAGGGCGGGATCTATTTTGCCGGGATCCTCCATCTCTACATAGGCACCCTGGGCCTCGTTGAGCATCTTGGTGGTTTTGACGGCGCGGCCTTCGTTCCACCAGAGCAGCACGGTGGCGGCGATGAACAGAAGGATGCCGCTTCCGATTCCCCTGAACGAGTTTCCGACCCTCGTTCCGTAGGAAGTTGTCTTTACTTCTTGGTAAGCCATAGTTTATAGTTAATAGTAGTTAAAGCCAAAGCAAACACGAATGTACTCATATTTTGTGGGATATGCAATTTGCATATGTTTTGGAAAAACACTACCTTGCAAAGTTTAAGTAAACCAGCTATAATTCAGACCTATGCTTAGTCATATCTTGACCTCCCTGCTGTCCATCCTGCTGCTTCAGGCTTCCCCCTCCGTGCTTTGGAAAACTGCAGTGAACCATACCGAAGGCAATACCTACCAGCTGGTAGTGACGGGCGAGGTAGCCCAGGACTACTATGTGCATCCCATGACGGACCCTTACGTGGGTACGGAGCTTCAGGTGGAGACCGGGGACGGCCTTGCCAAAATAGGAGACCCGGCCGAAGAGTTCACCCCTTCGGATTACAAGGGAGAAACGGTGGTGATGGGCACTTACGTGCTCCGCCAGGATTTGCAGATTACCGGGGCCGTGACGGTGAAGGGAACCGTGACCTGGAGCGCCTGCAGCGGTGATTTCTGCGGCATGCCGGAGGATTACGAGTTCGAAGTGGAGGTGCCGGGTCAAGCCGGGAATGACAAGGCTGCTGCAAAGGACAAGGCCGGAGACGGGACCAAGTCCGGCAAGAATGCCGGCGTGCTGTGGGGGCTCATCCTGGAGGCCATCCTCTGGGGCTTCCTTATGCTCCTTACGCCCTGCGTATTCCCCATGGTCCCCATGACGGTATCCTTCTTCCTCAAACAGAGTGACACCCCGGCCAAGGGACGCTTCAACGCGTTCATGTACGGCCTTTTCATCGTACTGCTTTATACGGTGCCCATCTGCCTTATCATCGGCCTTACCTGGGCCGCAGGCGGATCGGCCGTTACGGCTGACATCTTCAACTGGCTGTCCACGCACTGGCTGCCCAATATCCTCTTCTTTGTCATCTTCATGGTGTTCGCGGCCTCCTTCTTCGGCGCCTTTGAGATTACCCTGCCCTCCAGCTGGACCACCAAGGCCGATGCCGGAAGCAGCAAGGGCGGCCTGCTGGGCGTGTTCTTCCTGGCCCTTACGCTGGTACTGGTGAGCTTCAGCTGCACCGGTCCCATCGTGGGAACCGTGCTCATCAAGAGCACCCAGGGAGAGTTCTGGACGCCGATGGTTACCATGCTGGCCTTCAGCATCGCTTTTGCCCTGCCATTCGCCTTGCTGGCCTTCTTCCCGTCCATCCTGCAGAAGCTTCCCAAGAGCGGCGGCTGGCTCAATAGCGTGAAAGTAGTGTTGGGCTTCATTGAAATAGCCCTGGGCCTCAAGTTCCTGAGCACGGCCGACCAAACCTACCACTGGCACATCCTGGACCGCGAAGTGTATCTGGCCATCTGGATTGTGTGCTTCACCCTGCTGGGCCTGTACCTGCTGGGCAAGATTCGCTTCAAACATGACAGCCCGCTGGAATACCTCTCCGTTGGCCGCCTGGCCTTGGTCATTGCCGATTTTGCCTTCGTGGTCTATCTCATCCCCGGCATGTGGGGCGCCCCTCTGAAGGCCCTCAGCGGCTATATGCCGCCCCTGGAGACGCAGGACTTTGTGCTGGGTACCAACGCCCCGGGCATGACGGGTGCGGCCCCCGCCACCACCACATTGTATGGTTCGGAGGTGAACCTCCCGCACGGCCTCACCGGTTACAGCAAGCTGGAAGACGGCATTGCGGCCGCTAAGGAACAGGGCAAGAAAGTGTTCGTGGACATTACCGGCCACGGATGCGTGAACTGCCGGGAAATGGAAGCCCGCGTATGGAGCGACCCCAAGGTTCTCCAGCGCCTTCGCAACGACTATGTGATTGTTTCCCTATACGTGGATGACAAGACCAAACTGCCGGAGAGCCAGTGGGTGACCACCCCTTCCGGCAAAGTGCTCAAGGATGTGGGAAGGGTCAATTCCAACCTGGTCCTGGAGCGTTTCGGGGTCAATTCCCAGCCCAACTACTTCCTCCTGGACGGGGAAGGCAGCATTCTGGCCGGGCCCCGAGGATATAGTCTGGATGTAGATGCCTTTGTAAAGTTCCTGGATTTATGACACGGGAGGAAATCATTGCCCTCATCAAGCGGGAAGTCAAGCCCGCCCTGGGTTGTACGGAACCCATCGCCGTGGCCCTGGCCGTAGCCAAGGCCGTAGAAATTATCTGCGAGAACTGTAAATGCTGCGAAGACTGGCGTTTAAAGGCCGATTTCGACCTGGACATCGCCGTCAGCGGCAACATCCTCAAAAACGGCATGGGAGTGGGCATCCCCGGCACCGGCATGGTGGGCCTTCCCGTCGCGGCGGCCCTGGGTGCCGTCTGCGGAGACTCGTCCCGCGGGCTGGAGGTCTTATCGGCCCTTAACGACGAGGCGGTGGCCCGTGCCAAGGAACTGGTGGCCCGGAAGAAGGTGAAGGTGAGCGTGGCCGATACGGACCATCTCCTGTATGTGAAGGCGACGGTCGCGGTGGAAGGCGGCGGAATCGCCAGCGCCGAGGTAGACCCTCACGCCTACGCCATCATCGAGGACGACCACGACCGCATCGTGGAAACCAGCTACGCCGACAAAATCCTGATGAGCTCCGAGTCCGGAGCCGCCGTCAAAGAGCGCACCACAGAGCAATACGATCTCAACGTACGGGACATTGTGGAGTTTGCCCAATCGGCCCCCTACGAAGACATTGCCTTTATCCTGGACGACCGCAAATACAACCACGCCCTGGCCATTGAAGGCCTGATAGGGGAGTATGGCCTGCAGGTGGGAAAAGCCATCCGCGAGAACCAGAAAGAGGTGTTCGGGGATGATTTCCTCAGTTTTGCCATGGGCCTTACGGCGGCCGCGTCCGACGCCCGTATGGCCGGCTGCACCCTGCCCGCCATGAGCAACAGCGGCAGCGGCAACCAGGGCATTACGGTGAGTATGCCCGTCATTGCCTATGCCATCAAATACAATGTGGACGACGAGCGCCTGGCCCGGGCCCTTATCCTGAGCAATCTGGTGGCCATCCATATCAAGCATTACCTGGGTAAGTTGAGCGCCCTGTGCGGCTGCGTGGTGGCCTCCACCGGCTCTGCCTGCGGCATCGTTTATCTGCAGGGCGGCGGATATGAGCCGATTTGCGCCGCCATCAAGAACATGGCCGGAAACATCACCGGAATGGTATGCGACGGCGCCAAGGTGGGCTGTGCCATGAAGGTGGCTTCGGGCGTTTCCTGCGCCGTACAATCGGCCGTTCTGGCCCTTCGCGGCACCTGCATCCCTTCCACGGACGGCATCATTGAAGACGATGTGGAGAAGACCATCCAAAACATCGGCACCATCGGCAGCGCCGGTATGAAAATCACCGACCGGATGATCCTGGACATCATGCTTTGCAAGTAAATATGAAAAGATTCCTGTTCCTGTTGGCCCTCGCGGCCGTTTCCTGCGTTAGCGGTCCCACCGCTCCCGCTCCTGACGATCCGGCCAAAGAGGCCCGGATGGAATGGTTCTCCCAGGCCAAGCTGGGTATTTTCATTCACTGGGGCATCTATTCCCGGGGAGACTGGTCGGAGAGCTGGGCCTTCCACAACGGAACGGTGAGCATGGAGGACTACTTTGCCCAGGAGGCCGATTTTACGGCATCGGCCTATGACCCGGCCGAATGGGTGAGACTAATCCGCGAGAGCGGCGCCAGGTATACGGTCATTACTTCCAAGCATCATGACGGCTTTGCCCTTTGGGACACCAAGGCCGGTGATGTGAGTGCCGTCAAGACATCGGCCGCCGGGCGTGACGTGCTCACTCCCTTCGTGGAGGAAGTCCGTCGGCAGGGAGGCCTTAAACTGGGTCTGTATTTCTCCTTGATTGACTGGCCCCGGGAAGATTATCCCAACGTGTTCCGCGCCGGTCCCGCCCGTTATGACATTCACAAGGAGCCGGAGCGCTGGAAGCATTTCCTGGCCTTCAACAGTGCTCAGCTCAAGGAACTGAGCGAGGCCTACAACCCGGACCTGTACTGGTTTGACGGAGATTGGGAGTTCAATTCCGAGGAGTGGAACGCCCCGGGCATCGTGGCCCAGCTCAGGGAAACCAATCCGGACGTGATTGTGAACTCCCGCATTGCCGGTAACGGAGACTACGATACTCCCGAGCTCGGCGTTCCCGTGGTGAGACCCGCGTCCCGCTGGTGGGAAACCTGCATGACCATCAACGACTCCTGGGGTTTCCGCAAAAAAGACGTGGACTTCAAGAGCCCCGATACCATCCTCCGCATGCTGGTAGACTGTATGTCCCTGGGCGGCAACCTGCTGCTGGACATCGGCCCCCGTGCCGACGGCACCATCCCGCAGGAAGAGATTGACATCCTCAAGGAGTTGGGCCGATGGACCTCCAAGCACGCCGAGGCCGTCTATCCCACCCGCGCCGGCATCCCCGCCGGCCACGTTCAGGCCTATACCACGCTTAACAAGGCAGGGGACATTCTCTACTTGTACTTCCCGTATGCGCCCAACGAATCCATCGAAATCAAGGGCCTGAAATCCCGTGTCAAGAACGTCAGGGTAGTGGGCACGGGCGAGACACTGGACTGGAAGCAGTACAACGACATCGACTGGAGCCAGACCCCCGGCGTCTATTACATCAACGTTCCCACCCGGGTCCTCGATCCCCGGATGACGGTTCTGGCCGTAGAGATGGAAAGCCCGTGCACCTTGTACGAGGGCACGGGCCAGGTAATCAGTTTCAACGAGTAACCGGCTTAACGGGTAAAGCCCATCTGGTCCAGGAACTCGGAAATGCGCTCCAGATAGGTGTAGCTGCCGGTGCCGGGCGAGGCGTTCAGCATGAAGCAGTGCGGACGCAGGGCCAGGGTATGCAGTTCGGCCGATATGCCCATGGCGCGGAGCTTTTCCCATACTTTTACAGAGTTCATGGCGGCCCAGCCGTCGGCATCTCCGTGCAACAGAAGCATGGGGGCAGTATCCAGGTCAAAACTGAACTCGGGAGCCAGCACCGCGGAATCGTCGTTGCCGCCGGTGGTGTTGGGGGCTTCCAGGCCGTCGGTCAGCGCATAGGCCGGATAAATGCCCACGCCCCACTGAACTTTGCAGGAAACCTTTCTGTCCAGGTCGTCCACCGGCCAGTAGGAACGGTGGCGGGATGAGGTGACGCCCATCAGGGTGAGATGGCCGCCGGCCGAGGAACCCATGATGCCGATCCGGTCGGGATCCAGGCCATAATCGGCCGCCTTGCTCCTTACTACGCGGACGGCGCGCTGGACATCCTGCCAGGCGGTGGTATGCTTGGCCAGTCCTTTGGGCCGGGGCGTGCGGTAACGCATGGTTACCACGGTGATGCCCTTCTCATTCAGGTAGCGGCGGATAGGCGCCACTTCAAAGCCGTCCGGATCATTACCCGTGTAGGAACCGCCGGAATAGATGATCTGGATGGCCTTGGTCTTGCATTCCTTGGGGAAATGCCACTCGATATACGGCGTGCCCTGGGCTTCCTGAGCATTGGGCATTTTGCCTTCGGGCCAGATGTTTTCCTTGATATAATTGCCGCGGGCATCGTCCTGGTTGTACCGGTCAGAAATGTTTACTCCGGGTTCTACGGGGCCCAGGAAGCCCATCTGCGTCATGAATTCGACACCGCGCTCAAAGCCGAAGGCACCGTGTCCCTTGTCCGGGTACAGATGCAGTTCGGCCGGAATGCCCATGCGGCGCAGCTGGCGGTATACCAGCGTGGAACCGGTGGGCGGATAAGGGTCTACCTCTCCATGATGGAGGCTCATGGGGCAGGTCTTTTCGTCAAACTGGAAAACCGGGCTAAGTTTCACATCCGGTCCGTATCCCTCCCGGGTGGCGGCACCACCGGCTTCCCCGTCCGTGGTGGCATAGGCCGGTGCATTCACAATGGCCCAGTTGATGTGGCAGGGAATCTGGTCCACCTTGTCCACGGGCACATAGGCCGGGGTCTGGGAACTGGTGGCCAAAAGCAGGGCCAGGTGCGAACCGGCCGACATGGAAATGACGCCGATCTTTTCCGGATCAAAGCCTCGCTTGGCCGCCTCCTGGCGCACCATGCGAACGGCCCGCTGGCCATCTTCCCAAGCCGTCTGGTAGATGGGAAGCCCTTCCGGCCGGGGCGTGCGGTAAACAAAGTTGACACACTGGACCCCCAGTTTGGTGAGTTCCTTGTGCCACATGTCTATGAGCCCCACGTCGCAGCAGACGTGATAGCTGCCGCCAGAGATGAGAATCATGCAGGCACCGTTGGGATTGGCCGGTTTTTCAAACCACTCCAGATAGGGAATCCGGTGCTTGTCGGGCTTGAATCCCGGAGCTTCGGACTCGTCGGTCATGGCGGCTATCTGATGATTTTGGGCATCCGGCATTTTGCCTTTGGGCCAAAGCGGAACGCGCTCCTGGGCACCCAGCCAGAGGCCGATCAGGAGCAAGGAAGCAAGAAGAGAGATACGTTTCATAGTCCAAAGTTAATAAATCTAAAAGGTGAAAACAAATCCTCGAACGGCCCCTGGTTTGGATGTGTCGAAAGAAATCTGTACTTTCGCAAAACCAAATTAATTGAATCGGCTATGAAAAAAGTGCTGTCTTTGATGCTGTTTGTGGCGCTGTGCATGCAGCCCGCCGTTTTTGCGCAGGAAACCATTGTCCCCTATATTCCGGAGGAAGAATTACCCGATGCGGTGAAGATCTTACCCGCGCCGCCGGAGGATCCCAGTATGGACTTCGACCACGATATCCTCCGCTATATGTGGGGCAAGCAGCAGCGCAAAGACTCCCTGCGTCTGGCCATGGCCGTCAGGGATGCTGTCTGGAACCTGGATACTACCCTTGTCATTCTGGGAGAGCCTTTCGGCGTAAAGATTTCCAAGACTGATACACCCGCCATCTACGAGGTGCTCACCCGCGGCGTCACCACCATTGAGAACATCCGCATCAAGCCCAAGGCGCATTACTTCCGCATCCGGCCTTTTGCCTATTTCCAGGAGCCGTCCATCTTCCCGCAGGACGACGAATGGCTGTCCAAGGAGGGTTCCTACCCTTCCGGTCACACCATCCGGGCCTGGGCCTGTGCTTTGCTTATGGCTCAGATTAACCCGGCTACGGCCGATGCCGTCTTTGCAAGGGCTTGGAAGTCCGGCGAGAGCCGGGTCATTTCCGGCTGCCACTGGCAGAGCGACGTGGATGCCAGCCGGCCGGTAGCCAGCCTGGGTTATGCCCGTCTGCAGGTCTCGCAGGAGTTCCAGCAGGCCATGGCCCGCGCCCAGGAAGAACTGCGCAGGCTTACTGTTTCTTCATGTTCGCATTCAGGATGCGGGGACTGATAACCAGGGTAATCCAGCCCCAGCGCAGACCTTTGTCGTCTTTCTGACGCTTGAGACGGATCATGGTCTCTGTGCCCTTCATGAAGGAAAAGCCGCCGCTCAGGCTGATATACTTGTTGAAATTGTAAGTGGCCGATAGCTCTATGCAGTGGCCCAGAGTCTTCTTCAGGTCCGTCAGTTTGGTAACGGTGGCCAGGTAGTGGTATGTGGCGGAGAGGTTTAACTTTTCCCACAGAGTAAAGTCTCCACCTAAATAGGCGTTCTGTAAACCCGGGGAGAAGCCTCTGTAGTAAGTATCTACATAGAAGAATTCCATCATCCCGTAAAACTTGTGGTGGGAACCATAGAGGGTGGTGAATCCCCGGATCTTGTCCCTTTGAACCACTTGTAACTGTCCTGATCCCAGGTGACCGTCTTCGGGAACCGCAAAGAACGGGTCTCCGCTCAGGATGTCATAGCCTGCAGTGACGGCGATGGTCTTGGAAGTCTTGACTACGCCCTTGACCGCTGCCATCCAGGCGTCGATGGGTATATTCTGGTAATCCCTGCCCGACTGGTGGTAGTAGCAGGCCGAGAAATCTCCCCATTCGGGTTTATACGTGATGTGGGTTCCTATCATCTGCTGGTAGATAACTTTGTTCATTATCTTTGGATCGGCCTGTACGCCCAGGTTCATGAACAGCAGAGAAGCCCCCAGGCCGATATTGGGAACATCGTAATGGTACCAGAGGGTTTGCATGGTCTTGTAGGGCTGTGCTCCGTCCAAATAGGCCGTACCGCCATCCACGTTCTCGGGATTCTGGTTGTAGGCCAGCAGCGCGTGCACTTTGTGGCCGTGGCCTTCGTAACCCAGTTTGAGGACATCGTGCGAAACGGCCGCCATGGCCCAGTCATTAGGGCCGATAATACGCTGGTCGTCATAGGAGAGCGCTTGGCGTCCGATTTGGGCAAACCCGCCGAAGCGGAGCGTATATTTGGCCCAGGCCTCGTACATATGGAAGCTTCCGTAGCCTTTCTGTCCCCAGATTCCGGTGTACTGGGGTGATACATACAGCTGGAGACCGCCCATATTGAAATCGAGGTTCATACGGGCACGGCCTACAATATAGGTGGACCGGTCCTGCAGTTCCGGGTTGTCGTTGTTGGGGGCGGTTACACCGCCGTCACGGACTTCACCCTGGGTTAGCATCTGGAGGTCGGCGGTCAGTACCTGTGAATAAGCGGAAGGGGCCCACACCAGCATTGCAGCCAGTGCCAGAGCCTTAAAGGAAGTGGTTCTCATTTTCATCATATTACGCAAATATACAAATTTGTTGCAGAAATTTTGAAAGAATAAAGGTATCTTTGTAGGACACGCTGCTTAACTGAACATGAAAAGATTAACTATTGGAATACTCTCTGCGCTGGCCCTGGTGGCCTGTTCCGGGAGTCAGGAGCACAGCCTGGAGCTGAATAGCGAGGCCGATATCAGCGGTCTGCGCGTCGCCCTCTCGGCCGGTAGCTGCTATGACATGGAATTATCGGCCCGGAGTGACGTAACCGTGAACCGGTTCAACACGGATGCCGATGTCCTGCAGGCCCTTTTGAACGAAAAAGTAGATGTGGCCGTAACCGACGAGGTGGTGTACAATTCGCGCGTCCAGAAGGAAAACGGAATCAAAATAGCCCTCATCGGAAGTCAGTCTTTCCCTACCGGCTTTATGTTCAACAAGGCCGATGCGGAACTGGCGCAGACCCTTACGGACATCCAGCACCGCATGATTGAGGACGGCTCCATGCAGCGCCTCAAGGATTTCTGGCTTACGAACCAGTTCGCGCAGGTGGACTCCTACACGCACATTCCCGATGAAGGAAAGGGCGCACCCCTTCGGGTGGCCACCGTCACCATGACGGCTCCTCTGTCTTTCCCGATAGAGGGGGAGTGGTACGGCTTGGAAATAGACATTCTTCGCCAACTGGGCAGGGAATTGAACCGTCCTCTGGAAATCAAATTCTTCGATTCGGCTTCCGGTCTTCTTTCCATCAAGTCCGGCTTGTGTGATGTTCTCTGCGGCTGCATTTTCATAACCCCCGAAAGGGAATTGGAGTATGTATTCTCAGAGCCCTATCACAATTATCATCCCGGCTATTTTGTGATAGACCGCGAGGCCGCCCGGGATAGTCAGGGCCTGGCTGCGGGATTCATTAACAGCATCCGTAAGAACCTTGTCACGGAGAACCGCTGGAAGTACATTACGGGAGGTCTTTGGGAGACGCTCAAGATCAGTTTCCTGGCCATTCTGTTGGGCTCATTGCTGGGTATAGTCCTGTATCTTATGACCATCAGCCGCAGAAAGAGAATGCGCTCTTTTGCCAAGGTGTACAACAGCTTCTTGGCGGGCATTCCGGAACTGGTTCTGCTGCTCATCATGTTCTATGTGGTCTTTGCCAAGACGGGCCTTCCGTCCGATCTGGTGGCCACCATCACCTTCGCCCTCTTCTTCGCGTCCGGGGCCTGCGACATTTACAAGACCTCGCTGGACGCTATTCCTGCCGGCCAGACAGAGGCGGGCCTGGCGCTGGGCTTCACCCGTGCGCAGACTTTCTACCACATTGTGCTGCCCCAGGCTATCCGGCGGGGCCTTCCCCTGTATAAGGGGCAGTGTGTGTCCCTGCTGAAGGGAACGTCCATCGTGGGTTATATCGCCATCCAGGACCTTACCCGTGCCGGCGATATCATCCGCAGCCGAACCTTCGATGCTTTGATCCCGCTCCTGATAGTGACGCTCATCTATTTCCTGCTGGTCTGGCTCATCGGCTTCTTACTGCTGTTTGTGACCCCTAAAACGAAAGTGCTATGATTACCGTTTCCCACCTTAGCAAAACCTATCGCAACCCGGACGGCAGCACCCTGAAGGTTCTGAAAGACATCAATTGCGAGATCCAGCCCGGCGAGGTCATCAGCCTCATCGGCCCTTCGGGAACGGGTAAGAGTACTTTGCTGCGATGCTTGAACCTGCTGGATCCGCCCACCGGCGGCAGCATTGTCTTTGACGGGGAGAACATTCTTAAGAAAGGTTATCCGGTGCACAAGATGCGCCAGAAAATGGGCATGGTGTTCCAAAGCTTCAACCTCTTCGACCACATGACGGTGCTGGAAAACGTAATCTATGCTCCCTGCATCATCCGCAAGGAAGAAGTGGAGAAGGCCCGTGAAGAAGGCATGGCCCTGCTTCGCAAGGTGGGCTTGGCAGAGAAGGCCGATGTCTACCCTGACAGCCTCTCCGGCGGGCAGAAGCAGCGCGTCGCCATCGCCCGTTGCCTGGCCATGAAGCCCGAAGTCATCCTCTTTGACGAGCCCACATCGGCCCTGGATCCCACCATGGTGGGAGAGGTCCTCAGCGTTATTCGCCAACTGGCGAAGGAGGGCATGACCATGCTCATCGTGACGCACGAGATGAAGTTTGCCCGCGATGTGAGTACCCGCATTTTCTTCATGTACGACGGTTACATCCACGAAGACGGAACTCCCCAGCAGATTTTCGAGGCACCCCGCCGAAGCGCCACCAAGGCCTTTGTTCAGCGCATCCGGAAAGAAGTGTTTGAAGTACACGACCGGGATTTCGACTTCCTGGCCATGGAAAGTACCATCAAGAGCTTCTGTATCAAATACAACATTGCCCACAAGATTAAACCGGCCCTGCAGCTCTGCAAACTCATGATCCGGAACGTCATGCGGGATCATTTCCCCATGACCGTGCGCATCACCCATAGTGAGCTTTCAGAGGTGACCGCCCTGGACTTCATGGTAGAGGGACTGGAGACATCGCCTATACAGGCCGAGAATCCTTTCCTGGATGAAGTTCGTTCCCTGTGCCAGGAAATAGTGGAAGAGCCCACTTCCCGCGGCTTCCGTGTGAAACTCTTATTATAGGTATATGAAAACGCGTTACTTATTCCCCCTGTTGGCAGCAGCCCTGCTCTCTGCCAGTTTTTGGACCGGGGCCCTGGCCCAGGACAAAGTTGTCAAAAAGATCATTGAAACCGGCACTACCGACAACCGGACCATGCAGCATGCCGATTTCCTGGTAAACCGGATCGGCGGACGCATCGTGGGTTCTGCGGCCCTTACCGAGGCCGAAGCCTGGGTGAAGGAGCAGTTCGAATCCTGGGGCCTGGAAGTGATGGTACAGGAAGCCGGAGAAATCAACGTAGGCTTCAACCGGGGTCCCTGGTATGGACGGATGCTCAGCGAGGACGGTATGACTCTGCATTTTGGAACGCCCTCCTATACCTCCGGTACCAAGGGCAAGCAGAGTGGCATTGTGCTTATGGAGCCCATGTCCCGCCGCGAGTTTGAGAAGATGAAAGGCCTGCTCAAAGGCGCGTGGGTGCTTTTGACGGCGGAATCCAACGGCATGGCCATTGACTGGTCCGATAAGGCCAACGAGAAGAGGGCCGATATTATTGCCCAGAATGAGGAGATTGACAAGGAGAACAACGAAATCCGCCGCTGGAACTACGAGCATCGTGACGAACCCAAGGAAATGAAGCCCTACAAGGAAGGGACTGCCCTTTTCTACAAGGAAATGGTGGAGGCCGGTGTGGCGGGCTTTATCCGTTCGGCCCAGGTTCCTCTCCGGGTAATGTACGACCGCGCCAACTGTTATAACATCACCATGGAGACCTTGCCCACGGTATGTGACATCCTGTTGGACGAGGCTCAGTTCAAGGTTATCAAGGAGAAGGTACTTCGCAAGGACATCTTCCAGCTGGAGTTTGACATCCGGAATCATTTCTACCGTGGTCCCGTGAAGTATCACAACATCATCGGCATCCTTCGGGGCAGTAAATATCCCAAGGAATATGTGATAGCCGGCGGTCATCTGGATTCCTATGACACGGCCGGAGGAGCTGTGGACGACGGCAACGGCGCAACCGTTACCATGGAGGCGGCCCGTCTGCTGGCCACGTCCGGTGCCAAGCCCAAACGCACGGTCCTGTTCTGCATCTGGACGGCCGAAGAATTCGGCCTGCTGGGTTCCAAGTATTTTGTGGAAAACAAGACGGTTCCGCTGGAGAAGATTTCCAATTACATCAACCGTGACGGAGGCCCGCTCTGCGCCACCAGCGTGTCCGTGCCCGATGCAATGTACGACGACTACGTAGAGATTTGCAAGCCGCTGGAAAACCTGAATCCGGAATTCCCCTTCACCGTAACCAAACGGGAAGGTCCGGTGCAGCCGCGTCCCATCCGGGCCGGCGGCAGCGACCACGCCTATTTCGCCATGAACGGCGTGCCCACCATCTCTTTCCGTGAGACGGACCCCAAGGGCTACAACTTCGAGTATGGTGAAATCTGGCACACCGAG
This sequence comes from Bacteroidales bacterium, assembly GCA_017423025.1. Lineage (GTDB taxonomy): Bacteria > Bacteroidota > Bacteroidia > Bacteroidales > UBA932 > Cryptobacteroides. Next base: position 18,973 of record JAFPGC010000046.1, read on the forward strand.
CGGGATATCTACAACAAGCTCATCCCCGAGTATATGGAGCATTCGGCCGTAGTTACCGCAGTGGTGCTGTACGGTCTGGCCAATCTGGACCACCTCCTGTCCCGGGAAGGATTGTACAAGAACGACTAAACAGAAACGCAAGATGAAAATTAACATCACTGCATTCATCCTTGCTGCCGGAATGCTCTTCATGGCAGCACCGGCTAAGGCCCAGACTCTCAAAGAGGTAACGGCCGAAGGCAATAAAGTATACGTGGAGATTGTTGACGAATTTGCCGGCACGGATGACGCCTTCCCTGATGACGAGAGGGAGGATGTCACCAATTATGTCGCAGAAGCCGGTGGCTGGGAGCTTGTGAATACCCCCGAAGAGGCCGATTTCATCTTCCACGTAGATGTCAAGAAGAAGGTGGTCTTCTTCAGCCCCCGCACCTGGCTTACGCCTTCCATCCTCCTCAAAGACGGCACCGTTTTGTGGAAGAGCAAGACCTTCATAGGGGATGCTGATATTGACAACGGTTTCCGCGCCACCAACGCCGCCATTGCCAAGATGCTGAAGAAGGGATTCGGAAAGGATCTCTTCCCCAAAATCGGCCGTCGCGACTAATAGCGTGCGGGAGCAAGGCTTAAATCACTTAATAGTCAGGTTAATAACCACTTTAAAGCTAACGGTTAACGGGGAAAAGAGAGCGTCCACTTCCGAGGCGTTGATTGTGACCGTACGGAGTTCTTCGGTCTGGAATTTGTCTCCGGGAACGGCGGGGGCATAGAGAATCAGTTCTCCCTCTTCCGGCTTATTATTGTCGAAGGGTTCAAAGGTCAAGTCATTGAACAGGTGGTGGACAGGAAAGGATGCGACGCGGCGGCAATCCTTCATAACGTCGTAATCCAGGCCGAGCTTCCTCACTTCCTCCGTCAGATTCATGGGGATTCCCGCTTTAATCTCATCCACCGTCGCTTCAATATTGATGGGGAATACATAGGTATTATACCAATACATGGTTACGTGGTAGGAAGAGTACGCGCCCCAACGGTCCTTCAGAATCACGGATCCTTTCACTTCCTGGCGCTTGACGCCTGTAGAATCCTGAAAGGCCCTCCAGGCTAGGTTGGCCGTAGTGTCCGGCTCAAAGTACACATAACGTTTCTTGAGGTCAAAATCGACCTTGACGGCGGCCTCGCAGCCTTCGTCGGGAACAAATTCCACGTCCTTCAGATTCTCGGATGTATAGAAACGCCCGTCCGTGTCATCTTTTGTCTTGAACAAAACACCGTCAAGGGGCAAATAAACCGCACCAAACCTTTCATTAATGGTCACCTGCCCCTTGTCATCCTTCTTTTTCTCTTCAATAAGGAAAGAGGCATGGGGATAAATCCAGGGACTCAAGCCTTCGGAAGGAAGCGGCATCATCACCATGTTGAAAGGGTCCGAGCTCACCAGCTGATTTTTCCCCTCCTTGTCTACATAAGCGCCCACGAAGGCCAAGCGAGAATCGTCCCATACGGCTTCTTCGGCCTTGGTAGTGAGGGTGACCAGATACTGGCCATCCAGGACTTGACCTCCGTCGTTTTTATCGGCCTCGAAATTCTTTAGGCTGAAATATTGGGAGTTCTTTATGTAGGAAGCCTTGGTTGCATTGGGCTCTACCCTGTAAAACTGCTTCCCGGCAATATAATCCAGGGCTATCATGTCCTTTGTGAAGGCGAGGCCCGAGGGATTGACGCGAAGGGTGGATGTGAAATCCAGTCCTTTGGACACCGTGTCTGCCGGGGGCAGGGCCAAAACAAAGGAGAAGGGAGTATCGCTCTTTTTCAGGCCGTCGAGGGTCTTTTGCAACTCGGCCAGACGAAGCGCATCGGCTTCCTGCTGCTTCTTTTGCTCGTCCAACTGTTTTTGCTGTGCATCAAGCTGCTCCTTCCAGGAGAGGTCGTCACGCACGCAAGCGCCCAGCAATACCAGACAACTTGCCGTCATAAAAAGGATACTGTGTTTCATATTATGTGGTTTTAATTGTTCTGTTTTCAAATATACGAAAATATTTCTCTTGCTCAGGCTCAAGGTATGCCCCTTTTCATGATTTTTCGTATATTTGCCTTATGATAAATCCCGTATATTCCCCAGCATCAGACCGTTATGAAAACGGCATCCGCTATCGCCGATGCGGCCGAAGCGGAGTTCTCCTTCCCGAAATCGCCCTGGGCCTGTGGCACAACTTCGGCGACGTGAATCCGCTGGCCAATTCCTTCCGGATGGCCCACTATGCCTTTGATCACGGGATCGTGCACTTTGATCTGGCCAACAACTACGGCCCGTCCTATGGCTCGGCAGAAGAGACCTTCGGCCAGATTATGCGCAAATCTTTCGCTCCTTTCCGCGACGAACTCTTCATCTCTTCCAAGGCCGGTTACGACATGTGGCCCGGTCCCTACGGCGAGTGGGGCTCCCGCAAATACCTAATGGCCAGCCTGGACCAGAGCCTCAAGAGGATGAATCTGGAATACGTGGACCTGTTCTATTCCCACCGCTACGACCCTTCCACCCCGCTGGAAGAGACCATGCAGGCCTTGGTAGATATAGTAAGGATGGGGAAGGCCCTGTACGTGGGCATCTCCAATTATCCTGCTGAAGCGGCAGCCTTCGCATATCAGTATCTCAAGAACCGGGATGTTCCCTGCCTGCTTTATCAGGGCCGATACAACATCCTCAACCGCGAGCCTGAGCATCAGGGCATCCTGGACCAGGCGCAGGAGAATGGCGTAGGCTTCATCGCATTCTCGCCCCTGGCGCAAGGCCTCCTCACCAACCGCTACCTCAACGGCGTTCCGGCCGATTCCCGCATGGCGCAGGAGAAGTTCCTCAAATCATCGGCCCTTACCCCGGAAATGCATGCCGCGCTGCTGAAGCTCAATGACCTGGCCGCCCGGCGGGGGCAGAGCCTGGCCCAAATGGCTCTGGCCTGGTGCCTCAAAGACCAGAAGGTCTGCAGTGTCATCATAGGCGCCAGTCGTGTGGAGCAGATAGCCGATAACCTGAAGGCCATTGAGAACACGGCTTTCAGTCCCGAGGAATTGGACGCCATCACGGCGTGCGTGCTTTAATTAACTTTGGCTTTTAGCCGCTGCCGCGCCTTTGTGACAGAGGCGGGAGAGATACCTAATAGGAGGGCCTGATCTGAGACAGTAAACTGAAGGTGCGAGAGGATGTAAACGCGGAGTTTTGTTCTTTAATTGAGAATCTTTTTCTTACTCTTAGAGAACATCCATTCCATGAAATCGGGCATCTCGAAGGCCTTCCACCAGCATACGTGTCCGCAACCCGGGAACTCATGGTAGCGGACATCCGCTCCGGCAGCTTTTAGGGCACGGTAGGCATCTCTGGAACCAGCGACAGGGACGTTGGGGTCACTGTCTCCGTGGTAAAGGCTGAAAGACACGCCTTCGAATTTCCCGAGTCTTTCCGGGTTGACATCTCCACAGATGGGAACGGCCGCAGCAAAGATGTCTGGATGACGAACCACCGCATCGAAGGCACCTATTCCTCCCATCGACATGCCGTAGATGTACACCCGGTCCGGATCCACGTCGGGACGTTGCAGGAAGAGGTTCACAAGTTCCATCACCTCCTTCATCATCCTGCTTTCCGGGTAATATTTCGGGAAATCGTAGGAGTCCGGGCTTACGTCAAAGGCCCAGGTACGTTTCTCCGGGCACTGTGGCACAATAACAAAACACGGATACTCCTCGCGGTTTACAGGGTTGAGGAACATCTGGGCACCGAAGACAGTCCCCTCATTGTCGTTGCCCCTTTCACCGGATGTGTGCAGATAAAGGACAAGGGGATATCGCTCCAGATTATCCGTTTTCTCCGGAGTAAGATAACGGTATAAGAGAGTGTCGCCGTCTGCACAGCGAAGTTTCCCGTATTCATAGGTTTGCGCCTTCCCCGTCAACACGGTAAAGAAAGCCAATAGCAAAAGCCCCCAACGTTTCATAATCAATAGCGTTTGTACAAAGATATACAATTTTAGAAAATCAGATTATTCCATAATTATAAGTATTGTGTAAAATAAACTTGACAAATTGGAAAATTGTTTTTACTTTTGCAGAGGTGAAACGATTCTTTAACGTCAAGGCCTTATGAAAACACGCAATTATCTTCTGCCATACACCTATAAGAGAATAGGTATGTGGATGTTTCTCCCTTTCTCTGCCATTTGCCTTTGTCTCCTTTTCGATGTGAAGCTTCCAAGTATCGAGATTCCATGGATTGCCATAGGGGATGATTTATTTTATCAAGGAAAGGCGGACCTTCTGACGGAAGTTGGCATGATAGGACTGCTGGTCTCCCTTTGCTTCATCGCCCTGTCCAAAGAGAAAGACGAGGACGAAATGACCGCCCATATCCGGATGCAGTCCTTTGTCTGGAGCCTGTGGTTTACATCGGCCATCCTGGCCTTCGGCATCCTCTTCATCATGGGACTGGATTTCTTAAGCTTTGCTTTGTTTGCATTCTATCTTTACTACATCGTTTACATCCTTAAGTTCAATTTCACCATGAGAGCCATCAGGAGGGCAGGCCGATGAAGAATACCGTCAAAGTAGAGCGGGCCATCAAGGATATTACCCAGCAGGAACTGGCCACCGCCGTTGGCGTGAGCCGGCAAACGATCAATTCTATCGAAGCGGGAGGCTATGTCCCCTCTGCCGTTCTGGCTTTTAAGATTGCCCAATATTTCGGGAAACCGGCAGAATCCATTTTTGAGCTGGAAGAAAGCGATTAATCAAACAACTCCAGATTATGAAACAAACGCGTGTACACTGTAAATTTGCTGGTCTCCTTCTTGTCATCGTTAGTCTTGCCGGATGCACGGGCAACGGGAGTCAATCGGCCCCTGCACGTGGGATAGAAGCCGTTCCGCTGAATACCCGGAGCACCGTCCCCGAAGCCATCAATGAAGGGTCTGTAATCCCCTTTGTACATGCGCTGCCGGCCCCAAACGTGGACGGTCACCACAATGGTACCTACAACAATGTCGAGCTCGCCATCCCGGTCTATAAAAACTGGATTCGGGACCACGTGCATACGATGAAAGCTTTCCGACACTGGGAGCACAACTTGCGCGCCTATCTTGATTTTACCCTGGCACACCAGCGGGCAGACGGAAGCTACTATGAACTGCTTTTCTAAGTTGGCAGTTTTATTCCCTTCCGGCTTTTTTAAAAAGATCGGCCACAAAACTCTTTTCAATCAATTTTTTGATGCAGGTGTTCGTTGCCCTGTAGCCGTTGAACATAGTGGCGTCAGCCTGTTGGGTTTTGGATTTCCAGAGTTCCTTACCGTCCTTATCCAGTACGTAGGGCGTGAGCCAGGTACGGGGGCTATTGACAACTACCCTCTTTTTGGCTTCCACCTTTAGAATGAAATCGGCCTCTTCGGGCGTGGCAACGCTTACCCACTGTCCGGCATTGACGAGTTCCCGTGTCACATCCTCAATCTCGTCGTCCGGGATGGGGTGGTCCTTGTCATTGACAAGCTGGAAATACACTTTGTTTCCGGGGGCAACTGCCTCCTGGAGGGTGGTTTGGGCAAGGACATTGGTGCCAAGAAGGCCTAAAACGGCGATAAGTATGAATCTAAAGCTCTTCATGATGTAGTGTTATTACTTTCTTTGTCAAAAGTACTCATTTTCAAAAAGAATCACAACCCTATCCAACGAAAAGAGCTGCGATATTCGCGGCTCTTTTTCGTGCCTCGGGCGGGACCACTTATTCATTTACAAAAGTGGTTGATAATTAAATAATAATCATGGCCCCATATGATTTTAGGGTAACATTTGGGAAACATTTTTGTCAGTCTGTGTCTTTCTATTGCGTTAATTGTCAATAAAGGAACCCAAAGGTCCATAAGGGAATCTTGTGGAAAATAGCCGAATCAATGTATTTTCTGAAATACAAAAAGATGCCCATAATGTATTTTGTAAAATACACGTAAATTCCCTTTATTGAAGTTTTGCCTTCAGCCGTTGGCGGGCTTTAGTAACGGAAGTGGGCGAAATCCCAAGCAGGATGGCCTGCTCCGAAACGGTAAACCGAAGGTGCGAGAGAATGTAGATGCGGAGGTCTCCTTTGGTGAGCCCTGGGTGGGCTTCCCGGAGGGATTCCGGGGTTAGATTGAAGGAATTTCGGAGCACGCGTTCCAGTTCGGTCCACTCACTGTCCTGGATGTACCTGGGATGTGAATGGAGCTCCTGCAGCAGGTGGTTCTGCCCGGCCAGGGATTGGATCATAAGGTAGGAATCCACGTCTCCTTGCGGCCCGGCGCCCCGGTTGGGAATGTAGGACTCCCGTGCATCGGCCCCGGCGCGGATCACCATAAGGAAAGCCCGCACGTTCTTGCCCAGAATCTCGGACACCTGGGGGATACTGAGTGCCGCACCGCCTTCTACGCAGGATTGGGCCAGCCCCAGTCCCACCAGCAGCAACTGGTAGTAGAGCATTTCGGCCTCTTTCCCCTGCAGGCCGAAGGATTGGCCAATGGCCGCCAGACACTCTTCCTTGAGGCCTATATGCGTGTCTATGTAGCTCTCAAAGGAGTCTGTTGGGGTTTTCCCGGCCATAACCAGCTTGAAAAGTTGCGGCTCATCCATAGCAAACCATAGCAGTGCCATTCCAAAGCCCTTGAAGGGCGGATTCAAGGAAAGGCCATCCCGGAGGCGCTTCTGAAAATGGCGGCTGGCTTCGGCCCTGACGGCCTCCTGAACGCCTTCCATTGAACCATACGCAGAGAAAACGGCGTTGACTCCACACCCCAGTTCCGTGCAAAGGTTGCGGGATGTCAGGGCCGAAAGACCCCCTTTCCTCACTACGCCCACGGCCGCCGACAGAATCTTCTCCTTGGTTATGCTTACAGGTCTTGCCATAATAAATAAAGTGCTCCGTTAATACAGGGGCAAAGGTAGCAAAAGCGTCCGGTATGTCCAACTGCTTTGCAGACAAAATCCTCATTTTGTCCACTTCGTTGTCCACATCCATTTTTATTTCGGAACAAGATATCCGCTAACTTTGCACTTGAAATAATGTGGACAAGAAAGCTGCCCAAAGAAAGTAGAAAGATGAAAAAGATGATGATTCTGTTGGTTGTGCTCCTGATAGGGGCCGCCGCAAGCAGCTGTGGCGTTTCTACCCGCGCCACCCGGAAGATCAATCAGGTAGAGATAGGAATGACCAAGGCCCAGATCCGGCACCTGCTGGGAACCCCTCTGTTCAAGAACGCCGACGAAACCGGCGAGGAGTGGGGATACCGCAAAATGGTTGGAGAAGTCGCCGGACCCGAAGAGATGCTGTTCATTGTGAACTTTGACAACAACGGAATGGTAGTGGCCTACAACTCCGTCAAAACCCATCCGCACTACCATCCTTATTAATTGAATTATTAATAGATCACAGACCATGGATTTAGTATTGAACACATTGGGCGCAGAAGTCTCTGAAGGAGTCTTCCGCGCCCTGCTTTCAGGGAAAGAGGTGGAGATTATGGACACCTCCCTGATGAAGATTGCGCATTGTGTGGGCTGCAATCAATGCTGGCTCAGAACGCCCGGAGTCTGCGCCTTCAAGGATGATTATGAAGAGATTCTGAAGAAGCTGGTGAAGACCGATAGCCTCTGGATTGTCACCGACACTCGCTTCGGCTTTCTGGATTACAGGGGTAAACGGCTCATGGACCGTGTCATGCCCATGCTTAACATGTACATAGGCTTCCGAGACGGCTGGATGCGGCACGAGCCGCGGTATCATCCTCTTAATATCGGCCTCCTGTATAAGGGCGCCGGTGACCAGGCCCTGCTGGAAGACTGGTGCGTACGTACTGCTGCAAATATTGGAGGAAAGTCCATGGGTGCATTTGCTATTCCGGGGGCAGAAGAGAAGTTGAGTGTCTCTCCTGTCATTTCGAGCGCAGTCGAGAAATCTCCTCTCCGCCACCTTGTCATTATCAACGGCAGCCCGCGTGTAGAGAAGTTCAGTAATACGGACAAGATCATCCGTTCCTTTGCCAAGGGGCTGGAAGAGGAGGGCGTCACCTGGGAGCTCCACAATTTGTCGGACTGCAAGCAATGGGATGCAGCTCGCAACGCTTTCCTTACACATGAACGCACCCTTATCGCCTTTCCGCTCTATGTAGAATGTGTCCCCAGCCTGATGCTGGAATTTCTGTCCACCCTGCCTGCAGAGCGTAAAGTGCCCGGCCAGCTTTCCTTCCTGCTGCATGGCGGCATGGACGAAGGCAACGAGTTCCGCCTGGCGGAGCGCTTCCTCCAGAAGCTTCCCGCCCAGCTGGGCTGCAGCTACGGA
>JAFPGC010000047.1 GCA_017423025.1 Bacteroidales bacterium
GAGATTTCCGGAAATCTTGCGAAGGACGATGAGCTCACCCTCAAGTTCCTGAGCCCGGATTACGCCAGCCAGGACGGCTCCATTGAATATATCTCCGCCCACTGTGACTACGCTGTGGCAAACGTCACGGTGACAGACGTGGAGGGGACAAGCGTCACCACCACATCGGCCCAATTCGAAAACCAGCAGGCCATAGTGAAGTTCAACCTGAATGTGAGCGCCAGGCCCTTGATAGTGACATTGCCCAAGCAGACCATAACAGTCACGCCTTCTTCGGCCCGAGACTGGCTGATTGTGGCTGTCCCGGCCGTTTCATCGGCCTCCGTTTTCCTGAAGGCTACGGCGGGGGAAAAGACTTATATGTTGAATAAAACCGGCATTACGCTGGAAGCCGGCAAATATTATAATATCGACGTAACGCTTTCAGATGCCATTGTAGTACACAATGAGGCCGAACTGACAGCAGCGATAACGAACGACAATGCATACATCCTGTTTGCCAATGACATTTCCACCACCAGTCTGCTGGAGATTAAGGAAAGCAGGACGATTACCATTGACATGAATGGTTACACGCTGGACCGCGGATGCACATCCCGTGGCACCCAGGCCATCGTGGTGCGTACGGGCTCTAAGCTCAACCTCCGTGGCGGCACGGTAACCGGCGGTTGGGGCGGCAACGGCGGCGCCCTGGATATCGAAGACGGAACTACTGTGAACCTGACAGACGTCATCATCAGCGGCAACACGGCCGATGACCGCGGCGGCGGTATCTGTATCAGTGAAGGCGGCACGCTCAACATGACGGGCGGCGCTATCACGGGCAATACCAGCTACGACCATACCAGCCCCAGCGGCGGTGGCGGCCTGTTCAACTATGAAGGCGCTACGGCTACGCTTACGAACGTCACCATCACGGGCAACGATGTCAAAATGTGGGGTGGCGGCGGCATCTGCAACTACGGCACGTTGACGCTGGACGGCTGCACCATTACCGGCAATACCGCCATGTTTACCGGAGGCGGCATCTGGAGCGGCAACGAGAAGCACCTTCTGAAGATACGGGGTGCGAACATCATCACCGATAACACCGCCGGCGGTGTCCCCAGCAATCTTTTTATGGAGGAACGCCGCTGGATTACCCTCATCGGCAGCATCACCGGCAGCCACATCGGCATCACCCTGGATGTGGCTCCCAATCAGTTTACCGACGGGTATGTCACCTATCACGATGGCGAGGATCCCAATACTTTCTTTACCTGTGACCGGCCGGAAATCGAAGACCTTGTGCTCATCCCGGATGAACAGTATGTTCTCTATGTCGGGGAGGTAAAGGTGGTTAAGAAGGATCTTACCGGAAAGGTTCCTTATGTCGAACACAGTTGGGACAGTGAAAATAAAAAAGTGCTCACTACCACCAAAGTGCTCACAGAGCTGATAGATTTCAAGGCTACGCCCACCAGCGAAACGCAGTACAAAAAATTGAAATCCTCGGATTCATATATGGATTTAGGAACGGAAAACAGTGACCTGCACGAGTTTTATGTGGTAGATGGCGAAGAGGTGAAAGGCACTACTCTCTATGTCGTCGGCCCCAATGTGCATATCATTCTCTGTGACAAAGCCTGGCTCCACCTTGTGTTTTCCATCCATGTGAATGAAGGCCACACGGTCTATATCCACTCCCAGTCCGCCGGTTCGGACATGGGGAAACTGACCAATGACGATGGATCTTCGGATGGCGGCATCGGTGGCAATGATTGGGAAAATGGTGGAAACATCGAGATACACGGCGGACTCCTCAATTTACGGGGGAATGACAGATGTGCCGCTATCGGCGGTCAAAATAAGACCAATGGAAATATCACCATCTATGACGGCCGGATTACGGTTGTGGGAGGAGATTGCGCTGCCGGCATTGGCGGCGGAGGAGGGTGTGAGAATTATGGAAATATCCATATTTACGGTGGTACGATTGATGCGACAGGCGGCGACAGGGCGCTTGCCGTGGCTAGCGGCGGTGCCGGTATCGGAGGTGGGAAAGACTGTCTAAACGGTAATCTGACCATTTGGGGAGGATCCATTACCTCCAGAGGAGATGATAATTCGGCCGGAATCGGCAGTGCTCAAATTGGAGGAGACTATGGTGCGGGGACCATCACCATCAACGGCGGTTATGTCAAGGCGTACGGAGACGCTTATGGCGCCGGTATCGGTGGCGGCGATGGCAAAAGAGGGGGAACCCTCATCGTCAACGGCGGCCGCGTGGAGGCCTATGGCGGCACGGATGCGGCCGGCATTGGCGGCGGCGAAGGAGGCAACGGTGGTATCGTAACCATCAACGGCGGCTATGTCTATGCCGAAGGCGGCGCGGATTATGGCGCCGGTATCGGTGGCGGCGAGGACGGGGCGGGAGCCGATGTCACCATCAACGGCGGCATTGTGGTTGTCAAGTCCGGAACGTTGGGCGCAACCGGCCTCAGGGGTATCGGCCCGGGTTACGGCAGCGACAACTACGGCCAACTCACCCTTGGCGACAATCTGATGGTAAGTAGCTGGAACGGCAACGAGGGCCCTTATCCGGCCGGCCAGCGAAAAGACTACTGCTGGTACCGCACCCAGGCCCGAATTGAGCCCTGCACGCATCCCGGCTACACCGCCGAGACTTGTCCTTATCATAAACATTAACAGATGAAAAACTTTCTTTTCCTCATACTGGCCAGCACGGCCCTGCTCCTCTCCTGTGCCAAGGAGATGGAGGCCCCTGTACAGCCCGCTCAGGGTGTAAAGACGTATACCCTTACCGTGGAGGCGGGCAAGGGAGAAAGGCCGGATACCAAAGCGCTGGCTCTTGACGGATCGGGAGCCCTCAAGGCCACCTGGGCCATTGGCGAGGAAGTCTCCGTTTATAAGGCCGATGCCCTTTTGGGCACGCTTACAGCCCAAAAAGACGGGAGCAGCACCACGCTCAAGGGGGAGATTACCGGCGATATTGCGAAAGACGATGAACTCACGCTCAAGTTTCTGAGCCCGGATTACGCCAGCCAGGACGGAACCATTGAATATATTTCCTCCCATTGTGACTATGCCGTGGCAAATGTCACTGTGACAGACGTTGCGGGAACAACGGTCACCACCACATCGGCCCAATTCGAAAACCAGCAGGCCATTGTGAGTTTTAACCTCAATGTAAGTGCCAAACCGCTGATAGTCAACGTGCCGAATCTTTCCATTACGGTAACGCCTTCAGATGCCAGGGCCAATCTGTTTGTGGCGGTTCCCGCCCTTTCCTCCCAGCCCGTATCGTTGAGGGCGACGGTGGGGGACAAGCAGTACACCCTGCTGAAAAACAGCGTTACGCTGGAAGCGGGCAAATACTACAGCATAGATGCAACGCTATCGGAGGCGACGTTGGTACACAACGAAAGCGAGTTGACGGCAGCGGTACAGACCGACAAAGCCCAGATTCTGTTTGCCAATGACATCTCCATCAACGCGCTGTTGCAAATCACAGGTAACAGGACAATAACCATTGATATGAATGGTTTCACGCTGGACCGCGGGTGCACATCCCGTGGCAGCCAGGCCATCGTGGTGCGCACCGGATCCGCGCTCAATCTCTGCGGCGGGACGGTCACCGGCGGCTGGGGTGGCAACGGTGGAGCTCTGGATATCGAAAACGGAACTACCGTGAACCTGACAAACGTCACCATCACCGGCAACCATGCCGATGACCGGGGCGGCGGCATCAGCATTCAAAGTGGCGGCACGCTTAATATGACGGGCGGTGCCATCACGGATAATGTCAGCAGAGATAGATCGGGTATCCCTGCCGGTGGCGGAGGCCTGTTCATCTATGAAGGCTCCACAGCCACGCTTACAGGCGTTACCATCTCCGGCAACGAGACCGAGGTGTACGGTGGCGGGGGTATCGACAATTTTGGCACGCTGACGTTGGAGGGTTGTACCATCACCGGTAATACCTCCAAGGCCAACGGTGCCGGTATCTGGACTTCCGCCGCTTCTACGCTGAACATGCGTGGAACGAATATCATTAACGACAACTGGAGAACGAATGCTTTGAGGTCGAACCTCTACCTGGCGGACGGCACGGTCATTACCATCACGGGCGCCCTTGAAGGAAGCCGCGTTTACATAGGCATGGAAACACTGGGCACGTTCACCAGCGGCTATTCCACCTATAATGACGGTCACCCCGCCGGTTTCTTCACCGCTGACAAAGGGGCTGTCATCGGCATGAGACTCGTCGACGGTGAGGGGCTGCTGGAGGACGTTATCCCCGCAGGCGGCGTCTATTACGTGGAGCGCAGCTGGAACGAAACCGCCCAGCGCGTGGAGGCCGCTTACCACACGCTTGAGTCCAACCAATACACCACGCTGACGGGCGGCAGTGGCGATACCTATCTTGACCCGGGCTGGTATGCGGTCAAGGGCAGCGATGTCGAGTACAAAGACTTCCTCTATATGGACGGTGGCGGAGAATACCATCTCATCCTCTGCGACGGTGCCTCGCTCAAGGCGGAGTTCTTCATCGTAAACAGTCCGAACGTCCTTCATATCCATGGACAGGCCAACGATACCGGCAAGATGAGTAATACGTTTGGTAGTAGCGTTGTTTATGTACATAAATACCATGCCGGCCTCGGAGGTTATTATGACAAAGAAAACGGCACGATTGTCATTCACGGAGGTGATATTGATGTTCACGGCGGTGATGCAGGTCCCGGCATCGGGAATCGCAGCCATAAAACACATGGCGAACCCATTACCATCTATGGCGGTACCGTTCATGCCAAGGGAGGCAGAGAGACAGGAAGTGAAGGTGGCGGAGGTGGAGCCGGTATCGGCGGAGGCTGGAACGGCGATTGCGGCATCGTGAACATCTATGGCGGCAGCGTCTATGCCACAGGTAGAGGCAATTCTTCGGGTGGAGCCGGTATCGGTAGCGGAAGTTTTGCCCAAAACAGCGGCACCATCACCATTTATGGCGGTTATGTTGAAGCTACCGGTGATGAAGGAGGGGCCGGCATCGGTTCCGGTTATGGAACCAGTGGCGCGGATGTGACCATCCATGGCGGCACCGTGAAAGCATATGGTAAAGCGGCTGGACCGGGTATCGGTACAGGTGTAACCAAAGATGACCCTATTCCCTATACAGGATCCCTCACCGTGACCGGAGGCAAGGTCTATGCCTACGGCGCCTCCGTGCGAGGCGCCGGCATCGGCGGCGGCTATGATACCAACGGATCCCATGTTACTGTGAGCGGCGGCTATGTCTATGCCGAGGGCGGCAAGTATGCTGCAGGCATCGGCAGCGGTTGTGAATACAGCAGCAGCGGCAGCCACGGCGGAACGCTCATCGTGACGGGCGGTTACGTGGAAGCCCACGGCGGTGAAGACGGCGCAGGCATCGGCGGCGGGGAGGATTCCGACGGCGCCACCGTCAACATCAGCGGCGGGGAGGTGCGTGCCTACGGTAGCTACGGCGGTGCAGGCATCGGCGGCGGCGAAGACGGCAACGGTGGCAACGTCACCATCACCGGCGGTACCGTCATTGCCCAGGCGGGGAAGGACGATACTGGCTACCGCGCCATCGGCCCCGGAGAGGGTTGCGACAACTACGGTCAACTTGAACTTGGAGACCAGATGATGGTAAGTTCCGAGCGTCTAGCTTTTGAGATAGAACGTATAAATATGTGCTGGTACCGGACAAGGGTCCGGATCGAGCCCTGCACGCATCCCGGCTATGAGTCCCACCCCCAAGATTGCATCTATCACAAGCATTAAAAAGTATATACTATATGAAAAAGAGTTTTCCTCTCTTAACCCTCATCCTTTTGGTCTCCTGTGCCAAGGAGGCGGATGTTCCCGTGCAACTTGAACAGCCTGTACAGGAAGCACTCACCTACACGCTATCCGTTCCGGCTGGCAAGGATACCAAGGCGCTGAATATAGACGGTACCGCCCTGAAGGCCACTTGGGCCGAAGGAGAGACGGTTCGCGTGTTCAGGGGAGAACTCCTTTTGGGTACGCTCACGGCCCAGACTGCCGGCCAGAGCACCACGCTTACCGGCGAGATTAAGGGTGAGATTAAGGATGATGACAAGTTCACGCTCCGGTTCCTGAGTCCCAGCTATGCCAGCCAGGACGGCACCCTTGACTATATTGCCGCTCACTGCGACTACGCCGTGGCAAACGTCACGGTCAGTTCCATTTCCGGTTCAAATGTTACAACCACAACGGCTTCTTTCTTGAACCAGCAGTCTATTGTGAAATTCACGCTTAACGTGAGCGCCAAGCCGCTTATGGTCGTTTTGCCCGACCAGACCATCACGGTAACGCCGGCTTCGGCTGCCAGTGAACTCTACGTGGCCATCCCGGCCATTGCCGACCAGGCCCTGTCCCTGAAGGCGATAGTGGGAAATACGCTCTATGTATTGGACAAAGAACACGCGACGTTGGATGCAGGCAAATATTACAACATTACTGCAAATCTCTCGGCCACCAGCACGATAGTCGTACACAACCAGGCCGAATTGGAAGAGGCCGTACAAACCGACGGCGCCCAGATTCTGTTTGCCAATGACATCTCCATCGACGCGCTGTTGCAAATCACAGGTAACAGAACAATAACCATTGATATGAATGGTTTCACGCTGGACCGCGGGTGCACATCCCGTGGCAGCCAGGCCATTGTGGTGCGTACCGGATCCGCGCTCAATCTCTGCGGCGGGACGGTCACCGGCGGCTGGGGTGGCAACGGTGGAGCTCTGGATATCGAAAACGGAGCCACCGTGAACCTGACAAAAGTCACCATCACCGACAACCATGCCGATGACCGGGGCGGCGGTATCGCTAACAAGGGCACGCTCACGATGACGGGTGGCGCTATCAAATATAACATCTGCTACGACCATGAAGGGCCACGGGGCGGAGGCGGTCTCTTTAACTACGACGGGGCCACGGCAACGCTCACGAACGTCAGCTTCAGCGGCAACCGGGCCACGGTTACCGGCGGAGGCGGCATCTGCAACTACGGCACGCTTACCCTTGACAGTTGTACCATTACCGGCAATTCCGGCATGATGAATGGCGGCGGTATCTGGCAGGGCGCCGAGGCCACGCTTAACTTGCAGGGGAAGACAACGGTAATTGACAACACGTTCAATGGCGACGTCCCGAGTGATTTCTTCTTGAAAACCAAGGCTGTCATCACTGTTACCGGCAGCCTTGCCGGCAGCAGCATCGGCGTTCTGATGGAGAACAATACCGGCCCGTTTACCAGCGGATTCGGAACCCATAACAGTGGGGTGGATCCCGCCACCATTTTCTTCTCCAACTTCCCGGAGACCTATCAAGTTGCCGCTGCAGAAGACGAGGCAAAAGTGGATGTCCTTACCACGCTTCATTACATCGAGTGCAGCTGGGACGATGTCAACAAGCAGGTCGTCAAAACCCCGAAGACTCTTTCCAATTGTATTCCTCTCGGCTCAATTCCTGAAAGTGAGGCTGATTACAAAGTTATAACCGGCGGCAGCGGGGAGTTGGGGATGGGAGGCAGGACCGGCAGCTACCCGGAGTTCTACGTGGTTCGAGGAACCGTTAACCGGGACGCCCTTCGGGTGAATGGAAATAATGTGCACCTGGTCCTTTGCGACGGGGCCAGACTCAATGTCAATTCCATAATAGTGAACCCCGCTTATAAGCTGTATATCCACGTCCAGTCCTACGGTTCTTCCATGGGTAAATTGCATGCCGACAACAACGGGCACCAGGAAACTGCCGCCGGCATTGGTAGCGAAAGCGGCTTGTCACATGCGCCTAATTTAGATGGGCCGGGCCTCATTGAAATACACGGCGGAACAATCTATGCCAAAGGCGGAGATAATGGAGCCGGTATTGGCGGTGGCGACTGGGCTAAAGGAGGTAACATTGTCATTTATGATGGCGATATCCGGGCCTATGGCGGTGATGGCGGAGGCATTGATGGCAGTGGCGGCGCAGGTATCGGAGGTGGCAACTTGGCAGAAGGCCCTATTAATTTTACCATCTATGACGGCTCCGTCTATGCCGAAGGAGGTCCGGATGCGGCCGGCATTGGCTCTGGTAATTGCGGCAATAATTTCGATTATACCATCCACCACGGTGGCTACTTTACCATGTATGGCGGCTACGTGGAAGCACACGGAGCTGACAATGGGGCAGGCATCGGAGGCGGTGAATACTCCGAAGGTCCCAAAGGAGTAAACATCTATGGCGGCACCGTGAAAGCCTACGGAGGCGAAGATGCTGCAGGTATCGGTAGCGGCTACCATTTCGATACACAATTGTCCAGCGGAACAATCAACATCTACGGCGGCGAAGTCTACGCATGGGGTAAAGATGAAGGTGCCGGCATCGGAGGTGGAGAGAACGCCAAAGGTGCCGATGTCACCATCACCGGCGGTATCGTCGAGGCTCACGCCGGCGAGAACAAGGAATCCTATAGGGCCATCGGCCCGGGCCGGGACAATGATAACTACGGCACGCTGGAACTGGGAGACCAGATGATGGTGCGGTTTAAGAGTGGAAACAACTGGTCTGTCCCCGTCCCGGTCGACTCCAATAAGCCCTATGGCCGCAAGGCCGGCGCCTGGTACCACACCGAGGCCCGCATCGAGCCCTGCACCCACCCCGGTTATAATGCCAATAATTGTCCTTATCACGTACATCCTTAACATTAATAACCCAAAACATGAAAAACACAACCACGCAACCCGCAAAACGAGATTCCTTCGCCAGTTCGTTCGGCGTACTGGTCGCTATGGCCGGATCGGCTGTAGGCCTGGGGAACCTCTGGCGCTTCCCTTACCTGGTAGGTGAGAATGGCGGCGCCGCTTTCATTCTCATCTACCTGGGATTTGTCATCCTGGCCGGCATGCCGGTAATGCTGGCCGAATTCATCATCGGCCGAAGAGGACAGGCCAGCGCCCGCGGAGCTTTCCAGAAACTGGCTCCAGGTACCCACTGGGGCATTGTGGGTGTCCTGGGCGTCATCTGCTGCGTATTCATC
Organism: Bacteroidales bacterium; assembly: GCA_017423025.1. Lineage (GTDB taxonomy): Bacteria > Bacteroidota > Bacteroidia > Bacteroidales > UBA932 > Cryptobacteroides. The sequence continues at coordinate 9,074 of JAFPGC010000047.1, forward strand.
CTCTCGTTTTACTCGGTGGTGGGCGGCTGGTGCACGGAATACCTTTTCAAGTCTGTCTGTTTCGACTTTACCGAAGGAGATCCGGAGAGCTTGAAGACCATGTTCTCCTCTTTCTCCTCCTCTGTCTGGCTTCCTATCCTCTGCCACACCATCTTCCTGGTCCTGACGGCCGGGGTTGTCGTGGCCGGCGTTCAGAATGGCATTGAGAAGTTCTCCAAGGTGATGATGCCCCTGCTGTTTCTCATCATCATCGGCATTGCCGTGCGTTCCATGACCCTGCCCGGCAGCGGCCCCGGACTCAAGTTCCTGTTCCAGCCGGATTGGTCCAAAGTAACGTCTCAAACCTTCCTGGCAGCCCTGGGGCAGGCCTTCTTCTCGCTGTCACTGGGTTCCTGCATGGTGGTTACCTATGCGTCCTACGTAAAGAAAGATGCCAATATCATCTCGTTGAGCTCCCAGACGGCCGCGGCCGATACAATCTTTGCCATCTTTGCCGGATGTGCCATTATGCCGGCCGTGTTCGCCTTCGGTATCAGCCCTGGCGAGGGTCCTGACCTGGTGTTCGTGACGCTGCCGCACATCTTCGGCCAGATGCCGCTGGGCGGGGTGATTGCCATCTTCTTTTTTGTGGCGCTGCTGCTGGCCGCCCTTACCTCTTCCATTTCCATGCTGGAAGTGATTGTGGCCTTCTGCATTGAAGAGTTCAAGATGAAGCGCAAGGTGGCCGTGATTGTGGTCTTCGTCTTTATCTGGATCCTGGGCTGCCTCTGCTCCCTGTCTATGGGCCCGCTTAGCAACTGGAAGATTCTGGGTAAGACCATTTTCGACCTCTTCGACTTCATTTCGGCCGACTTCCTGATGCTCATTGGCGGCCTGCTGATCGTTATCTTTGCCGGTTGGAAGCTGGGCAAGGCAACTGTGTTTGATGAGCTCACCAACGGCGGAACGCATCCCGTCCCCGCCTGGCTGCTCAAGACTATCCTCTTCCTTATCCGGTTTGTGGCGCCTGCAGCCCTCCTCGCCATCGCCATCTTCCAGATTCACGAATAGACACGCCTGGTTTTTAACCTATTCGCTTCATAAAAAATAACCCGCTGAATTTCAGCGGGTTATTTAATAACAGCGAGTGTCTACCCGAAGTACTGGAGAGTGCGCAACATTTCAAAAATCATGTCCACGTACTTGGAGGAAGTGTGGTTCCAGGCGAAGCCCAGGCGGTACAGTACCTGCATGGTGAAGTGCACGGAGGGCTGGTTCATCACCACTTCCTGCTGGTTGGGGGACTGGGCATAGGCCACCAGGCTGCTCAGCAGCGGGGCCTTGTCCGGCTGGGCCATCACAACCTGCATCCGGGACATGAATTCCGGGAATTCCACGTAATCCACTTTGTTCCCATCGATCAGGCGCAGCCGGGAGACGATGTCTTCCATGGGCAGCAGGTGGTTGTTGGAAACGTTGAACACGCAGTTCTCCTTGGGCGTAGTGGCCAGCAGCACCATGGCGCGGGCACTGTCGTCAATGGGGGAGAACTCCATCTTGGCATCCAGCAGGGAGTACGGGCAGGCGCCCAGGAGCTTGTATGCGCGCAGGCGTCCCATGGCCGAGTTGGCGTTCAGGTTCACCTGGAATTCACCGTCGGCGGAGCGGGGCGACAGGTTACCGGCGCGCAGAATCTTGGCGTTGAGGGCTCCGGCGGCCATCCGTTCCAGGATGAATCTTTCGGCCAGGAACTTGGAATGGACATACTGGTTGCCGGTTTGCTGGCCAAAGTACAGCTGCTGTTCGCTGATCTGCTTGGGATGGCTTCCCTCGCTCATACCGGCCACACTCTCCGTGGAAACGTGTACCAGGCGGGCTGCCGTGGCTTCGCAGAAGGCGCAGATGTTCTTGACGCCGCCGTAGTTGATATCCTCGATATCCGTTCCCTTGGAGAAGTGCTTCACGTTGGCGGCGCAGTTCACCACCAGGCTCCAGGGCGTTCCGGAGGCCTTCAGGGAGTCGAATACGGCAGGCTGGGTGATGTCTCCGTTCACAATGCGGATGCGCTTGCCAATCAGCGGCCGGTAGTCTTTCTCGAAGTAATACACCAGCATCTCGCTCAGGCGTCGTTCGGCGCTCAGGGATCCCTTAGGACGCAGCAGGCACCAGATGATGGTGTCGTCCTTGGTGCTTTCCACCAGTTCCCGCAGCATGTGGATGCCCAGGAAGCCGGTGGCGCCGGTAAGGAGTATCTGGCCTTCCAGGCTCTGCATCTTGCCGGTCTGGAGGGCTTCCAGCGTGTTGCCGGCCAGCAGGGCGTCGATGCCCGAATAGTCATAGTCGCTGATCTCGCTGTCCTCCTTGGGAGCGGCGGCGCCGCCACCCAGGAAGGCGCCCAGTTCACGGGCGGTGGGATGCGCGAAGACATCGGCATAAGCGAACTTGATGCCGCGCTTTTCTGCGTTCACCAGCACGTTGGTCACCATGAGCGAGGAACCGCCCAGGTCGAAGAAATTGTCCGTGGCGCCCACCTTTTCCAGGCTGAGGACCTCGGCGAAAATCTCGCACAAGTTCTTCTCCAGGTCGGTTTCGGGGGCCACGTATTCGGCGCTGGTGTCGGGCGTGGGCTTGGGCAGGGCCTTGCGGTCTACCTTCTGGTTCACGTTCAGCGGAATCTTGTCCAGCTGGACAAAGGCGGCGGGCACCATATACGGCGGCTTGCGCTCCTTGATAAAGGCCGATGCGGCCTGGATGTCGAATTTTTCTTCGGCCACCACGTAAGCGGCGATGAACTTGCCGCCGGACGGGTTGTCGAAGGCCTGTACGGTGACGTCCTTCACGCCCGGGCATTCCCGCAGCACTTCCTCCACTTCCTTCAGCTCGATGCGGAAGCCGCGAATCTTCACCTGACCGTCCTGACGGCCCACAAATTCGATGTTGCCGTCGGTTCTCCAGCGCACGATATCACCGCTTCGGTAGGCGCGTTCGCCCTTGCGGAACGGGTTGTCGATAAAGGTCTCGGCCGTCTTTTCGGGGCGGTTGAGGTAACCGCGGCCCACGCCGGCGCCCGTAATGAGCAGTTCTCCGGCGGCGCCCACCGGCACGCGACGGAAGTCGCCGTCCATCACATACATGCTGGTGTTGTCCAGGGCGTGGCCGATAGGAATGTTGGCCTCGCGCTTCTTCACGTCGAAGATGGTGGAGAAGATGGTGCACTCGGTGGGGCCGTAGCCGTTGTGGAAGCCATAGGAAGGCGGATCCATGGAAACCAGCTTTTCGCCGCCCACGGAGAGGTGCTTGAGGGACTTGTTGTCCGGGAAGTTCTTGGCGTACATCACACCCACCTGCGTGGTCATGAAGCTGTGGGTGATGCCGTTATCCGTGATAAAGGCATCCAGCTGGCTCATGTCGTGGCGGGTTTCCTCCGGGATAATGTGCAGGCAGCCGCCGGCGGTGAGCACGGGATACATGTCCATCATGCACGCGTCGAAGCCGTAGCTGGCATAGGCCGCCACCCGGCTGTGGTCCGTAAGCTTATAGTATTTCTGGTACCAGGCGCAGAAATTCACCAGGTTGCGGTGCTCCAGCATCACACCCTTAGGCACGCCCGTGGAACCGGAAGTGTACAGCAGGATAAAGAGATTCTCCGGCTTGGGACCTTCGGGAACCTTTCCCTTGGGAAGGGCTTCCAGTTCATCGGTGGTGAGCACGGGACCCTTGTACTCCTTGAGCACCGGCAGGAGTTCCTTGTCGGCGATTAGGAGTTTGGCCGATGCGTCGCTCACCATGAAGTTGAGGCGCTCCTCCGGGTAGGAAGGATCCAGCGGCTGATAGGCGCAGCCGGCCTTGAGGATACCCAGCGAGGCCAGCGCCATCCACTGATTGCGGCCGATGAGCACGGACACCACGTCTTCGGCCTTCAGGCCCTTGGCGGCGATGGCGGCGGCGATGCGGTCCGACAGGGCATCGGCCTGCGCATACGTGCAGCTGAAGTCCTGATAGCTCACGGCGGGGTTGTCGGGCGTCTTCTTGGCCTGGGCGCGGAAGAGGCTCACGATGGTCTGGGTGGTGTCTACCTTCTGGGTGAAGTGGTTGAAGCCATCCAGTTCCTTGAGGCGGTCGGTGTCCACGAACGGCACCTCGTTCAGTTTGTCATGCTGCAGCAGGCCGCGCACCACGCATTCCATGGCATCGGCAAAGGCCTGCATCAGGGCCACGCTGTATTTGCTGTCGTCGTAGCCCAGCACGATGGCTTCCTTGCCTTCGCTGCCGTCGATGTAGATGCTCAGCGGGAACTTGGGCGCGCCGGCGTCCATATTCTCGCCGGTCACCTGCTGTCCGTTCACGCGGTAATCGGCCAGCACACCCACCTGGTAGGCCAGCATCACCTGCGGCTGGAAGCCGAATTCCTCGGCTATCTTGGCGAAAGGATAATCCTGGTGTTGCAGGGTAGCCTGGAAGTCCTGGTCGCACTGCTTCAGGAAGGCTTCCGTATTCTCAATGGTGCAGTCCCCCGCCAAAGCCAGGGTGTTCACGAACATACCGAAGCTGTCGGCGGTCTTCAAATTGCCACGGCCGTTGCTGATGGTGCAGATATATACCTTCTTATTGGCGTTGTAGGCGCTGAGGGTGAGGTAGGCGGCGCCCAGGTAGAAACTGGCGGGCGAGATGCCTATCTTCTTGCACAGCGGATGGATGTCGGCCTCTACGAACTTCCTCAGGAAGACTTCCCGGCCGGGGTTGGCTTCATTGTGCTCCAGGTCCGGAATCACGGCCGAGGGGCTCTCCAGGCCACCCAGTTGCCCGGCGAAGAAGTTGCGGGCCTGGGCATAGGCTTCGCTGCCTTCACTGGCCTTCTGCCAGGCGGCATATTGGAAGTAGGAATAGCTTTCGGGAGCGATGTCCTTGCCCTCAAGGGCGTTGCAGACCTCCTGGATGAAGATGTCGTAGCTGCGGCCGTCGAACACCAGGTGGTGGAAGTCGCTCAGGAGGTAGGTTTTGTCCTTTCCGGCTGCGATGACCACCTTGCCCAGGGGACCCTTATTGAGGTCGAAGGGAAGGATGAAGCCCTCTTTCAGGGTCTCCAGATCCCCTTCCTGGACAGAGACGGGGATGGGCGTGTCGGAAGGAACCTGGCACACCTGGCCGTCTATCTGCTCAAAGCGGGACTGCAGGGCAGGATGGGCCGACAGCACCTTCTGAACCGCTTCCTGCAGGGCCTGGGCTGAGACTTCCGCGGGGAAGGTCCACACCATGGGAATGTTGTAGATGGTCTCCTGCGGAGCCTTCATGCAGTCCAGGAACACGCCGGCCTGCTGGTTGGTGAGGGGCTGAGGGCCGATGGCGCCGTCCTGTCCGGCTGCGCCGCCCGCTTTGTCGCCGGCCATCCAGATCTTGAGAATCTCGTTCTCGATGCTCTGCAGGGTGGCGGTCTTGGCGAAGGAATTCATGTCGGCCTGGAATCCGTAGCGCTTGAACAGCTCGGTGGCCAAGCGTAGGCCGCTCAGGGAACTGAGGCCGTAGAGCATCAGGGGTTCGGTGAGTGCGGCGCCCTCGATGCCGGTGGTTTCCTTGAGCAGGGCCGCCAGTTCCTCTTCCAGGACGTTGAGCGGGGCCGCCGACTGGTTTTCGGCCGCCTTGGCCTGCGGCTTAGGCAGGGCCTTCTTGTCCACCTTCTGGTTTACGTTCAGGGGGATGGCGTCTATCTGCATGGTTACGGCCGGTACCATATACGGCGGCTTGCGCTCCATGATAAAGGCGTTGAGGGCCGCAGTATCGATGGTTTCGTCACTTACCACATAGGCTGCCATGAACTTGCCGCCACCTTCCTGGTCGAAGGCCTGCACGGTCACGTCCTTGATGCCCGGGAATTCGCGGATGACGGCCTCCACTTCCTTGAGTTCGATGCGGAAGCCACGGATCTTCACCTGCGCATCTTTTCGGCCGATGTATTCGATGTCGCCGTCGGCCCGGTAGCGCACGATGTCGCCGGTGTGATACATGCGGCTGAAGGCGGGACTGGCCTCGAAAGGATTATCGGAGAAGGATTCGGCGGTTTTGTCGGGACGGTTCAGATAGCCGTCGCCCACTTGCAGACCCGCCTCCAGAAGCTCTCCGGCGGCGCCCACGGGCATGCGCTTGCCGGCCTTGTTCACCACATAGCAGTGGATGCCGGGCTGCGGGATGCCGATGGGGATGTTCTCCTCCTGCTTCTTCACCTCCTTGGAAACCACATAGCAGAGGCTCTCGGAAGGACCGTAGCAGTTGAACAGCTTGTAGTTGGGCAGCGGCAGGGCGCTCAGCTTCTCTCCACCGGTGTACAGCACCTGCAGGCCCTTGCAACTGGGATAGTTGATGGCAAACTGGGTGGCCACCTGGGTGGTCATGAAGCTGTGGGTGATGCCGTTCTGCTCAAAATAGTCGTGCAGGGCCTTCAGATCCAGCCTTATCTCCTCGGGAATGAGGTACAGGGTGGCACCGGCCACCAGTGCGCCCCACAGGTCTCCCACAAAAGCGTCAAAGCCAAAGCTGGAATAGGCTGTAAGCTTGCTTTGGGCCGATATGCCCGTACGCCAGGCGTGGTGCTGGGAGAACAGGCTCACATTGCGGTGGTTGAGCATGCAGCCCTTGGGCGTGCCGGTGGTGCCGCTGGTATACAGCAGCACAAAGAGGTCTTCGGGTTTGGGGTTGGACTTGGGCTTGCCTTCGGGAAGGCCGGGAATGTCTGCAGTGGGCAGAACAGGCCCCTCAAATCCTTCAACCAGTTCCGCCAGGCCTTCATCGGCAATGAGCATGGCGCTGGAGGCGTCCTTCACCATGAATTGCAGGCGCTCCTTGGGATAGGAAGGATCCAGCGGCTGATAGGCGCAGCCGGCCTTGAGCACGCCCATGGGGGCAATCACGGTGTATTCGCTCCGGCCCAGGATGATGGAAACCACATGGCCGGGCTTCACGGTCTTTTCAATATGGGCGGCCAGCTTGTCGGAAAGGACATCCACTTCCTTGTAAGTCAGTTGTTTGTCTGCACAGACAAGGGCGGTCTGGTCGGGAGCTTCTTTCACGCGCTGCTTCCAGAAGTCCAGCACCGTCTTTTCGGTGTCTCCCACGGATGGTCCAGGATTGAAGCCATCCAGCGTCTTGATTTGGGCGGGCGTTGTAAACTCCAGCTGCCCCACCGTATCGGCCTTCTTGAGCGACAGGACGGCGGCGGCCATACTTTCTGCAAAGCTTCTGAGGATGCCCTCTGAGTACATGTCGGGCCGATACCAGAAGCGCATCTCGTAAGGGCCCACCGTCGGTGTGAAAAGTTCCACCGAAAGGTTGAGGCCCGGCGGATTGCTGCGCAGGTCTTCTCCCGGAACACGTTCTCCGGCCAGAATCAGGGAGGGAACTTCCACCACAAACTGGCCCTGGAAACCAAAGTTGATACCGGGACCCAGGCCCAGGTAGGTTCCGCAATCGGCCATAGAGAAGAAATGGCGGGACCTCAGACCCATGGTCTGTGCCTTCATACGGTCCAATACTTCGCTGACGGGCGTGTCCGGAGTGGCATTCACGAAGGCGGGCAGGGTGTGCACGCACATGGTGAAAGCGGTTTTGGAAGCCGCGCTCTTGCGACCGTTCCAGATGGTGGAGAAGCTGGCGGCGTTGTCGGCGTTCCAGGCGGCCAGCGTAAGGCCGAAAAGGCCGGTAAAGAGGATGCTGTCGGCGTACCGGTAGCGCTCCATAACGTCCCTCATGGCCACGCTGTCTATGGGCAGTTGCACCACCAGAGACTTATAGGCCGATGGTTTTGCGCCAAAGACGTCCGGCACAATGCGGCTCTCGACCTCCGTTGCCGGGCCAAACTCCTGCGCAAACCATTGCTTGGCTTCCTCGAAGGCCTCGCTTTCCCGCAGCTGCTGCTCTTCGCGGGCCACATCGGCCCCGCTCATCTTCTCTGCGGTTATCTCCCTTCCCTCGTAGGCGGCTCCCAGATTGTCCAGAAGGATGGGGATACAGGCACCGTCGGCGATGATGTGGTGGAAATCGGCGTAGAAGTAATTGCCGTCCTTGGTTTTATAGAGCTCCAGCCGGAATAGCCGGTCTTTGTGCAGGTCCATGGGCCGCGCAAAGGTTCCTCTTACCTCATCGATGCTGTCTATTTCCTTAATCTCGGCCTTCCACGTCTCCTGGGACTGTTCCATGCAGGGGACGCCATCCACTTCCACTACATGTGAAAGGACGTAAGGATGGGCGGCCACAAAGGCCTCAAAGGCCTTTTTGAACTTCTCGAGGTCTATGGTGGGCGGCAGTTTGTACAGCAGGGCCTGCTGGTAATTGCCGGATTTGTCATCCAGTCCCTGGCTGGCCAGGAACATGCTCAGTTGTGCTTGGGAAAGAGGAGAGGTCATAGCTTATGTCTGACTAATCGTTTTAGTGTTTGGCTCTTACAAATTTAGAAAAAAAATCGAATTTTTTACCGTTTGGAGCACTCAAAAACAAATGATTTAATTCACGACGTCCTGGACATTTCTGACTTAATTTGTGTATTAACTCGCTCATACAATCCAGCCGTGAAATAGAAGTAACAATCACTCAACACCTTACGCAAATCCTCTTCCGCAAAACGA
>JAFPGC010000048.1 GCA_017423025.1 Bacteroidales bacterium
ATCCCTGCCCCTGCGGGTATTACGGAGAAGGGGACCGCTGCACCTGCACGGTGGGCCAGCGCCTGGGTTACCTCTCGAAATTATCAGGCCCCTTGATGGATCGCATTGATATTCAGCTGGTTGTCAAAAGTGTCGAAACTTCTGCGCTGGTGCGGGGCGGGAAGGGAGAGCCCTCGGCCGCCATTGCCGAAAGGGTACAACGGGCGCGGGAAATCCAGCAGAAACGCTTTGCCGGAAGCGGCATTTTCACCAATGCCGAGATGTCCTCCAAACAGCTGGAGGCCTTCTGCCCCCTGGACGAACCCTGCAAGGAGCTGCTGGAGAGGCTTATCGACAAGATGGGCCTCAGTGCCCGTGCCTACACGCGCATCATCAAGATAGCCCGCACCATCGCCGACCTCTCAGGAAGCCCCGACATCGGCCCCGCCCATCTGGCCGAAGCCGCCAGCTACCGCTTCCTGGACCGAAGGAATATTATGGATTTGTAGTATCTTTGCAACATGAAGCATGAAATCGTTATCAAAGGTCTGGAGGACCTGGACAGGGCTGCGGAGGCGTTCCTGAAAGAGATTGGGGACCATACGCTGGTAGCGTTCTATGCGCCGATGGGAGCAGGAAAAACCACTTTTACCACCGCCATCTGCAAGGCTCTTGGCGTGGAAGAAGACGCCATCAGTTCACCCACCTTTGCCATTGTGAACGAGTACCGTGGCGGCAATGGGCGGCCCATCTTTCATTTTGATTTCTATCGCATTGACAAACCGGCCGAGGCGTTGGACATCGGCCTGTACGACTATCTGGATTCCGGGGAACTTTGCCTGATGGAATGGCCGGAGAATGTGGAAGACCTGCTGCCGGAGGAAACCCTGAAGGTGCAGATTCGCGTTCAGGCCGACAATTCCCGCATTCTGAGCTGGGAGGACTAGTCCTTCCAAAGCACTGACTGAATAGCTTTGGCAGGCACTTTCAAAGGCACGGAATTCTTCCCGCTGATTACATTCACCATGACTTCGGAGGTTCCTTCGTTCAAAAGGAGAAGGGCCTGACTGCCATCGGGATTCACGTACCACTGATAGGCGAGACCTGCTGTCTGGAAACCCTTGGTCCCTACACGCACTGCACCGGGCTGCAGAACCTTGGAACAATGGGCCAGGTTGTAATAATGGGAGTTTCTGGTAATGGTTTTGTGATCCTGGGCCGACAGGGTAACCGCACCGTAGCAGGTACTGCAGCCACCAGGACGAAAAGGCTTGTTCTCGCTGTCCAGCATCAAGTTCCAAAGCGTGACGCCCTTGCCGAAACGGCCCAGCGTACCCAGGAAAATGTCTCGGAAATCATTGATAAGGCAGCCCTCGAAGGTATAATTCCATTCGCCGATGGATGCCTCCGTGAAATAGATTTCTTTCTCCGGGAAACGGGAGTGGATTCCCTCCAGCACCGTCACGCTGCCCCCGTAGTTATGCCAGGCAGACCCGGCTACGTACTGTGACGCTTCCTCGTCTTCCAGGATGTGAACCGGATAGTCTTTCTGGGAAAGAATGCCGTCATAGTTGTAATTATGGTCGAAAAGGAGGATCTTGGTTTGGATGCCGGCCGCCCGGAAGGAAGACCCTATGGCCTGCTTGATGAAATCCAACTGGTCTTCCCAAGGCATATACAGTGACATGGAATTCCCCCTGTTCAGCGGCTCATTCTGTAAGGTGACGGCATAAATGGGATAGCTCCGGCTCTCCATCTCCTGAATCCACCGGACAAAGTAGGAAGCATAGTCCTGATAGTGGAGCGGATTCAATCGGCCTCCGGTCCAACTGTCGTAAGGAATGGTTTTTCCGTCTTCCGACATCTTCATCCACCTGGGACAGCTCCAGGGAGAGCCGATGATCTTCACCGACGGGTTAATCTGGAGAATCTGGTCCAGGATGGGGAACAGATATTGGCTGTCCGACGTATGCACCGCAAAGTTCTCCATTCCAGGCTTGTCGCACCAGGTAAACTCATCCAGCGAGAAGTCCGACCCGCCTATGCATACCCGGATCAAGGACAAGCCCAGTCCTTCCTCACGGCTGAAGATCTCCTTCAGGAAGGCCGTGCGGTCTGCTTCCGGCATCTGCAGCAGGTTGTAGCAACTGGCCTGGGTTATGGCTACTCCAAACCCGTCTACAGCCTGGAAGGAATCTCCTGTTCGCTCCACTTTGTAGAAGTTCACTTCTTCGGCTTTTCCAAGATTCACGGTAGTGCTGGAGAATCGGGACCCGGTGGTAGTGGTAGTATATACCATGGCCTGTTTTACCTCAACAGGAGGGGTGGGCGGCTGGGGCCGGGGTTCGGGATCCGGTTTAGAACCGGAACAGCATAACAGCACGGCGGCAAAGGCAGGATATAGCAAATGGATGGATTTCATACATCAAAGGGTGTTGGCAATGACGGAAAGTCTTTCTTCAAAAATAGCGATCAGACGGTCTACGGCGTCGTCGAAACTCATGGCCTCGTCGCCGTTCACAATTTGGCCGCCGTTCATGGACGCATCCAGGACGGGGTTCCACATTTTGAAATTCAGCGTGGCCGACGGCCGGAGTTGTTCACGAGTCTCCTCCATATAGGCCGGGATGGTCTGCAACAAGGGTAACAGTTCGCGGAAACGCGACCGGGCTTTCTCCCGGAAAGAAGGGTCTTCGAACAAACGGTCATACCAGATGGATTTCAAGTTAATGAGTCCGGTCTGCGCATGAGGAGAGGTTTTGTAAGAGAGAATCCCCCAGTCAAAGTCCCAGCAAGGACCAGCCTTGAGCTTTCCTCCCCGGTCTTTGTGGAAAAACACGCTGCCGGGGTTGCCCAACTCGTGGTTCCCCATCACTTCGAACACCAGCCAGTAGTCTATGAATGAATCCACATCCAGGTATGCCGCATAGCCCTTTTCCGGATCTGCAAAACCCGCTCCGTAGAGGGCTCCTGCAGCCATGGAAATGAATCCCTGGATATAACTCAACTGTGACGGCGTCAGGTCATCCGGGTCGGGATATTTGACCCCGAAGGGAATGGAAGCCTCAAAACCGGCCTGGTAACCGTGCCCGTGAGGGTCTTTCCACTGCACCTCATTGTCATAGTGGAAATCCAGTTCCAGCAGATAGCCTCCCGTCAGCGCTTCTCCTTCATTGTCTTCCGGAGTCATTTCCGTGACGGGCACCCGGTTCTTGTCCACCCGGACCTGTTCGATGAGCAGATAATTACCCACATGCTTCCCGTTCAGGACCAGCTCTATGCTCCGGCAACGGGGGGTCCAGTCCAAACCGGTCATGGATGCTACTCTCATGGATACCAGGTTGCGCATAAGGGTGCGGTCCATGAAATTGGCCAGCAAAACCCAGCGTTTGTGTTTGGGCATCCCCAGGAGGGACTCCTTCTTGTCCAACTTGATGAGATAGGGCTTCTTGGGCCACTCCCAGGTGGTATTTCCCCGGCCCCGGACGGAACACACCGTCTCTCCCAACCGCTCGAGGGGATCTTCGCTACGGATGGAAAAGACCGCCGGAACATAGTCTTCCTTGGATACAATAGATGCCGCCTGATCCGTATCCAGGTACATCACGGGAAGGCCGGTGTTCAAAACCACGCCGTGGGTTCCGGCATTCTCCCCTTTCACCACGAACGCCTGGGAAAAGACATACGCGTCCTTCCCGGCTTCCGGACGGATTCCCAGCCGGAGCTCCAGATTGTACTCATTGTCCCCACCCTTGTCGGACAAAAGGGCCGAATAGGTCCCCTGCTCCGCCTCTGGGCGCACATCGGAAAGGCGTACCTCCGTAGGCGTTCCGGGGGAAAGGGTGAATAGCACCACTCCTTCCGTGAGACTGAAGGAAAAATCGGGGGCTTCCACGGAGAAATGGATGCGGGCCGATCCTCCCTGCGGCAAAACCACCCGGGACTCCTGGACCGACACGCTTGTGAGCACGGCGGCAGGCGGCGACGGCACAATCGTCTCCTTCTTGCAGGAACAAACTGCAAGAAGGAGGACCATTGTGACGGCTACCTGACGTAGCATCATCTAACCAAACTATTTTACACTAAACGTTAGGGGCTCTCCAGAAGCGCTGTCTCCGGCCACCCATAATTGGAATTCGCCGGTTTCAACCTTCTTGGTCCCGTCCAGGCCCCAAAATGCCAGTTCCTGAACGGGAATCTGAAGGGTGACAATGCGGTTTTCGCCGGGGTTCAGCTCTACTCTTTCAAAGCATTTGAGCTCTTTGACAGGGCGGGTAAGGGAACCAACCAAATCCCTTACATACACCTGTACAACCTCGGTTCCTCTGCACTCACCAGTGTTGGCAAGCGTAAAGGAAACCGCAATCTGGTCTTCTTTGCCGTATTCCTTTTTATCCAGTGACACGTTGGAATACTCAAAGGTCGTATAGCTGAGACCATATCCGAAGGGGAACAGCGGATAGGCGCCATAATCCAGATAGTAGGACGTATTGCCCAGCGACGTCTGCCCGGCTTCCAGGTCAATGTCGGCCAGCAGGGTTTCGCCCTGGTAAGGCCTTCCCGTCATGTTGTGGTTGTAGTACAGGGGAGCCTGTCCCACCGTGCGGAGGAAGGTGATGGGCGTTTTGCCGGAAGGGTTGACCTCACCGGTGAGGAGGTTGGCCAGGGCCGGACCACCCATGGTTCCGGGATGGAAGGAATACAACACGGCATCGCAATTGGGAAGGTCGCGCTCGATGGTGAGCGGGCGGCCGGCCAGGATGGTGGCCACGACGGGCTTGCCGGTAGCCTTGAGGGCGGCCAGCAGCTCACTTTGGGAGCCGATGAGGTTGAGGTCGGCCAGACAATGGGCCTCACCGGAGAGGATGGATTCCTCGCCCAGGAAGGCCAGGATCACATCGGCCCCGCGGGCGGCAGACACAACGTCGTCAAAACGGTCCCTCTTTTCGCGGCTGAAGCGCAGACCGGGGACATAAGTCACCTGGCCGGGGAAACGCTCCTGCAGGGCCTTCAGAGGGGTAATCGTATGCTCTTTCTGGCCGTCGAAGCACCAGGTTCCCAGCTGATCCCAGGGGGCATCGGCCATGGGCCCGGTGACCAGGATACGGCTTTGTCCCTTCAGCGGAAGGATGCCGTTGTTCTTGAGGAGGATGGCCGATTCTTCAGCGGCCTTCTGCGCGGCAGCCAGGTGCGTAGGGGCATACTGGACAGCCTTCGCCGCCTCAACGTCCACGTACGGATGCTCGAACAGGCCCAGCATGATCTTGACGCGGAGGATGTTGCGGACAGCGTTGTCAATGGTCTTCTCCTTGACGGCCCCGCTCCTGACCAGTTCTTCCAGATGGGAAAGGAAGCCGTAGGTCATCATATCCATGTCCACGCCTGCGTTTGCAGCCTTTTCGGCCACATCCTTGCGGTCTTCACCGAAGCCGTGGTTGATCATTTCTCCCATGGAGTTCCAGTCGGTCACAACCAGGCCGTCGAAGCCCCATTCTCCGCGAAGGATGTCCTTAACTACGAAAGTATTACCCGTAGAAGGGACGCCGTCGTTGTCGTTGAAGGAGGTCATCAGCGTCATGGCTCCGGCCTTGATGGCGGCCTCGAACGGAGGCAGGTAGAAGTTGCGCAGCTGGCGCTCCGTAAGGAAGGTGCTGTTGTAGTCCCTTCCGCCTTCTGCGGCACCGTAGCCCACGAAATGCTTCACACAGGCAGCCATGGAGGTGGTATCGGCCTTACGCCCCTGGTAACCGTATACCATGGCTTCGGCCATGCGGGTGTCCAGATAGGTGTCTTCTCCGCTGCCCTCGGCGATGCGGCCCCAACGGGGGTCGCGGGCAATGTCCAGCATGGGCGAGAACGTCCAGCGCACGCCCTGTGCCGTGGCTTCCAAGGCAGCTATGCGGGCTCCCTCCTCTACAAGGGCGGGGTCAAACGTAGCGGCCAGACCCAGCGGAATGGGGAAAATGGTATGGAAACCGTGAATGACGTCGCGGCCCACCAGCAGCGGAATTCCCAGGCGGGTTTCTTCCACCGACAGACGTTGGAATTCGTTGATTTTCACGGGATCCACCTCGTTGAGAATAGAACCCACCTGGCCTTTGCGGATGGCGTCGGCGTAGTTGGATACGTCTCCTCCGGCCGAGACCTGATTCATCTGGCCGATTTTCTCTGCCAGAGTCATCTTTCCCAGCAAGGCTTCCACACGGGCTTCCACGGTCTCATCGGCCCCGATGGTGCCGGCCTTTTTTTGCCCAGTACAGGCAAGGGCAAGCACCACGACAGCCGATAAGGATAGGTATTTAATACAATTCATTGCTTATTGTTTCTTAAATGCGCGCACGTACGCTACTTTCATGGTACAAGGGAGGGCCGATTCATCCACGCCCTGGCTTCCGCCCCAGTCTCCACCCCAGGCCAGATTCAGGATGAGGTAGAAGTTCTTGTTGAAGGGCCAGGTGTCGTCGTTGCCCGTATTGTCGTTGGCAAAGGTGAAATGCAGCTTGCGGTCTACATAGAACTTGAGGGCGTCCGGCGTCCATTCCAGCGCATAGATATGATATCCGTCCTCGGCACCGGCCGTGAGTTGCTCGTGGGTTTTCTGGGTGCCGATGGCATGGTAATACTTCATGCAGTGGATGGAGGAGGAGGTGTAGTTGGGGTGGTAGCCCACCTCTTCCAAGATATCTATCTCACCACAACCCGGCCACCCGCGGCTGAAGTCGTCGGGCATCATCCAGAAAGCAGGCCAGGTGCCTTTTCCCTTGGGAAGCCAGATGGCGGCTTCCATATAGCCGTACGTCCAGGATTTCTTGGAATACATACGGGCCGATATGATGTCCTTCCCTTCCTTGATGGCACGGATGTTAAGGACGCCGTCCTCGATAAAGGCGGTGCGGACACCGTTCCGGCCGCCGGCCACATAGGTTTGCAGTTCGTTGTTCACCCAGCCGGCAGGCTTGCTCTCAAAGCGCCACTTGTTGGCATCGGGCATGCTGCCGTTCTCCTGTTCGAATTCGTCGTTCCAGTCCAGCACGTAGCCTTGGGGAACCACCATCTCGTCGGGAGCAACCGGATCTACGGGTTTCTCCTTTCCGGTCTGCGTCACCGCCACGGCAAGGGTTTTTCCGTCATAGCGGAAAGTGATGGTGTTGTTGCGGGTGTCGTAGGTTTTGTTCTCGTCCACCTTGACCGTCACCGTCGACGTTCCGCTGATGCCGCCCGACGGGGACACGTGGCACCATTCCTTGTCCTCGGCCGATACACCCCAGTCACAATTGGATGTGACAGAGAGCGTTACTTCGTCCTTCGCATCTGTGAAAGAGAGGGTGGAGGCCGATACGGAAAGGGTGCCCACGGGGTCCGGCACCGGCGGCTTGGAGCCGCACGCACTGGTTAAAAGGGTTGCTGCACAAAGCAGCAGCAACCCTTTTCTAAGTTCACGAAAAGTCATTATTTTTCTTCCATTAAGACTACGTCATCCGCTACAATAGTCGAGCCAATGGGGCTGCGGCCAAAGTCGAAGATAAGCATTGCGTTCTCGCAGGATTCGGCCTGGGTAAGCCCTCTCTTGATGTAAGTGAGGGGTTCTCCGGCGCTCAGCTTCACCTGGCCGTCGTAGAAGAAGGAATGCAGGTCGCCCTCTCCTTCCGGGTTGCCGGTGAGCTTGATGGTCACGGTCATATCCTCATCGGCCGTCAGGGTCACGCTGAAAGCATAGGTCTTCTCGCTGGAAGTGGCCACGGAACTGATGAGCTTGGTCTGACCCATCCATTCGCTGCCGCCTACGCCATCGGGAATGGTGACCTCCACGCCGCCCTTGGCGGTGATGGAAGCATCCGGAGTAATGCCGCCAGACCAGTCGCCCGGGGAATACCAGGTCTCGAGGGTGAGGCCTTCGGCCGTCCAGAGATTGCCGTCCTTGTGCTCCTGGAGCAGGATGTCGGAAGCCGCGATGGTGGAACCGACAGGGCTGCGGCCGAAGTCAAAGATGAGCATGACATTGTCGCCGGAAACACTCTGCTTGATGTTGTGCTTGCGGTATACGAAAGGCTCGCCGCCCGTCAGCTTCACCTGTCCATCGTAGAAGAAGGAGTGAATGTCGTCACTTTCCTCGGGATCGTTGGTGAGCTTGATGGTCACGGTCATATCCTCATCGGCCAGGAGGGTGACGCTGAAGTCGTATTCCTTATCGGCCGAAGTGGCGATGCCGCTCTTGAGCTTGGTCTGACCCATCCACTCGCTGCCGCCCACGCCGTCGGGAATGGTGACAATGATGCCGTTGCCAGCCGTAACTTCGTAATCGGGAGTAAGTCCACCGGACCAGTCGCCAGGAGAATACCAGGTCTCCACGTCGAGTGTTGCGGCTTTCCAGAGGTTGGTGTCACCGTTCACGTCGTAGTCGGTGGGATCCAGCGGCTGCTCGGGATCGGGTTCCGGCTGAGGATCCACCTGACCGTCCTTCGGGCGGTAGATGAACTGCCAGGAAATACCTTCGAAGTTGGCCACCACAAAGAGCTTCTGGGGAGTCAGTTCCTTGATATACAGGCGGTTGGGCTCCGTAAGCACCTGAGGCTTGGGAATGTAGCCATACAGAACGCCGGCCGGGATTTCGATGTAGTCGCCTATTTCGTCCGTGCCCTGGATGTAGGTAGATTCCATAAGCTCGGCGGGAGCGTCATAGTCGGTGCTGCCGTCGCCGGAATAATAGCCGTCGGGACGCCAGCCGGACTCCCAGTTGCAGTAGACCATACCGTTTGCACCGGGATCGAAGACATACTTGCCGTTGGCAAAGAAGGTGAGTTCGTCGTCAATGAGGGCGAAACCGTCCTTCTCGTGAGGAGCGGCGCTCCACCAGCCACCGGAATTGCCGAAATCGGGACCACAGCCCATATAACCGGCGCTTTCGTTGTCCAGAATCCAGACCTTGCTCTCCTGACCGTAGAGCGGATCAGGCTCACCCACCACGGACCCCTTGGGAACAAACTCGTAGTACCAGGAGATACCGTCGGGATTGTTGGGGGTGTATACGGTGGACATAAGCTTGAGGGTCTTCTTCATATCGGCCGGCTTGGAGTCCATCACCAGGAAGCGGGGATCTTCCACAGCGCTCTTGTGGGGCACGTAGGAGAGAATGCTGCCTTCTTCCAGAACCAGATAGATTTCCTCGATACCGGCATCGTTCCAGTTGTTTTCGAAGGTGTACTTGGTGGTCTTTACCTCGGCCGGGAACAGGTAGTCTTCGCCTTTGTTGTATTCCGGCATATATTCGGAACCGGTGTTGGCATAGGCCATACCGTCTTCCGGAGTGAAGGTATACAACCCTTCGGCATCGAAGGTCATCACGTCGTCATACAGGAAGCCCTTCTTACCGTTGGCTTCGCAGGACCACCAGGCCAGCGGATCGCCCACGGGGCCGCAGCCGAAGTGACCGTTAACGGTGCTGTTCCACACCCATTCCTGGGTAGTTCCGCCGGAAATGGCGCGGACGTACGGGCTGGGATCGAAGGGATCGCGGTAGGTATTGTTCAAGGTGAAGGTCTTCACCTGGGAACCCTGGGAGAGACCATCCTTATTATAGGCTTTCACCTCAACGGTATACACACCCGCGTCACGGAAACGCAGGGAGACATTGTTTTCGGTATAGGCGTAGCGCTTGGAGGCTTTTCCGTCAATCTTCTGATCGCCGAAAATCCACACCGGCACCATTTGCTTGTTGTTCATCACGAACGTGACGAAGTTAGTTTCCTGGTCCACGGTAATAACCACGTCCAGTTCAGAGGCCTGCGGCAGTCCGCTGGCGTTGGGAATCTCGTATTGCGGGGTGCAAGCGGCAGCGAAAACAGCCATTGCCGCGATTGCGATATATTGCCAGATTCTTTTCATGATTGCCTGGTATTAATAGTTGTTCTGCTCGAGGGCCGGATCCTTGTCAATCTCGCCCTGAGGGATAGGCCAGTACTTTTTATTCTCGTTCCAGTCGTTCTGGCGGTACTCGTGATTGGCCGCCTTGAGGACGGTGGCAGCAAGGCCGCTGCGGACCAGGTCCCAATAACGCTTGCCTTCACCCACGAACTCCTTATGGCGCTCCTGGATGATATCTTCACGGGAGGTACCGGTGTCGTGGCAGTTGGCGCGGTCGCGAACCTGCTGGAGGTAGCTGGTGCCATCCTGTCCCAGAAGCAGAGACAGTTCTGCGGCGTTCAGCAGGGTTTCGGCATAACGGTAAATGCGTTCGTTATTGCCGTAGTTCAGGTTATCGGAGGCCTTGTAACCGTGGTTTCCGCCTTCGCGGGCGATGTATTTAAGGTTCCAGAAGCCCGTATCCTGCCAACGGGGAGTGTATTCTGCTCCGGGGTGGGATTCGGCGTACTTGGCAAAGTTCAAAATGCCGCCATCCTTGCGGATATCGTCATCGTCATACATGTCGTATGCACTCTTGGCGATGGTGCCGAAGCCCCAGCCCTCGTGGTAGTCGGGAACATTCTTGGGCGAAGGAATACCGGTAAGGATGGAGTTAACCTGACCACCGGCAGCGATGGAGTTGCCCCAGTCGCGGATACCGCCTTCAGACATGTAGTTGATCTCCCAGATGGATTCGGGACCCCATTCACCGGTCTCTTCCCAGATTCCGGCAAAATCGGCTACCAGGGAATACTGGTTGCTGGAGATGATTTCCTTCATGTAGTTCAAAGCCGTCTGGTAACGGGACTGGTCGTTCTGATACATCACGGCCTCGGCATAAAGCATGTAAGCCATGGCCTTGGTCACGCGACCCTCGCTGCCCACAGGAGCCTTCATGGGAAGGACGTTAAGGGCGATGGCATCCTCGATGAGCTTGATGAAATTGGCATAGACCTCGTCGTGGCCCAGCTGAGGAGCGAAATAAGGGGCCTCCAGGAGTTCCTCCCAGTAAGGGATGTTGCCCCAGAGTTTCCACAGCATATTGTAGTAATAGGCCATAAGAACCTTGGCCTCGGCCACATAGAGCTTCTTGGTGGCATCATCCACACCTTCGGCCGAGTCAACATACTTGATGAGGGTGGCGGCACGGTTGATACCGGAATAGTTAACCGTCCACATCTGGTTGCACACGTCGGTAGAGGTGGCGGTATAATAGTGAGTCTTCACGATGATGGGCTGGTCACCCTCGTTGGAACCTCCGGCATAAACGTCGTCGCCCATCACATCGAAGATGAGGTGGAGATTGTCGTACTGGCCGAAAGCATAGTCGTACCACTCCAGCGGGTCGTAAGCGGCCACCAGGCACTGGAAGAGACGCTCCGGGGTATTGAAATACTCGTCAAGCGGTTCGGAGCTGTTGTGCTTGGGATTGATGAAATCCTTGGAGCAAGCAGACAGAACAGCGGCAAGGACGGTAAGTGCAAAAACTATCTTTTTCATATCCGTTGTCTGTTAGAAAGTTAGATTGAGACCAAAGGTGACGGTTCTGTTCTGGGGATAGACGCCACGGTCCACACCCACTTCGCGGAAACCGCCGGACACTTCCGGATCGCAACCGGTGTATTTGGTGAGCGTAAAGGCGTTCTCAACCTGTGCATAGAACCTCAGGCGGGAGATGAAAGCCTTCTTGGTAATGTTGGAAGGCAGAGTGTAACCCAACTGGATGTTGCGGGCGCGCAGGAAGGAGGCGTCTTCCATCCAGTAATCGGATACGCGGTAGTTCTCGTTGGCCGAATCAAAGGCGAAACGGGGATACTTGTTGGTGGAACCTTCGCCGGTCCAGCGGTTCAGGATGGACTTGGGCAGGTTGATGTAATAGAGGTCGGTACGACGGGTCACGTTGAGCGTCTGTGCACCCAGCTGGCCCTGGAGGAGCATCGAGAAGTCGAAGCCCTTCCAATCCATGGTAATCGTAAGACCGAAGGTCCAGTCGGGAATACCCTTGCCCAGTTTGGTGCGGTCGTTATCGTTGATGACGCCGTCGCCGTTGATATCCTTCCAGCGGAAGTCGCCGGGCTGGGCGTTGGGCTGGATAAGACCGCCCTCGCTGTTCACATAAGAGTTGACCTCGTCCCAGTTCTGGAACACACCGTCGGTCTTCCAACCCCAGAAGTAAGGGAATACTTCACCCACTTCGCCGCGGGTCAGGGAGCCAATCTTGTGCGAGGAGGTAATGATGTAAGAGGAGTCATCGGCCAGCTTGGTGAGCTTGTTCACGTTGTAGGAAGCGTTGGCCTTGATGCCATAGTTGAAATCGCCGGCGGAACCACGGTAACCCAGGTCGATCTCGACACCGGAGTTGCGCATGGTACCGACGTTGCCGGTAGGAGCGGAGTCACCTGCGTAGGTGGGCACCTGCATCTCCATGAGCATACCGGAAGCGTCCTTGATGTAGTAGTCTACGGTAGCCGTGAACCGGTTGCCCCAGAGGCCGATTTCAGCACCGAAGTCGGTCTGGATAGACTGTTCCCACTTGGCGTTGGGGTTGGCCAGGCCGGAGGCCTTTACACCGATATTGACGCTTTCCGTAGCATTGGCACCGGAACCGAAGATATAGTTGTTACCGGACTGTGCGTAAACGGCATACAGGAAGTCGCTCAGGTTGTCCTTACCGTTGATACCCCAGGAAGCACGGATCTTGGCCAGGGAAATAACCGGGTTGTACTTGAGGAACTCTTCGTTCTTCAGGTTCCAGCCTATGGAAGCAGACGGGAAGGTACCCCACTTGTTGTTGGGGCCGAAGTGAGAGGAAGCGTCCCGGCGGACGGTTGCCTGGGCCAAGATACGCTCGTCAAAGTTATAGGTAACACGGCCGAAGTAGGACAGGATGCTGTAAGGAATGGAATTCCAGCTTCCCCAGCCGTCACGGTCACCGTCGTTCGCCTGACCCAGCGTATTGTTTACGCTGATCTTCCAGGGATCGTCGGGATAGATGAGACCCTTGGCGGAAGCGCCCAGGGAGGCGGAAGAGGACATATAGGCCGACTGACCCAGCACCACGTTAAGGGAATGCTTGCCAAACACCTTGTCATACACAAGGGTGTTTTCCACCTGGTAGCTGTAGTAACGGTACATGTTCTGCCAGGCGGAGGAACCGTAGTTCGTCTTCTCAACTGTGGAGGGATTGCCCTTGGAGTCGTACACCGTGGAGGTAGTGACCGTATCGTAACTGTAGCTCTTGGAGGTCAGGAAATACGGAACTGTATAACCGTGCTGATACACATAGGAAAGGTCCAGGCTGAGAGCATTGCGGAATTTGAGGCCGTCAATGAGCTGGAGCTCGGTATTCAATGCGGCAACAATCTTATCGGTGCTGCTGTAGCTGTGAGGACGGTCCAGCATGGCAATGGGGTTGGCCTGCTCATTATAGGTACCACCATCGGCAATGAAATAGGCCACGCCTTCGCTGTTGCGGATGATATAGGGATATCCGGCCGGATAGAGGGACTGGTAGCGGGCCTCTTCGGCAGCGTCGGCATAGATGGGATCCAGAGGGGACATACCCAGGGCAGAACCCAGCGGGGAGGCGTATTCAGAGTTGGCCGAGATGCTGGCGCTCTTGATATGGGCGTAAGAAATCTGGTTGCTGAAGGTGAGCTTGTTGAGCCAGTTGCGCTCGGCCGACTGGTCAAACAGGGTGACACCTACATTCTCGCGCAGCGTCATTCTGTCATAATAGGACTGGTCGAAACGGCCACCGATGGTACCTTTCGTGGAAAGATAGCTGCCGGAAATGCTGTAGTTGACGCGGGAGGTTCCTCCGGAGACGTTGAGGTCGTGCTTGATGATAGGTGCGTTCTTGTCGAAAATAGCATCTACCCAATCGGTACCTTTACCCAGGGAATAGGGATCATCGTAGATGGGAGCGCTGCCCGCATTGAGCATACCCTCGTTCATCATGATGGCATATTCCGTAGCGTTGAGCACGGACGGCTTGCGCCAGGGATTCTGCATACCATAGGAGAAGTCGTAATTCACGACCGTTCTGCCTTCCTTACCCGATTTGGTGGTGACCAGCACAACACCGTCAGCCGCACGGGCACCGTAAACGGCAGCGGAAGCGGCGTCCTTAAGAACGTCGATGCGCTCGATGTCGTTGGGGTTGATGTAGTCGATGCTGCCGGCCGGCATACCGTCTACAATATAAAGCGGAGATGCGTGGTTGATGGAGCCCACACCACGGACAATCACCGTAGAACTGGCGCCGGGAGCACCGGAGTTCTGGGTGACCTGGACGCCGGAAGTCATACCCTGGAGCATGTTGTCCACGCGGGTCTGGGACTGAACCTTCAAGTCATCGGCGGTAACCGAGGAGATGGAGGCCGTAACCACGGATTTTTTCTGTACGCCGTATCCGATGACGACGGTTTCTTCGAGCATCTGGGCATCATCCACCAGGACAATACGCAGATTCTGCTCTCCATTGTTTACGATTACCTGCGTCACGTAACCGATACAGGACACCTCCACAGAGGCGCCACGGGCGGTGGTAAGCGCAAATGCGCCGTTCTCATCGCTCATGGTACCATTGGTGGTTCCCTGCTCAACTACAAAAGCGCCGATAACCGGCTGGTTGGCACTGTCAAGTACGACACCCTTGAAGGTGACGCCCTGCGCCATTGCCACCAGGCTCAATCCTAATGCAAGGATTAAGGAAGCAATTTTTTTCATACGCGTTTGGATTTGTTGTGCGTTTTTGGTTATTGTTTAATTAAATGAGGTTTTTCGACACTAGGTCTGGTGCAAAATTATCCGGAATTTTCACAGGTGCTTTTCTTAGGAAAACAAAAGTAGCAAACATAAAAAGATAACCGCCACAAAATTAGGCGGTTAGTGTTTTTAAGGGTATGTGTAAAAGTAGTGGCCGATGAGCTACTTACCTAGGGCTTTTACCCGTTCCTCGAAGGTTTCACGCTCTCCGAGACTAGCATTTTTTATGGCTACTTTGTAATTATAGATGGTACTTACAGAGTAGTCCAGCATGGAAGCGATTTTCTTGCTGTCGTCCACGCCCAGGAGAATGAGGGCGAACACCCGCTGCTCCGTGGTAAGCTTTCCTTCCGGCGGAATCACCCGGGCATCCGGCTGCAGCAAAGCGTTGAACTGAGCCACAAAATCCGGATACAGGGCCAGGAAAGTATTGTCAAAGGTTTCGTAGAACTCCTCGCGGGCCTTTTCCGAGCGGCCGCTGATGGAAAGTTCTTTCAGCAACTGATCAGCCTTCCCCTGCTTGAGCAGGTTGCGGAAGCGGTTGTCCTCCGTACGGATGACGGAGATTTGGGCCGATAAGCCCTGGAGGAAGTTCACAATGTATTTCTCCTTGACCCGGCTGGCGTTCGAAATCTGGCGGTTGAGGTCGTTGAGCGTGGCATTGGCCATGGCCAGGGATTTGTTGCTCTTCTCCAGTTCGCGGCTCATCTTGGCCAGTTTGCGGGAGCGCCGCACCCAGATGCGGGCCAGGATGGCAAGGATTACCGTCAGGACCGCCAAAAAGACGGCCGCAATCTTGTTGGTCCTGTTGACTCCATCCTGCCGCGTGGAATAGGCATCCTCCACCTCCATGAGGAAACGGGAGATCTGCCAGGGGCGGAGCTTGGCATTATAAAACAGGGCGTCCTCCTGCGCTATCCGAAGGTATCGGAAAGAACGGTCCACGTCGGAAGGGAGGATGAGCTGGGCCACCATGGTCAGGGAAGCGTAGTCCCTCACCGCATTGATAAGGTCGCATTCGGCCGATTTCACCAGCCAGTACAGGCGCTCGGCCTGGTCTCCCCTCAGATTGGCCAGTTCCGACTGGAAAAAGGCGTGGATGGCAAAGTCGCGGTCTTCGGGCTTGACGCTCTGAACCAGCAAAGTGCTAACGCTATCGGCCAAATCTAACTGTCCCTCATCGATGTACTGGTCTCTAAGCAGGGCCCGGTAGCGGTCCGAGGAAGGAGGAAGCAGTTGGTACAAACGGGCACGGAACGAAGCCGCCGGAGGGATGGACATCCGTTCCACCATACCGGAATTGCCGGCCATGTCCTTGCTGTAATCGTACAGGGTCCAGAAATACTCGGCCTTCAGCTCCTCCGACAAGGCGTTTGTATCTATTTGGTTATAAAGAATTTGCGTGGCCTCTAGATAGTTGCCGGCCTTGTCGTACAGATGCCCCAGCATAACGGAGGCCTGGTTAAGGCGCTCCTCGTCTTCTATTTGCCGGGCCAGCGACTGGCAGCTCTTAAGATAAGACTGGGTGGAGTCGAAGTTGAAGGCGAAATACTCTTCCGCAGCCAGCATTTCCAACTCATAGCGCCGGGCCGGGTCCGTGGTGGCCTGGGCCAAATTACGGTATACGTCCAGCTGGTTCTGCTTTTTGGCGGCATAGGCTTCCCTCAGGGCCAGATAGCCGTCCAGCTCATCCATGAGCTGGCGGGTCTTTTTATCCAGGCTGGGAGGTGCGATGCAGGAGGCGGCCATCAGGGCCGTCAGCGCCAAAAGAGATATCCCCCTGCGAAAACTCATATCGCAAAGATAGTAAAAGAATTACAGACTTCTAACGGCGGCCTCTATTTCCTCTTCGCGGCCCTCCGGAATCACCGGAGAGAGGAAGGAGAGCATCTGGAGAGTACGGGCTTCGGCCTCGGGGATGCCGCGCGAGCGCATATAGAAGAGCTCGTCGGCGTTGAGCTGGCCCACGGTGGCGCCGTGCGAGCACTTGACGTCATCGGCATAAATCTCCAGCTGGGGCTTGGTAACCACCTTGGCTTCCTCTGTGAGAACGATGTTGTGGTTCTCCTGATAGGCTTCCGTCTGCTGGGCGTCCGGCGCTACCACGATGGTGCCGTCGAAGCGGACATCGGCCTGCCCGCCGGCTATGCCGTTGATGAGCTGGGTGCTCTTGCAGCCGGGGGCCTTGTGGTGCATCACAATGCGGAAACGCACCTTTTCGGTGGCCTTGCACAGATACAGGGCCTTGATATGCGCCTCTGCGCCGGGACCCACCAGATCCACGCTTATCTCGATGTCCCTGGATTCCCCCGGCAGCACCACGTACTGCAGGTTCAACACCTCCCCGGCCTGAACCTGGTATTGTCCTTGTGAAGGTGCTATATACTTACCGTGGCCCATGCTAGAACTGGTCAAATCCCTGAGCCTCAATGGCATCTATGAGTTCGCGGCCGCCGGTTTTCACTATGCGGCCGGCCTTGAGCACGTGCACCACATCGGGCTTCACATACTCCAGGAGCTTGTGATAATGCGTAATGATGATGGCCGATTTCTCCGGGCTGCGAAGGGTATTCACACCGTCGGCCACAATCTTGAGGGCGTCTACGTCCAGGCCGCTGTCGGTCTCGTCCAGGATGGAGAGAACCGGATCCAGCAGGGCCATCTGGAAAATCTCGTTGCGCTTTTTCTCGCCGCCGGAGAAGCCTACGTTCACTTCGCGTTTGGCGAATTCGGGCTTCATCTGTACCAGGGCCATCTTTTCCTTCATGAGTTTGAGGAAATCGCCGGCCTTCATTTCCGGCTGCCCCTGGGCCTTGAGCTTGGCGTTGACCGCAGCCTTCATAAAAGCCGTGATGGTGACGCCGGGAATCTCTATGGGATACTGGAAACTCAGGAACAGGCCCGCCCAGGCACGCTCCTCGGGGCTCAGGGCCAGAAGGTCCTGCCCCTTGTAGAGGATGCTGCCATCCGTGACCTCGTAGTCCGGGCGGCCGGTGAGCACGGCGCTGAGGGTGCTCTTTCCCGCTCCGTTGGGGCCCATGACGGCATGCACCTCGCCCGGCTTGATGTCCAGGTCGATGCCCTTCAGGATTTCCTTGTCGCCGATTCTGGCGTGCAAATTACGTATTTCCAGCAATTTATCCATTTTTCCTATAGAGTTTCATCCAGGTAGCCAGCGACCAGAGGCCGTTGATCAGGTACAGGGTGCAGACAATGGGCATGAAGACGTTGCCCACGCTCAGGTGCAGAATGATCTGGGTCACATTCACGGCCAGCCACACAATCCAGCAGTCCCACTTCTTGAGGGAACTGAGCAGCTGCGCCAGCAGGATGAGCGCGGTGACCACGGAATCCAGATAAGGGTGAGGATCGGCCGGGAACAACTGGTCCAACAGCCAGCCCCAGGCAAAGGCCACCAGCAGGACACCGAAGAGGCACATAAAACGCTCCTGGCCATTGAGCATGGTCACCCGGAGGGAATGATGGTCTTCGGCGCTGCGCTCCGAGCTCTTGGGATGTGTCCAGCGGTAGTGGCCCAGAATATTGATAGCCAGCGAAACCGGCTGCAGCAACAGGTTGGCGTACAGGTTCTTGTTCCAGAACAGGAGGAAAAGCGCGGCCGTATACAGGTAGCCCACCCAGAAGTTATATTTGGAGTTGCGCCCAGCCATAAACACGCAGATGAGGCCCAGCAGCGAACTTACAAAGTCTATCAAAAGGACCGGACGTCCGGCCAGTTCAAAAAGAATTATATCTAAATAATCCATCATAATCTAATCACAATTAACCCACGGAACCCTCCAAGGAAACCTGCAGCAGTTTTTGGGCTTCAACGGCAAACTCCATAGGCAGGCGGCTCAGGACCTCACGCGCATAGCCGTTCACTATAAGGCCTACGGCCTCTTCCGGGCCGATTCCCCGCTGGTTGCAGTAGAAGAGCTGGTCTTCACTGATCTTGGACGTGGTGGCCTCGTGCTCCACCGTAGCGGTGGGGTTCTGGGACTGGATGTCCGGGAAAGTATGGGCTCCGCAGCGCGAGCCTATGAGGAGGCTGTCGCACTGGGAGAAGTTGCGGGCATTCTGGGCTCCTTTGGCCATACGCACCAGGCCGCGGTAGCTGTTCTGGCTCACGCCGGCCGAGATGCCCTTGGACACGATGCGGCTCTTGGTGCCCCGGCCCAGGTGGATCATCTTGGTGCCCGTATCGGCCTGCTGATGGTTGTTGGTGACGGCCACCGAATAGAACTCCGAGCTGCTATAATCCCCTTTCAGGATGGTGGAAGGGTATTTCCAGGTGATGGCGCTGCCGGTTTCCACCTGCGTCCAGCTCAGATGGGAGCCGTCGCCCTTACAGATTCCGCGCTTGGTTACCAGGTTCAGGATGCCGCCTTTGCCCTCGGCGTCGCCGGGGTACCAGTTCTGCACGGTGGAATACTTGACATCGGCCCCTTTCTCTACTATGATTTCCACGACGGCGGCGTGGAGTTGCTGCTCATCGCGCATGGGGGCGGTGCAGCCTTCCATGTAGCTGACGTACGAATCTTCATCGGCCACTATGAGCGTGCGCTCGAACTGGCCCGTGCCCCGTGCATTGATGCGGAAATAGCTGCTGAGCTCCATGGGACAGCGAACACCCTTGGGAATGTAACAGAAGGAACCGTCGGAGAAGACGGCGCTGTTGAGGGCGGCGAAGTAGTTGTCGCTGGCCGGCACCACGGTGGCCAAATACTTGCGCACCAGGTCCGGATGCTCTTTCACGGCCTCCGAGAAGGAGCAGAAGATGATGCCTTTTTCGGCCAGGGTCTTTCGGAAGGTAGTAGTGACAGACACCGAGTCGAAGACGGCGTCCACGGCCACCACGCCCGCCAGCACGTCACGCTCCTTGAGGGGAATGCCCAGCTTGTCGAAGGTTTCGGCCAGTTTGGGGTCAATTTCCTTGGGCCGATCTTTGTCTTTCTTGGGGGCAGCGAAGTAGATAATATCCTGAAAATCAATCTCCGGCATATCCAGGTGCGCCCAGTCCGGCATAGGCATGGATTGCCATTTGCGCAGAGCGTCCAGGCGGAATTCCAGCAGCCACTCCGGTTCCTCTTTGCGGGCCGATATCATCCGCACAATCTCCTCGTTCAATCCCTTGGGGATGAACTCCTGCTCTACATCGGTCACAAAACCCTCTTTGTACTCGCCGGAAGTAAATGCCTGTATGATTTTCTGGTCTTCGGACATATCATGCAAAGATACTGCTTTTTCCCGAATCCAGGAAAAGTCACCGTGGCTTATTCCTGCAAGGCCATAACGGCGCGTTTGTAGTACGTGCGGAAGGGGTCATCTACCACCACGGAAGCACGGGCAACGGGGCAGGCGGCAAAATAGCCCAGCACCCGTTCTCCCCGGATATTGGTTGGATAGTTGGCCGGTTGGGTCGAGAAAAGAGGGATGGATGCCTGGCCACCCTCATACACAGAGAATAGAAAATCAAAAAAACCTCTGTCGACGGACCAGATCTCCAGGGTAATGACATCTCCTTGCTCCAGATATTTGTAGCAGTCCCCGTACTGTTTCCAGTTGTCTGCAATCTGGAAAAAAACCTCAACGGGGAAAGCCACGACGTTATGGTCATTGAAGTAGACGTCCTGTATCAAGAGGGACTTTTCAAAAGGTTCATATAACCCGTTAACAGCATGGGTAACAATATAATTGGACTCCAACTCTTTTTCAATCCCCCACAGGCCGATGGTCCAAACGCTATCGCTATCCATGGTCTTTCCTCCGCCCCAGGCATAGTCGATGGCCTCTATCTCAAACCCCCGCTCCGGCATCTGCGCATCGGCCTCATATTCTTCTCCGTCGGGAAGGCGGATCTGCAGGTGGTAATTTTCCAGAGGCTGGCAGCAGAAGCCCATGGGTGCCACATAGACCCCGTCTTCCATCTCCTTGAATATGGTATTGTTAACCTGGACCGAAGCCCCTTTTACCATAGGTTGCTTCTCTTCGTGGAAATAGGAAATGGTGCGGGAGAGGACCACTTTCTGGGGCTCGTCGGCCCGGTCGTTCAGCACGGCCTGTACCGCCAGGAAATCCTGGTACTCCGACCGGGACCGGACATCAATCTCTTCCGAGCAGGCGACGCCCAGAAGCAGCAGGAGGGAAAAAAGAAGGATCTTTTTCATCGGCTTAGAACTTGATGTTACAGGAAATGGACGGAACAATGGTGAACAGATAAACTTTACGCGCCTCAGCCTTTTCCTTCTCCCAGTTATAGTTGAAACCAATGGACCAGGCATTGTGCCGGGAATAAGCGTTGTACAGAGATAGATTCCATTCGGAGGACCAGCGTTTATCGGCCACGCGGCGGGGTGTCCGGAACGTGAGGGAGAGGTCCATCCGGTGGTAGTCAGGCAGACGGTCTTCGTTGCGGCTGGAATAGACGGGAATCCAGGAGCCCGAGAAATAGTACCGGCCGATGGGATAGGTAGTGGGAGCGCCACTGTAGTATACCCATTCGGCAGAAGCAGACCACTGCTTGGTAAAGTCGTAGCTAAGGACAAAATTGATGGCGTGCTCGTGATTCAACGGGGAAGGGTACGGCTTCCCGTTATTGATTTCGGGAATTTTATACCTGGACCGCGACCAGGTATAAGCCAGCCAGCCACTCCAGCGTGCGAACTCATACTTTAACATCACTTCCGCACCGTAGGCCCAGGACTTTCCGGTACGGAGTTTTCCTTCACGGTCAAGGTCTGCTATCACCGAACCCGGTTTGTCTATGAAATCTACGGTGTTCCGGTTGTCTTTGTAAAACCCTTCCAGGGACAGCGTCAAAGCCTGATTGAGAAACAGGGCGTTGACACCCAGTGAATACTGGTCGGAACGCTGTGGTTTCAGGTTGGGCGAAGCGGTAAACCAGGCGTCAACGGGACTTCCTGTGATGCTCACGCGGGCTTGCTGGAGATACTGGAAGCTGCGCATCCAGGCGGCCTTGAAGGAGAGGTCGTCCGTGGCGGAATAAGACACGGACACACGAGGCTCAAAACCACTGAACGTTTTGATGATTTTCCCCCAGTGAATATCTTTTATCTCAGTCAATTCGTGCGTATCGGGGTCAAAGTACCTCTGCTGCGTGGGACCATAAGTAATGAAAGACGCGAAACGGGCACCATACCGGAGAGTGAAGTCGCCCAGTTTCTGTTCATTCTGCAAATAGATAGCCGGCTGGAAGGCGTGAGTGGTCGAAAACGTAACTTCATCCATCAAAGAACTCTCGCTTCTGGGCTTAACCGCGCCCGGAAAAACACCATACCAGGTCGTCTGGACTCCCGCCTTAATTGTATTGAAATGATTCAGATACCAGGTCCATCCGGCCTTCACACCGAACTCCCGGATTTGCTGCTGCATATCGAAATCGAAACTCTCCATCCACGTGGAAATGTCGTTCTGGAACAGGGAGTTGTAGAGAATCACGTCCGAAGTAATCTTGGGGGAATATACGTGGTTCCACCGAAGGGTCTGGGTGTGGTTGGCAAAGCCGAAGACCATTTCATCCAGATTAAATTCCTCCATGCTTAATCCGAATACGTCCTTACCGCTGAAGGCACTCAGGTAAAGCCGGTCTTTCTCTCCGATAATCCAGCTGAGTTTGGCGTTAAGGTCGTAAAAGTACATCTGGGTCTTGTCCGGAATCTTTTTCCCGAACAGCGGGAAGAACAGATCCATATAGGTTCGACGGCCGGCCAGCATGAAAGAAAGCTTCCCGGGCAAGATGGGCCCTTCCAGAAAAAGTTTGGAAGTAATGAGGCCGATGGAAAAATTGCCGCCGAAGCTCCGGTTGTTTCCATCCTTGGTAGAAATGTCCAGCACCGAAGAGAGGCGCCCTCCGTAAGAAGCGGGAAAATCGCCCTTGTACAGGTCTACGCCACGGATGACGTCTCCGTTGAACATAGACAGGAAGCCCAGGAAATGGCCGCTGTTATACACCGGAGCCCCATCTATCAGGACGAGGTTCTGGTCCAGGCCACCGCCTCGCACGCTGAAGCCGGTGGAGCCTTCGCTGGGCGTCTGTACGCCCGGCATCATCTGGATGACTCGGATGACATCGGCCTCTCCCAGGAGGGTGGGCATCTTTTTGATAACGGCGGCGTCTACGCGCTCCAGCCCCATCTGGGGAAGCCGGATTTCTTCCCTCTTGGAGCGGGAGAAGATGGTGGCGGCTTCCAACTCACTCTGGTCCGTCTTCAAATCGAAATCCAGCCGGACCTGTTTGTTCACCGTCATGGCCACTTCTTCCGTCACATACCCGAAATACGAGCATAAAATCGTGTGCTCGCCAGTTGTAACCGAGAAGGAATAGAACCCCACGGCGTCGGTCGCGACGCCCGTTTTCTTGTCTTCCAGGAACACGACGGCCTGCTGAAGCGGCTCACCGGTCTCCGCATCCCGCACATAGCCGGACACGACGACCTTCTTCACCTGTGCCTGGGTGAGGAACGAAATGAGGAGAAAAGCTCCGGCAAGGAGCCTTCTGCCATATTGGGCCGCCCTTCTCGTCTTCATTTTACCTGTTTATCTCGTTTAGAATGAATTTACAAAGTTACGGATTATTTTTCAATATTTGACCCGAATCGGCTTCTTATTGCCACGGGTGGCGGTTTAAATGGAGTTTTTTACTATATTTGTTCACAAATGAACTGCTGATATGAAAAGACTCCTTGTGGTTTTCCTGGCGGCCGTGGCGTTCTGCGCCTGCGGAAGGAAAACAATTACGGGCGTAGCTTTCCCCGAACCGCCCATTGAGATTGCCTGCAACGAGGATTTCGGGATGGAGCTGATCAATTATTTCAACATTATCCAGCTCCCGGGAGGCACCTACCGGATGTATTTCTCCGGCAATGAGAAAAACGGCATCGCCGAGGACGAATGGAGTCAGAATCTCTATTGGGCCGAATCGGCCGATGGTTTCCATTATGAGCTGAAAGGCAAGGTCATGGATGCGATCATCGAGCAGTCGGTATGCCGGGTGGAGGACAAGGAGTGGCCTTTCCGCCTGGTAGGCAACCAGATAGTGGACGGAAAGCACTGCATGTTTCTCTGGAAATCGAAGGACGGAGTAACTTTTACCGACCCCGTCCTGCTTCATCCGGACAAGCACGACACGCAGAATGTCATGGTTCCCCGGGGCCGGAAGATGAAACTCTATTCCCGCGTAACGCAGGAACACTATAAGAACCGCAGGATTACCCTGACCGAGTACGACCTTGACGGAAAGCAGCTTAGCGCTTCCGAGGTTCTGGCCGGGGACTTCCTGTATAATAATGCCGCCTCCGCGGCGGACCAGCGCTACGATTTGCTCTTCCCCACTTACTACAATACCCACGGAGGCACCACCGACGCCTGCTTTTTCCGGTGTTACCTGGCCGACGGCCCCTTCGTGCGGGAACTCCCCTGTGCGCTGAACCGCTGGATAGAGGCCGATGAGCATTGGTTCCTGGCCGCCCCGGGCTTCGTTATCATTGACGGAGAACGTTATCTGGCCTTCAACACCCGCACCGAATCGCACGAAAACAGCCATACCGGCATGGTAAGTAAATACAAGCTTGTTAAAACCGTCCTGGAATACCGATGAGAACTGAACTCAAAAAGGCCCTGCTCCTGCTGAGCATCCTCCTTCCCTTTGCGCTTTCTGCCGCAGTATCGCCCAACAATGCCCGCAAAGCCAACCGCATTTACTTTGATTCCGTGAAAGGTCACGGCGGCACGGCCGATTGGAAAATGTGCCGCCTGGACCAGGTGCCGGTATCGGCCGAAAAACTCTCGCAACCGGGCTTTGACGACGCTGCCTGGCTTAGCGCCCGCGTCCCCGGCACCGTCCTCACCAACCTGGTAGAGAACGGCCAGCTTCCGGACCCGTATTTCTCCGACAACAACCGCCTTACCAAAGGCCTCATCCCGGACATCAACGAAGTGGGCCGGGGCTACTACACCTACTGGTTCCGCACGGAATTCGACATTCCGGCCAATTTTGCCGGCAAAAAGGTGTGGCTGCACCCGGAAGGCGTCAATTACCGGGCCGAATTCTGGGTGAACGGACACCTTTTCAGCACCCTCACCGGCATGTTCCGGGATGACGACATAGACATCACCGAATTCGCCAACATCGGCGGGCGCAACGCCCTGGCTGTGCTGGTGTATCCCGTAGACTTCCCCGGCCGCCCCGGCAAGAAGACCTGGGGCGCCCCCGGCGAGTACAACAACGGCGGCGACGGGAATATCGGCCTTAATTCCACCATGCTTATGAGCGTGGGCTGGGATTTTACCTTCTGGGATGCCGTCCGGGACCGCAATACCGGTATCTGGCGCAGCATTTCCCTGTATTCCACCGGCGGAATGACGGTGCGCCATCCTTTCGTGAAGGCCGATCTGGCGCATCCCAACTACGATGCCGCAGACCTCAACGTCAGCGTAGAAGTGAGCAGCCGTTATGTGGACAGTCCCAAAACGCATCCGGCACGCGTAATAGGCGAGATTACCGGCCCCGGTCTGGACAGCCCCATTACCTTTGAGAAGACGGTGGAGCTCTATCGTGAAGAGGATCAGGAGGTTAGTTTCGAGCCCGTCCATATAGACCATCCCGCCCTCTGGTGGCCCCTGGGCAAGGGCGAGCATCCGCTCTACAACCTTAAAGTGGAGGTGTACGACGGTGACAAGCTCAGCGACACGGCCGAAACCACCTTCGGCATCCGGGAAATCGTCGCCACCCGCGAAACGCCGGACCAGAGCAAACTCTTCGTCGTGAACGGCAAACCCATCTTCGTCCGCGGCTCCAACTGGATTCCGGAAGCCATGCTCCGGGACAACGACAAGCGCATGGCGGCTGTCCTGCGCATGAGCGCCCAGTGCGGATTCAACCTCTTGCGCCTCTGGGGAGGCGGTATTGTGGAAAGTGATTACTTCCACCAGCTTTGCGACGAATACGGTTTCCTGGTGTGGGAAGAGTTCTTCATGACCGGCGACACCCGCCATCCGCACGACAAGGCCACCTACTTCGCCAATGTGGAATCCAGCGTCAAGAGAGTGAGAAATCACCCCTGCGTAGCCTTCTACGTGGCCTCCAACGAGAGCACCGAGGTCAGCGGAACGCGGGAATTGATAGAAAAACTGGACGGCACACGCCCGTGGCAGCAGCAGAGCGAATGCGACGGCATCCACGACGGCAGCCCCTATGTCCAGGTGAACCCCATGTTGCATTATCTGGACAAGGCCTCGCCCCGCGGCAGCCGTGTCAACGGCTTCAACCCCGAATACGGCTTCACCGGAATGCCCCACTACACCTCCCTCCAGCGCTTCCTACGCCCGGAAGAAATATGGCCGATGGACAAGTACGTCTGGGACTACCTGGACGGCAGCGGCTTCGGCAAGGTAACCACCACCGTCAAGGCCCTGGCCGATGAATATGGCGAATCCAGCTCCATCAAGGAGTATGGCTGGAAAACGCAGCTGCTGGGCGCCATGAATTCCAAGTCCATCTGGGACGTCTGGAACTACAACAAGCTGGAATACGGCGACCGCTTCTGCTCCGGAACCCTGTTCTGGAGCCACGCCAGCCCCATTCCCATGATCAAGAACCACATGTGGGACTGGTATCTGATTCCTACGGCTTCGCTCTATCACACGATGCACGCGCTGGAGCCCATCCACGTGCAGTTCGATTACTTGAAAAACACCGTTTCGGTATATAACGACAAGCTTTGTCCGCTGGAGGGCCTCTCCGTTACGGCCAAACTTTACGACCTCAACAGCAAGAAGTTAGACTCCTGGACGGCTCGCAGCGTAGTCGTGCCGGCCGATGGTGTCGCCTGCGATGTGCTGCAACTCTCCATTCCGGAAGCCATCACCCCGGTGCATTTCATCGCACTGGAGTGCCGGGATGCCAAGGGCAACCTGCTGTCCTCCAATTTCTACTGGAGATCCTGCGACGAATACACGCCCGGCACGCTCACCGGCCCCTGCGCCTCAGGTTTCCAGAGCCTGCAGGACATGCCCTCCGCCACCGTCAGGACTACTTTACGCAAGAGGGCCGATGCCGAAAACCTCTATTTTGACGTAACGCTGAAGAACACCTCCAGCAAGATTGCCTTCTTCAACGAGGTGCTCCTGCTGGGAGACGACGGCCTGCCCATACCTTACACTTTCACCACCGACAACTATTTCACCCTTCTGCCCGGCGAAGCCCAGACCATCACCCTGGAAATTGCTCACGCCGACGCTCCCTCCAAGCCCGTCATCCATGTAGAGGGCTGGAATGTGGCAGAGAAGACCCTTAAATAGCCTTTTTTGAGGCGGGTGCAAAAAAGGTGACAAAAATTTGCCGAATAATTTGGTTTATAATGTAAACTTGTTTATCTTTGCACCAGATTCAAAGCTGAACGGTGCGCAACGGACGGCAGAGAGTCGGCAAGGGACGCCTTGCGATGGATTATTATTATAGGTAAAATTTAAAAAAACACCATCGGTTATGGAAAACCTTTCTGCTGAAAACAGCCTCCGCATCATTACGGAAACCCTCGAACGCAGCCGCAACGCGATTGCGAAGAATACTGGAAAGCCCCTCATCCTCTGGGGCGCTCTTGTCACTCTCACCTCGGTCGTCATCTGGGCCCTCTGGGCCAAATCCGGCAGCCCCATGTGGAATATGCTCTGGTTCGCAATGACCATCGTCGGCGCCATCGGCACCTATTTTATGACGCGCAATCAGGAAAAAGTGCCCGAAAGCGAACCCAAACGCATCCTGGGCTGCGTCTGGAAATGGTTCGGCTTCTTTGCCATCGGCCTCTATGTCCTGCTCTGGGTGACGGCTTTAATCCTCTATGCACAAGGCAACGAGAGCGTTGTAACCATCAACCTTTCCCTCATTCTTTCTCTGATGATGGGGCTCTGCGGGGCCATTTCCGGCGCCGTAATGAAGATGAAGTCCGTTACGGCAGCTGCCGTCGTGGCCACCATCCTGGCCGTGTTGCTGGTACTGCTGGTCCCCAACGGTTCTCCCCTCCAGATCTTGAGTTTTGCCATCCTAGGCGTCGTGGCCCTCATTGTGCCGGGCGTTATCTTCCAGAAGAAAACCGCAAAGTAACCTGCCATGAACGAAACCGTCAAATCCTTCCAACCGCTTGATCCTCTGCTCCATTCGGAGCTCAGGCTCGCGGTGATGTCGGTCCTCCTCGGCGTCCCGGAAGCAGACTTCGTCTTTCTGAAAGCGCAGACCGGCGCCACTTCCGGAAACCTGAGCGTCCAGATTGACAAACTCGAGCAGGCCGGCTACATCGAGGTCACCAAGGGCTTCAAGGGAAAGATGCCGCAGACCATCTGCCGCATCACCGACCAGGGCCGTGACGCTTTCGCGGCGTATGTCGAGGCCCTCCGCAGCTACATCAGCTAATGTCCGTTCGACAGAACAAGAGAACGCCTGGCCTCTTGGCCAGGCGTTCCTGTGTCTAAAGCGGGGAAACCTTAATTTTATTCATGAATCAGTGCCTGGCTACCGACTGCGGGTTGTTTACCAAGGGAATCCGGGCCAGATAGATGCCAGCGCGGGGGCGGCCGTCGGGACGGGTGAGCTCGTGGGAGGA
The DNA here is from genome assembly GCA_017423025.1 of Bacteroidales bacterium. Lineage (GTDB taxonomy): Bacteria > Bacteroidota > Bacteroidia > Bacteroidales > UBA932 > Cryptobacteroides. The sequence continues at coordinate 28,269 of JAFPGC010000048.1, forward strand.
GTAATACACTACCTTCAACTCGCCATTCTCAATAAGAAAGCCGGGATAGCTGTTATCGCCACCCGAGGGGAGGGTTTTCCATAATTCAACGTCTCCATCGGCATTCTCCTTCCAAAGGCAGGTTTTGGTGACTCCGTTCTCTAAATAGGCCCGTCCGCCGATGAGAAGCGACCCGTCCGGCAGCACCGCGAGCTCGGGTCCGCCGATCTGGAATGGCAGCGGCTTAAGCTGCCAATTGGTATAGGGAGGTTCACTCACGCCCAAATAGGCCCTCCGGTCCTCCTTTTCGCGGCGGATCAGCAGCACCATCCTTCCGTCCTGGAGGAAACGTACCGTGGTCTCGTTGGGAAAGCCGTCCAGGGCAATGTTGGTAATCTTTTCGAAGTGCAGTCCGTCGGTGGTTTTGAGCAGCTCCAGCTTGTTTTCATCGGCCTCGCCGTAGTTGACGGTATAGCCGATGCCCTCGTGCCAGGTTACCCGCCAGAACCAGGCGAAGGGGCCGGAATCTGGATAATCTACCGGCTGGGGCGCGCTGAAGCTGAGGCCATCGGCACTGAAAGACACCTGCGGAATGCGCCTTTCCAGCTTTTTGTCTATGTAAACCGAACCGCCCTGGATTACCATCAGGCGGCCATCGGCCGTAACGGACAGCTTGGGATCACGCAGGTCGTACCCCTCTTTCTCGAGAAGCGCAACGCTCTCCCAATGCTCACCGTCGGTGGAACGCAGGATGCGGGTCTTGCCTGCGGCAATCCCATTTTCGTCGAAAATATGGCTCACGCCTTCGCGGAAACTAACATACAACGCGCCCCCGTAGCGAACAATCGAAGGGAAAGCACTGTAATCGCGGTCCCAGATCCGCTTTACCCTAATTTCTTCCTTACAGGCCGATTCATCGGCCCTTGTCTGGCTGAACCCGGGAAGTACTGCGCTCAATAACAGACAGATAGCAAAGGCGTGTTTCATATGTGGTTTCAATTTTCTCTACGAAAATACGAAAATTACTGAAAAATCCCCGCTGTAAGGCCGATAATTCCCGCTAAGGCACAATCTTTCCGGAGGCCGAAGGCCGACAGGGCCAGCAGGCCCGCACCGCCGCTTCTGCGGCGAGTCCCTCCCCCGAGGGGAGGGATTTAGGGAGGGGGTTGAGCAGCCAAGGGAAGAGCTTGAAAATCTGCCGGACCTGGGGGCGGTGCTGCCCATGAACCGAACCTACCTTTCCCAGTTTATCAAGGCGGAATACGGCTGCACGTTTTATCAGTTTGTGAGCCGGTATCGCGTGGCAGAGGCCAAACGCTTGAAACTGGAGCAACCGGATCTGAAAATGGACGAGATCGCTGCGCGCTGCGGCTTCTCTTCCCGCACGGTTTTCTCCAACGTGTTCACCCGCGAGGAAGGCGTTTCGCCCCGCGAATGGTTTAAAAAAGGCTATCCGAAATATCTGGTTGAATATTTCTTGGCTGACACTTTGTTTGGAAGTGGGGTATGGTTGGATTTGTATCACCCATGCTTCATAAGTTTTTTGTTGTTTCACACGTTCCAAACCCATGTTTCAAAACGCGAAAAACCTACTTTGCGTAAATTTTTGCATTGATTTCTTGACTTTACGTCAAATTTTATCCCCCCCCATTGTTTTTTCGTATCGTTTACTCTATTTTTGGCTTTATTGTGTTTGTCCCCAAACCCAAGGATTATAACAATAACTTTAAATAATAACCATGACAAAACAAAAAGAACTTTACGAAGCCCCCACAATTAGCGTGGTGGAGATGAAACAGGAAGGCGTCGTCTGCCAGAGCCCTGCTGGTGCCGGAGTCAATGACTACAACTGGAACGAGCCGGTAATCGAGTAACAACCCATGAAAACGAAGAAAGCAATGAAAAAGATTACACATATCGGCATGGCCGCCCTCGTTGCCATGGGCGTTATCGGAGCCGCCTGCTCCAAGATTGAGAGCCCGGAGATTGAAACTCCTGAAACTCAGAAAGAAAACATCGTCACCCTGACCACCACCGTGGGCTTCGCTGCGGACGGCACCAAGGCACTGACCGGCACCGGCGTGAAGACCTTCGCCGCTGGCGAGACGATGGCCCTGGTGTATAAGAACACGGGCGGCTCGACCGTGAAGGTAGTGAGCGCGGCCCTGACCGATGGTGACATCACTGGCGAGGGCAAATCGGCCACGTTCACCTTCGAGCTGACCGACCCCGACAAGACGAAGGAGGTAACCTACATCTACCCCGCAGCAATGGCCAACGCCGACGGCACGGTGAACTACAGCGCCCTCAACTCGCAGGACGGCACGCTCACCACCCTCAGCAGCAACCTGGACTACTGCACGAAATCAGGCGCCTGGAACGGTGACAACCTGCCCACGCTGACGCTGGAGAACCAGCTGGCCATCCTCGCCATTACGCTGAAAAATAGCGACGGCAGCAGCGACATCACCGGCACCATCACGGGCATGACCCTCAGTGACGGAGAGCAGTCTTGCACGGTTACCCGCTCGGCCGCTTCCGGCCCCATCTATGTGGCCATTCCCCCTATTAGCAACAAGGACATAGAGATTACAGCCACCAGCGACGGTAAAGGCTACTACAAGACCTTGACAACCAAGACCTACGAAGCCGGCAACGGCTATCCTGTAAGCTGGAGAATGCACGAGGTCACACTTGCCGATGTCTTCACTGAAGGCGCTAAGGTCAATGTGAAAGTCAATACTGCTAATAGTTGTTGGTTCAATGCCGCAGGAACATACAGTTCCGGCAGCTACACTGGCGTTACTCAGACCAATAATGTTGGGAATGAGGGTTATAACAAAGGAATAAGCATGACTAAGGATGGCAACAATCTGGTGGTGTGGATGAAAAATTCTTTTAACGAAATTACCATTACGTTCAACACCACTAATAATACTTATACGGTGACTGCGGAAGAGAATGAATATCCTTACAGAATGACCACTTTCAATTCCATTACCATCAATGGCGTGGACATCACCAGCCTGCTGTCAGAGTACGTACCTCCGATGGAGACCATTACATTCTCTGGTGATGGTTACGATATTGAATTCACTGGTACGCATTTCAAAGTAACAGTTAGGAACGTATCAGATGGTTCAGTCCATGTTAACAATTCCAAAAATATGGTAATCAGCGCAACTGACGGAAAGACCATTACCAAGGTTGTATTCAGCTATGAATGGAAAGCAAATCTTGGAAATTTGGCGTTCAGTTCCGGCACTTTCGACGGTAACGCGACGGTTAACAACGTGAATGCCTCCACGCTGACGGTCACATCCAGCAGCCCCGCCGGCACCAGATACAAAGGTGTCACGATATATTACGAGTAATTCGGAGTTCAACTTAACCTCTTTATCCATTAACAACATGAGCGGCCCTCCGGGGCCGCTTTTGTTGTACAACCATGTAAGCGACTATGGATAAACCTACAACTCAACTCCAATTATACCATCACTTCCTCAGCTTCTTTCTTCCCGAGGCCATGTTGGACTTCTTTGAACTGGTCTGGATGGAGACGGAGCCTCTTACGTCCATGGAAAGCAAGAAGGACATCTTGTAGACCGGGACGCTACACATCTGGACGAACGCGATAACCGCACAGCGGAGATGCAGGATCTTCGCCCCAATGGGTTCACGGAGGAGACAGTCATCAGTGATTTTCCTGTCCGAGACAAAAAACTGACCTTGCACATCCGCCGCCGCAGATGGCTTACGCCGGAGGGGAAAAGCTGCACGGCTGGTACAAGACCGTCAACCGATGCACTATACGTGAGGTCAAGTCGGCAAGGGATGCCATCAAGTCCAGGGAGGACAACGTCCTGAATTACTTCATCGCTCGCTCAACGAATGCTTCAGCAGAGTCACTCAACTCCAAGATGAAAGCCTTCCGTGCTCAACTCAGAGGAGTGTCAGATCTGCCCTTCTTCATGTACAGAGTCTGTCAAATCTTTGGGTAGTCATACCCGGAACTTTGCGGGTGAGCCGGACTTTCCAACCAGAAATTTTGACCAGCCCCGTTCTTTGGCGGCGAAGCCGCCTTGAAGGCGCGGGCGCGAAACGAGAAAAGCCGCCACCTGGCCAGGTAGACGGCTCTCGGGGCAACTGTCTTTAAGGCAGGGCGCATCGCCCGAACATCCTGCCCTTGGCCTGTTATCAAAGTCCATTGGTCCGCGTGTCACAACAGGCTCCGGAAACACCACGGTGGACTCCGGTATGGCAAAATTCATTCTCACATCGTCACTATCCAACCAAAAGTTTTGACCAACAGCAAAGGGAGGGTGCGGCTTTTCCAACCACATCCTCCCTTTCACCGAAGTAAGATATCTATCTCTTCAGAGAGAAATCCAACCAGAAATTTTATTTACCCTAATAATGATTTCCTATGGCGTAATAGAGCGACATAGGGCGACATGTTATGCAGTGCATACCATTTGTTATTCTGCGCCTTTTTGCTATATTTGCATTGTGCATCAAGAGTCTCCCCAGAGGACTCGAATAAACGAAGTAACCGTAACCGCAACAGAAGTCGCGTTCGTTTCATAAAACAAATTTTACGAAAAATGGTGGAATCTACCCCTTGGGGCGGCCTTTCGGAGGCTATTTCCCCCCTTTTGGGTGGTGCTTTTTTGGCCAAGAAAACGCAAATTTGTGAGAAAGAAACGCTAAGCTATTGACAAAACCAAACGAATATGAAAAAACTATTGCTCTCTGTCGCCGTCCTGGCCATGGTTTGCGGGACGGCCGATGCCCAAAGTTTTTTGGAAAGACTGGGTGAAAAAGCCAAAAACGCCGCCGAACAGAATCTCGGCCAAAAAGTGGAAAAGGGCG
>JAFPGC010000049.1 GCA_017423025.1 Bacteroidales bacterium
AAGGCAACCTTCGACAGCCCTGATGCGGCCGGCAATTCCGCTTTCTTCCATTTCCCTGACATATTCCCGGGCAGAACCATTCTCGCCGGAGTAGCGGATATTGATCGTCAGCTGAGCATTACAGGGATTGGAGAAGATGATGGACAGAAACAGGGTGATAATACTATACAGAAGTGTTCTCATAGCATCCATTTTCTTATCACTATCTGAGACTGTCTACCCAGGCCTTGATGTCAGTTATTGAGGCTCGGTTAAGCGTCTTGCCGGCCTTCCAATGGATCTCGGGATACTGTGCCTTGAATTCGGTATTGGCCTTGTCGATGCTGCTACCACCGGAAGTTGCGAAGAAAATGACGGTCTTACCTTTGAAACCATAGGTCTCGATAAAAGAATTGATGATGGTAGGAGCGGTATACCACCAAACCGGGAAACCGATGTAAATCAAATCATAACTGTCAGCATCCTTCAGGTCCTTCATGATAGCGGGGCGAGAATTGCGGTCTTGCATTTCCACACTGCTGCGCGAGGTCTTTACGGTCCAGTCCAGATCCTCCGCAGTATATTTGACTTCTGGTTTGATTTCGTAGAGCGTTCCGCCGGTGACGGCGGCAAGGTCCTTCGCCACGGCTTCAGTCGTGCCGGTGGCGGAAAAATAGGCTACTAGTGTTTTCATATCGTCTTCGGTATTCTTGTTATTGCTTTGTCCGCAGGCTGTAAGCGTGATAGCCATAGCGAAGATAGTAAAGAGAAACTTTTTCATTGTATTGCAGATTTATTTAATGTCGCGGTAATTAAAGGGTTGGTGTCTATGAGTTTAAGAGACTTGACCATCTGGGCCGTTCCTTCCTTGTATTTCTTGAAATGGGCGGTCTGCAGGTGCGCCTGGTAGGCCTCACGGTCGGCATAGACTTCCAGGATGTATACCTTGTTCGGATCGGCCTTATCCTGCATGGAGAAAAGGCCGATGACGCCAGGCTCCGATGCCATGGATACAGTCCCGACCTCCTTGGCGTATTCCATGTACTCATTTAGTTTCTCTGGATACACCTCGATTTCGGCCAGACGGACAATGCGCTCCCCGTATTCCCGAATCGGGATATCGGCGCCGAACAAGCGAGCGGCGTTGTTAGCAAGGATGTCCTCTGAGGCAAGACCGTGAGCGGCCAGCCGGGCTTCCAGCGATTTCTTTGCGGCAATAAGCGCTGTCGCAGCAACGTAAGGGTAGTCTGAGCCATAGAGGATATGAGAGGGCTCTGTGACGGTCAGCAGCGACTCGATGGCATCGTCCGTGGTGGCACCAGCAAGGTCATAATACAGGCGGGAAAGGTTGGCATCTACGTCTACCGGTTTCATATATCCCTGCTTCACCATCACCGGGAGAAGCCCCTTGAAGCGTGGCAAGGCATTCGGCAGGAAAGAGCCGCAGTGGGGGACAACCACCCTCAGGTCCGGATAGCGCACCAGGACGTCGTGCTCGACCATGTTCAGAATGGCTCGGGTAGTCTCGGCAAGGTACTCGTAGGAAGCCAGCGGAACAGCTGAAATCAGCTTTTCATTTGCCGCTGATGGTTTATGCGGATGGGTGATGATAACGGCTTTCCGGCTGTTGAGATAGCCCATCAGCGGTTCCAATTCCTCATCTCCAAGGTACTGCCCATAGCTGTTCGAAGCCAGTTTTACACCGTCAGCTCCAAGTACCTCCAGTGCATATCGGGCTTCTTCCAAGGCCCTGTCCACGTCCGGCAGGGGAAGGGCCGCGCAGAAGAGGAATCGGCCCGGATACAGGGCTTTCAACGCCGCAGCCTCTTCGTTGAACTGTCGGCAAATGAAGGCCGATTCTGTACCGTCGCCGAAATACGGCTGCGGAGCCGGCATGGTCAGGACCGAGGTCTGTATTCCCGCCTCGTCCATGAATTTCAGATGCTCTTCAGCATCCCATGCCGGGATGGGAAATCCTTCGTCCATCTCCATCCCGTGCGCCTTTATGGCTTCCAGGTATGAATCCGGAATCATATGGCAGTGCAGATCGATCTGAGCCGACGCAAAAGGGGTAGTCAGTATCATTGCTGCTAAGCTAACTATGATTTGTCTCTTCATCTTATTCCATGGTATGTTCCCAGTCGCCGCGGGTGTCGATGCCAGTGGCATCGGCGAGGGCTTCCAGGCGGGTGATTTCGTCGGGGGTGAGGACAGTGTTCATCACCTGTGCGGCTTCCAGCACGTGGCGCTCCTTGGTAGCGCCGATGATGGGCATGGTGCCTTTGGAGAGGGCCCAGGCAATGCCCACCTGCGAACATGAGAGACCGTATTTGGTGCCAATTTCCTTCATGGCATCCGTGAGGGCGGTCAGTTTGCCCAGGATGGGATTGTATTTCTGCCCGCGTTCGCTATCTGCCGGGAGAGGATTCTCTACATTATATTTGCCGGAGAGAGCGCCCTGTTCCAGTACCATGTATGCCCAGAACTGAATGCCGTTCTCTTTGCAGTAGTCCAGGACACCGCCTTTCTCTGAGGAACGATAGAGCAGGCTGAAGTGGTTCTGTACGGCCGAAACCTTGAATCCGGCTTCGCCCAGGATTTCATTTGCGCGGCAGATCTCTTTGATATTGTGATTGGAAACACCGACTTTGCGCACCTTGCCGGACTGGAGCAGGGGAATCAGCCCCGGAGTCCAACGTTCCACATCCATCGGGTTGTGGATCCAATACATGTCGATATAATCCAACCCCATCCTCTCCAGGGAGGCCTCGGCCATCTTGGTCACGCTGTTGTCATAGACTTCGGCCAGCTGAGGGGTAAATTTGGTAGAAATGAGCACGTCATCACGCTTATAGGCCGATGCCAGGTGTCCCAGAATCCTTTCCGATTCGCCCATGCCATAGGCCGTCGCCGTGTCCCACAGGTTGAGACTGGCTTTCATGGCGGCATCAAAGACCGGTTTCAAGTTGCTTTCATCCGTGTTGCTTCCAAAGACGGTGTCTCCGCCGAACATGCCTGTGCCCCAGGCCCAGGTTCCAAGTGCTATTTTCGACTCTTTCATTAAAATGGTTGTTTTCTCTGGTGCAAAGGTCGTTGTTTTATGGTGGAAAGGACTTAACCGAATTACGGATTCATATATCCATTTTACGGAATCTGCACCTTTTTTTGTATTTTTGCTATATGGAAAAGGTTCTTCACGTACAGTCTGTCAATGATTATGCGCGCCATGTGGGTGCTCCCATCCTGCATCCAGAGGTGAGTGTAATCCATTACGACGAATTGGAGAGTTGTCGCCATGCCCTGAGCGAATACGGGGTTTACGGCATGTTCCTCATGAAGGAAAGCCCCTATACGATATCTTATGGCAGCGGGAATTATCAGTTTGAGTCCGGTTCCCTGATGTGTGTGGGCCCCGGCCAGCGGGGCGGCGTTACGGATAACGGAGAAATCATCCATATCAAAGGCTGGGTGCTGCTCTTCCACCCGGACTTCCTGGCCGGGACTCCGCTGGAGCGCTGCATTAAAGACTACCACTATTTCTCCTACTATAGCAATGAGGCGCTTATCCTTACGCCGGACGAATGGGCGCGTCTGGAACGCTGCTTTGCCGCCATCCGGAAGGAACTGACAGAGTTCCCGGATGACAGCCATCTGCAGGCCATCGTCATTTCGTATCTGTCGCTCCTTTTCGAGTTGGCTGCACGCTTCTACGAGCGGCAGTTCCAGGGAGAGGGCAGTTCTGAAGAAGAATTCAGCCACAGGATAAATGCTATCCTGGAGCGTTACTATGCCGAAGGGAAACATCTGGAAACCAGCATCCCCACCGTCCGCTACCTCGCGGGCGAGCTTTTCCTTTCTCCCAATTACTTCGGCGATCTGGTCCGTGTGAAAACCGGTGAAAGTGCTACGCAGTTCATCCGCCATTTTGTGATGCAAAAGGCCAAAGCAATGCTACTGGCCGGTCGTTCCGTTTCGGAGGTTTCCGATGCCCTGGGATTCGAGTATCCACAGAATCTCACCCGTATGTTCAAGAAAGAATTCGGGGTGGCCCCGAGTCAAATAGATAAGAGGTGAATTCGGATTAATCTGACGGATTCGTGCTGGACAGTCATTTTCCGATGCAGACCATAATAAGTATTGATAATCAATGATTTACAGCCTTCGTGGTTCAAATGTGGTTCAGATAAAAGGGCGTTTATTTGGTAGTAAACCGGACTATTTCATTGCCATTTTTGGAGCGGGAAAGTTTCTCGAAATCTTTCCGGAAACTCCGTCGGGGGACAGTTCGCCGGACTAATTCTTCCGGTTAATCAAGCTGACGACAACCTTGACCATCGTGTCCATCTCGTCAGTGTGACTCTCGGCAATCATCAGGGTAAGTGCGACAAGAGAAGCATCGGAGATGCGCTTTGATCCGTCGGGGCGGTAAAGGATTCCGTTGTTCTGCATAAACCAAAGGAAGAGCGTGGCTGCGATTCGTTTGTTGCCGTCCACGAAGGAGTGGTTTTTGACGACAAGATATAGCAACATTGCGGCCTTCTCCTCAATGCTGGGGTAGAGGTCTTTCCCTTCCCAGGTCTGATATATCTGGCCGATGCTACTGTGGAAGGAGGCATCTTTCTCTACACCAAACAGATTGCTTCCTCCGAACTTCTCCTTAAGGCTCTGGATGGCTTCAATGGCATTTTCATAGGTGGCGTGGAAGCGCTCGGGAGCCGTCGTATCAGCAATTTTGAGACTTTGATAATCATAGGCGTCCAGCGTGTCCAGGGCGTAGGTGTAGTCACGGATGACATCGAACAGATCTGTCGCCTGGTCGGAAGTGAGGAGCAACTCTTTACTGAAAACGTTCTCGAGCAGACCGACAGCCTTTTTCAAATCCTCATATTTCTGCTCAGAGACCGCATTCCGATTGACGGCGAATCCTTTGAGCATATACTGCTTGAGGACTTGGGTTGCCCAGATGCGGAATTTCGTCGCCCTGAAAGAATTTACCCGGTAGCCGATGGATATAATGGCATCAAGGTTATAATACTTGACTTTCTCTTCAGATGTGCCTCTGGCGCCACTCTGCGCGGTAATTAAAAAATCTTTAACTACCGTGCCGGCATCCAGTTCTCCGCTTTCGAAAATCTTCTTAAAGTGGTAGGAGATATTCGGCACGGTAACATCGAACAATGCGGCTATCGCTTTCTGATTGGCCCAGATTGTTTCGTTCACCGGGTCAACCATCGCTTCCATCTTGACCAGCCCATCTTCGGACTTGTATATTACGATGTCGTTTCTCTCTTCCATATTATCATTCACTCGAACAATCACAAAGTTAGCAAAAGAATCAATTCTATCCATCACAGGGCAGAATACTTTTTCGCAAATGATTATATTTGCAATGAATCCATTATAACCCAGGTCTTGTTATTGAGAACACATTATGATTGAATTATTAAAACACCGATTCCTTGAAAACATGGTCCGCCACCCAAATCTTGATTGGGCGGTGGAGGAAAAGTTTCTTCGTAATAATCCCGAAGCCATTCAAACGCTGCGACTTATGGAAGAGAGCGGGGGAGAACCGGATTTGTTACAATTGGACAACGGAGAACTGATATTTTGTGACTGCTCGCAAGAGTCTCCTGCTCTCCGTAGAAGTCTATGTTATGATAATGAGGCTCTCAGCCTCAGGAAAAAGAGCCCACCGGCAGGAAGCGCAATGGCCCAGGCAAGCCAGATGGGTCTGGAACTGTTGACAGAGAGCCTTTACCGGCAATTGCAGGAAACAGGCGAATATGATACAAAAACATCAAGCTGGATAGCGACACCCTCAACAATTCGTAGCCTTGGCGGAGCATTGTTTTGCGAGCGTCGCTACGACTCCGTATTTACATTCCACAATGGCGCCGACTCTTACTATTCCGTACGTGGCTGGAGAGGATATTTCTGTTTCAAGGGCTAGTATTACTTCCCGATGCAGTGATTTTGGAAGATGTTGTGGAGGATGGTTTCGGGGTCCAGGAGGTCGGTTCCAAGGATGGCGTTGATGGCCGATAGGGCGCGGCGGAGGTCTTCGGCAACAAGATCCGAAGGGATGCCGCGGGAGAGGGATGTGCGGCAATCGGAGAGGGCCGATGAGGCATTTTGAAGAGCCTCGAAGTGGCGGACATTTGTTACAAAGGTCGAATCTTCATTAGAGATAAGATCTATTTCTGCCTGGTAAAGAGCCTCTTTGAGTTCCGGAAGGCCTTTACCCACTTTTGCTGCAACTGAAATCAACTTCGCTTTATAATCAAAAGATAAAACAAACTTATTAATTACTGAAACATTTTTGTTAATTTCTTCGGGGGTAATTTGATCTGCCTTATTAAGCAAGACAAAGACCTTTTGGCTAGCAGTATCTACATGCCGGAAGAGAACCTCAAGATTGTTCAAAAGGTCGCTTCCTGCAGATTGGGCATCCAACATGCATAGGACGATCTCAGCCTCAGAAATCTTGCGGAAAGTGCGGTTAATTCCCATCTTTTCTACCGTGTCGGAAGACTCGCGGATGCCCGCCGTATCGATAAAACGGAAGAGAATTCCACCAAGGTTCATGGTCTCTTCAATAGTGTCGCGAGTGGTACCCGGGATGTCTGTCACAATGGCCCGTTCTTCCCCAATCAGGGCGTTAAGCAATGTGCTCTTTCCTGCGTTCGCAGGACCGACGATAGCGACCGGTACACCATTCTTGATCATATTGCCCTGGTGGAAAGAGGCAGCCAGTTCATCCACATGCTTCTGGGTTTCTTCCAAAAGGGCCAGCAACTGTTTCCTATCGGCAAATTCCACCTCCTCTTCACTGAAGTCCAGCTCCAGTTCCAAAAGGGAAGCCATTTCCAGCAGCTGGGAGCGAAGGCTGGCCAGTTGGGCCGAGAACCCACCTTTGAGCTGATTCATGGCTACGCGGTGGGAAGCGGCCGTGGAGGAAGCGATGACATCGGCTACTGCCTCTGCCTGGGCAAGGTCCATTTTTCCGTTAAGGAAGGCACGGCGCGTAAATTCGCCAGGCTCGGCAAACCGTGCACCGGCTTTAAAAAGCAGACCGATGACTTCGTTAACGATATAGGCCGAAGCATGGGTGGAGATTTCCACACTGTCTTCGCCGGTATAGCTGTGGGGAGCCCGGAAGACGGAGACGAGGACTTCATCCAGAAGCTTTTCCTCTAGAAACACCTCTCCGAAGTGTATGGTGTAAGCTTCTGCTCCAGAAACAGTTCCGGACTTTAATCTAACTACCGCATCAGTTATTCGGAAGGTCTCCGGACCACTGATGCGGATAATAGAAATTGCACCGGTCCCAGGGGTGGTAGCCGGTGCAACTATGGTGTCCTGATAGGAATTAATCATACCGTCCGAACTTGGACATGTTGTCTACCAAGTCCTTGTTGGTCTTGAATTCGTCCATGTGCTGCTGCATCCATGTCATGGCTTCTACGGGGTTCATATCGGCCAGTAACTTTCGCAGGATCCAGATGCGGTTGTTGGTGTAGGCGTCGTAGAGGAGGTCGTCGCGGCGGGTGGAGGACAGAACCAGGTTCACGGCCGGGAAGATACGCTTGTTGGAGAGGTTGCGGTCCAGCTGGAGCTCCATGTTGCCGGTGCCCTTGAACTCTTCGAAGATAACGTCATCCATCTTGGAGCCGGTTTCCGTGAGGGCCGTGGCCAGGATGGTAAGGGAACCGCCTCCTTCAATATTACGGGCGGCACCGAAGAAGCGCTTGGGCTTCTGCAGGGCATTGGCGTCCACACCACCGGTGAGCACCTTGCCGGAAGCGGGCTGTACGGTATTGTAGGCACGCGCCAGACGCGTAATGGAATCCAGGAGGATGACCACGTCGTGACCGCATTCTACCAGGCGACGGGCCTTGTCCAGCACCATATTGGCCACCTTGACGTGATGTTCGGCGGGTTCATCGAAGGTAGAGGCCACTACCTCGGCCTTGACGGAACGCTGCATATCGGTCACTTCTTCGGGACGCTCATCTACAAGGAGGATAATTTCGTAAACCTCGGGGTGGTTGTCGGCAATGGCGTTGGCGATAGCCTTCAGCAGCATGGTCTTACCGGTCTTGGGCTGAGCCACGATGAGGCCTCGCTGTCCCTTGCCGATAGGAGTGAACATATCTACCACGCGGATGCTCTGGTCTTTCTCGTGTCCGTGCCCCAGGAGGTTGAATTTCTCCGTAGGGAACAGGGGAGTGAGGAAATCGAACGGCACGCGGTCACGCACGAATTCGGGCGTACGGCCATTTATGAACTTGATTTTGACCAGGGGGAAATACTTGTCTCCCTCGCGCGGGGGACGGATTTCGCCGGTGACGGTGTCTCCGTTCTTAAGGGCGTTCTGCTTGATCTGCTGCTGGGAAACGTAGATATCGTCAGGGGAATTGAGGTAATTGTAGTCGCTGGAGCGAAGGAAGCCATAGCCGTCGGGCATGATTTCCAGCACGCCGGTAGCTTCTACGGAACCTTCGAATTCAACCTTGGCCGGTCTCTGCTGTTGTTGCTGCTGGGGCTGCTGTTGCGGCTGGTTCTGGTTGCCCTTTTTCTGATGCTTGCCGGGACGGGGTTCTTCCTTCTGGGCTTCATCATCCTTAAGGTCTTCGAAGAGGTTGCGGATAAACTCCTTTCCGTTTACCTCTACCGGAGCCTCCTCTACAGGCACTTCGGCGGCCGGAGCGGCAGGCTGGGGCTGAGCCTCTTTCTTGGGCTTGCGGCCCCGTTTTTTGGGCTGTTCGTCCACGATGGGGACTTCCACTACCACGGCAATGGGCTTTTCCTCTGCGGGTGCAGCGGGCTTTTCGGCAGCCTTCGAGGGTTTGCGGCCCCTCTTGGGGGCATCTGCCTTGGGCTTTTCCTCTGCAGGAGCGGCGGGCTTCTCTTCGGCCTTGGCGGCTTTATCCTCCTTCTTGGGACGGCCGCGTTTTCTGGGCTTGCTTTCCGGCAGGGGTTTTTGGGATTCGGCAATGGCCTGCTGATCCAAAATAGCGAAACCGAGGCTCATCAGATCCATTTTCTGGGCCCCTTTGATACTCATGGACTCACCTAAGCTTCTGAGCTGCTCTTCGCTCATCGCATTGAGTTCTGCTAAACTATAGCTCATAACAAATGTATATATTTCAGGTAAAGATGGTTCTCCGACTGGAAAACCAATGCAAAGATAGGAAAAATAATTAATATCCCAACATATTGTCCATGTAAGATTCGCTCTTCTTGAATCTTAACAGATCGGCCAGGGCCGATGCATTAGCGGCAATACGGAAGCTGTAGGACTTATACATACCCATCGGCACCCAGGAGACCGCAATGTTGAAACAGTGCAAGTCATAGGTAGCACTTATCTGGGTAGATGTGAATTTCATAGCCATGAAATCGAAGCCGGATGTGGCCTGGATGCTCATACGCGGCGTAATCTTGACATTTCCGCTTATGTTCAGGGTCTGGGTAAACTGCCTGTTGGTAACCAGTTCCTTGGTGGCAGCCATGTAAGTATAGGACTTCGAATAGTTGAACGAATAGCTCAAATTGATGGACCAGGGAGCATTGGGGTTCATATAATAAACGTAACCTCCCGGAATATACTCGCCGGTAATGGGGTGGTAATAAATCCTCTGATAAGAATTAGCTTCTGAGCCCCCTCCGCTGGATTTGCTGCCATCGTTTCCTTGAATGGATCCCTTTCCGTTGATGGAGTAGGAGGCCGATATGGAAGCGTTGGTCAGGCGCAGGGGAACGCCGGTGGCTACCACGTTGAACTTGTTGATGCGCTTGCCTTTCTCGTCGATCGCATAAGGATCGAAGTTCAGGTTACCGCTGATATTGATCTTGTTAAAGAGGTTGGTGGAGGCCGTGATACCCACATTCTGCATCCTCATGGAATCGGCCAGGAAATTATAGCTGGTGTTGATATTCAACTGGTCCAGCAGCTTGACTTTCTTGGAGCCCGTTCCTGTGGTGTCCTTCATATCACGTACCTTGGCCTCCAGATTGTTGCCGATGGCCAGGGACACGGTTCCGCTCTTACCCCTACCGGGAGGCGATACCGAGTTGTGGTGTCCGTTGATGGAGTAGATGTTGTACATACTCTCCGCGTGGTACGTGCCCCGGCTGTCGTAATAGGCGTCAAGAGTACGCCAGCCATTGAAAGAAGTACCTTTTTCCGGACTGAAACTCAGGGAAATGGATGGCGATATCACATGTCGGATGGCCTGTACCTTTCGGTGCTTGCCAAAATTGAACATACCGTATATTCGCGTACTCATGGACAAGCTCCCGGAATAGGTATGTGTAACGCCAAAGGTATTGAAAGCCGTTCCGGGGTCCGAGATGACCTTCTGGGCTATGACGTCGTTACCGGACTGGTCCTTCACTATGATGGGATTACCATCCTTATCTACCTCATTTTCAAGATACTGCCGCCCCTTAGAGAACATCCAGTTCATGCCGTACGAAACGTTGGGGCTCACATTGATGTACTTGAACAGGGTAAAGCTGGGAAGGCCTATCTGGAAGTTGTGCGCCATGCCGTTGGTCATCTTGTTCAAGACCTTCGTGCCCAAGGAGTCGCCGAATTCCTTGACCCGGTATGTTTTACCGCTCAGATCTGTCTTATAAGTATACTCGTCTCCGTTCATCACATAGTCCTGGACTTCCCTCAATTTGAAATTAACCCTGTTCTGGAACGAGGTGTTGTAACCAAAGGATATCTTCTCATAGAACCGTTCCTTACCCACCCTCTGCTTGCGCTTGAAGGGATAGAAACGGTTCACGGTGAAGGTGATGTTGGGGAGGGTGAAGGAATAACTGGAGTCGCGCGTGTTTTGGTTGTGCATGGCGTTCACGCTCAGGTTGAACTTGCCGTTCCAGTTATGCGAATAGGAGATGGAGGATCCAATCTGGTTCTGCTGGGCCTGTTGGACAGAAGAGGCGTTGTAGCGGTTGTTGGAGGGGCTGGAGAAGTTCACGGAAGCCGTAAAGGAAGTACCGGGGTGGGACTTGGCATCCTGGGAGTGGGACCATTTGAGGCCGAAGTTACGGGACTGCACAAAGTCCTTGCTGCCCTTTTCACCGGCCTGATCGTTGGAAATGGTTAGGCCGAAGTTACCGTTGAACTTGTAATTGACCTTGTAGCGGGAATTGACATCCACGGCCCAGGAACCCAGGGTGTAGTAGTCACCGGTGAGGGAGAGGTCAAAATAGTCGCCGAACACGAAGTACATACCGGCGTCCTTCATAAAGAAGCCGCGCGCCTGCTCTTCACCAAAGGTGGGCATCAGCAGACCCGTGGCACGGGAAGGCTTCTTGGGCACAAAGCCGAAAGGCAGGCCGATAGGAACCGGAACGCCGGCCACCACGGGCCAAGCCGGGCCGAAAACCGTCTTCTGGGACGGCTTGGTCACCACTTTGGCCATACTCAGCCTGAGGTAGTAGTGAGGCTCTTCCAGGTCGCACACGGTGTAGATACCGTCCCGCAGGTTGATGGACTTGTCCGGCATCATCTTGATCTTCTTACCCTGGAGCAGACCTTCCGACTCCTTGGTAACCATATTGGTGATGCGGGCTTTCTGGGTGGTAAAGTTGTAACGGAGCTCGTCCATCTTGTAGGTCTGTCCTCCTTCGGTCATCTCTGGAAGACCCACCATTTCTCCGGTGGCAAGATCTTTCTGGCCCCGGGCAAAAACGGTGTTGGACAGCATGTCGTATTCCAGATAATCGGCCGTGAGCTTCATATTCTGGTAGGTGACCGTGGCGCCGCCGTAATAGTATATCATGCGCCTTCCGTTCCGGAAATCTGTAATAATGGAGTCCTTGGCCGTAGAGAAGGCCGGGCGCTCCAGCGAACTCTTGTGCAGCAGGTCCAGGGAATCCGTCTGTGCGGTCCTGAGGGAATCGGCCCGGACGAGGCTGTCAAGCTGGGTGGGAGGAGCCACCTGACCTATAGATTCTATGGGCCTTCTCTTGAGAGTATCTGGCAAAGAAGCCACCTGGGCGCGGGAAGGGAGGCAGGTAGCTGCCAGCACTAGCGCCAGGAGGGTGAGATATTGAAAAATCTTCCTTGCCATTGGTTTAATTTTTGCTAATTTTGTGCAAAATATAACTTACAAAATTACTATTTATTCCAGAATAATCAAAACTGCATCCCTATATGAAGCCGTTTTTCCGTATGCTGATGCCCTTGAGCCTCGCGCTCCTTCTTGCAATCCCCGTGCCCACCCGCGCGCAAGGAGACAAGTCGGTGCTACAATTGAAGACGGTGGTCATCGATGCCGGTCATGGCGGCAAGGACGCAGGCTGTGTAAGCCGGGACAAGAAAACGTACGAAAAGAACATTACGCTGGATATTGCCAAGCGTCTGGAACAGAAAATTAAGGCAGCCTATCCCGGCGTTACGGTCAAGATGACCCGCTCCACGGACAAATTCGTTGAACTGGAAAACCGCGCGGTCATTGCCAACAAGGCGGGCGCCAACCTCTTCATTTCCATCCACGTAAATTCGGTGGAGAAGGGAACATCGGCCCGTGGTTTCTCCATCCATTGCCTGGGTCAATCGGCCAGAAAAGGCACCGACCTGTATTCCAAGAACCTGGATCTGGTCAAGCGTGAGAACTCCGTAATTATGCTGGAAGACGACTATAAGACCAAATACCAGGGTTTTGACCCCAGCGATCCCCAGTCCTATATTATCTTCAGCCTCATGCAGAACGCCCATTTGAGCCAGAGCCTGGGCTTTGCCGAGGATGTGGCCGAGGCGTTCACGAAAGTGGGTCCCATCAAGCACAGCAGGGGAGTCTCGCAAGATCCCTTCTGGGTTCTCTGGCGCACCGCCATGCCCGCCGTATTAATTGAGGTAGGCTTCATGAGCAATCCGGACGACCTGGCCACCATGCGTACGGAAAAGGGACGCGACGGCATCGCTGAAGGCATTTATCAGGCCTTCAAGACCTTTAAAGGCCGATATGACGGGGAAGTACCTGTAGCATCGCCGGTGCCTGCGGAGGTGAAGGAAGAAAAGCCCGCGCCCGTTGAGGAAAAACCCGCCGGGGAACCCGCCCCGAAGGAGGACGGCGTTCAATATGGAATCCAGGTGCTGGCCATCGGGAAGGACATGGATCCGAACGATCCCTATTTCCTCGGATACCGCCCTCTTGTCATCCCTTCTGGAAGGATTAAAAAGTACGTGATTTGCACTTCCGGATCTCTGGAAGAAGTGAAGAAAAAATTTCCGCAAATCCAGAAAAAAATCAAGGATAGTTACGTAGTGAAAATTGAAAACGGAACCACCACCCCGGTCCGCTGATTTTTCCTTATTTCAGATGCCTGGAAAGGCGAATTCCGAGCATCCTCTAATTTAGAATTTATCAATTTAGGATATTTATTTCGCCGTGGTTATAGCCGTAACTCGCTATTGTAGATTGCTTATTATCAGCAGGTTGCAAAAAATACAGAAATAGGGTGCCGTTGCAAATAATTTATGAATAAAAAAATTAAAAAACAATAGCGGAGGAAATTTTTTTTACAAAATTTTTCCCCCAATTTTGCAATCGAAACAAGCAACAAACTTATCATTTTTTTACCCAATCCCTGATGACCAACCAGGAAAGACATATTGCGGTATGGAATAACTGTCTGCAGATCATTCAAAACAACATTGATCCGCAGCAGTTCAATACCTGGTTCAAGCTCATCAGGCCGGTGTCCCTGGAAGGAGCCAAGCTCACCGTAGAGGTCCCCTCGGATTTCTTCCGCCAATATATAGAGGATGCCTATAAAGAGTTGCTCCGGATCACCATCAAGCGCGCCATTGGAACGGATGGTCAGCTTTTCTATCTGGTGCGTCCGGTTCAGAACAAGGATTATATGGTGCTGCCGTCCAGTCCGGCATCGGCCCCTACCAATAATCCCGTTTCAATTCCCACTTACCAGCCTGCCGGTAAGCCCAGTCCCTTTGTGTTCCCGGGCGTTCAGCGCCTCAAGATTAACCCGCGCCTTAACCCGGTGTATTGCTTCGGCAACCTGGTGGAAGGGGAGTGTAACAAACTGGGTGTCAATGCGGCAGAGAATATCTCCCAGGCTCCCGGCAAAACCCCTTTCAACCCGCTCTTCCTCTTTGGCGGTCCGGGCCTTGGCAAAACCCATATTGCCCAGGCCATCGGCATTGCCATCAAAGAGCGCTTCCAGGACAAAGTGGTGCTCTACGTAACGGGCCACGAGTTCAAGACCCAATACATGGACGCCGTCCAGGGCAACCGCATTGTAGACTTCATTGCCTTCTATCAGAGAATTGACGTTCTCATTGTAGATGATATCCAAGACCTGGTGGGAACAGGTACCCAGCACACGTTCTTCAACGTGTTCAACCACCTGCACCAGAACGGTAAGCAGCTCATTTTCACCAGCGACCGCGCTCCGGTAGATCTGCAGAACTTCGAAGACCGCCTGATGTCCCGCTTCAAATGGGGTCTTTCGGTAGAGCTTCTGAAGCCGGATTACACCACCCGTCTGGAAATGCTGCGTTCCCGCGCCCTCCGCGAAGGCGTCAAACTGAGTGAGGACGTCCTTACCTATCTGGCTTCCCGCATCAAAACCAATTTCCGGGAACTGGAAGGCACCCTTACCTCCCTGGTTGCCTACGCCACGCTGGCTCATAGGGACATCGACGTAGAACTGGCCCAAAGCGTAAGCGGAAAAATTGTGGGAGACCAGGAAAAGGAAATCTCCACGGACAATATCATTTCCAGCGTGTGCGAATATTTCAATATCACGCGTGAGATGCTCCTTTCGGCCACCCGCAAGCGCCAGATTGTTCAGGCCCGCCAGATTGCCATGTACGAGTGCAGAAACCTCATCCAGAACTGCTCGCTCAGTACCATCGGAGCAGAACTGGGAGGAAAGGACCACGCTACCGTGCTCCACGCCTGCAACACCGTTCAGGATCTTATGGCCACGGACAAGCTCTTCCGGCAGTGGGTGGAAGACATCGAGAACATGATTGTGGTTCCCGTTGAAAACTAAAATGAGACCTCGTTTGAGGTCTTATTTTTATTTCAGTTCCAGGGGATTGCGTTTCAAGTAAGTTATCACCCTTGTTATTTCCTTATAGAAAGGCGTGTCTTCCAGAATCTCCGGCTGGATGGTACGGATTTGCTCGTACACAGCCCTGGAGGTATCGCAGAGGTTGGCCTTGATGCCCAGGCAGTCCGTAGCCTGCGCCAGGGCGATGAAATGGATGGCCATCACCTGGAAAGCGTTCTCCACCACCTGACGACAAAGGAGGGCGCTGTTGGTACCCATGGATACGATATCCTGGTTGTCGTTGTTGTTGGGGATGCTGTGCACGTAGTTGGGCATAGCCAGGGTCTGGCTCTCGGCCGTTGTGCTGGTAGCCGTAAACTGGCAGGCCTGCATACCATAGTTCAAGCCCAGGGTTCCCTTATTCAGGAACGGAGGGAGAATACCATTAATACGGTCATGGAAGAGGTAATTTAACTGCCTTTCCGTAAGCATGGTAAGGCGCACCAATGCAATCTTCACTTTATCTTCTTCCAGCGAGACGTAATCGCCATGGAAATTACCTCCGTGATATACATACTGAGTATCCGGATCCACAATGGGATTGTCGCAGGCCGAGTTAAACTCGTTTTCCAGAACGTCCTGGGCAGCCGCAAGGGTATCGTAGATGGGGCCCAGAATCTGAGGGGTGCAGCGAAGCGAATAATACGCCTGCACCTTCTTTTCAAACACGGTCTCCTTATGGACACCGGTGTACAATTCCAGTTCCCGCTTGGAAAAGCAGCGGGAAGTGGCGGCCAGTTCCCTTAGGCGCCGGGAAATGACCTGCTGGCCTTTCTGGCGGCGGCATTCATTCAGGGGTTCGGCCATAAAATCGTCGTAGGAACCGGCAATTTCGTTCATCCAGACGGCGGCCAGGGTGGCCCAGTCCAGAAGGCGCGTGGCCTGGAACTGGTTTACCAGGGAAACGCCTGTCATCACGGAAGTGCCGTTGACGGCCGATAATCCCTCGCGGATATGGATTTCCATGGGTTTGAGCCCGCACTCGGCCAGGACATCGGCCGAAGGACGCCATTCTCCCTTATAATGAACCTCACCCTCTCCGATAAGGGCCAGGGCCATATGGGCCAGTTGCACAAGGTCTCCGCTGGCGCCTACGCTGCCGTGACGGGGGATAAAAGGATAAATACCGCGGTTGATGAACTCTACCAGGAGTTTCACCACATCCGGATGAATACCCGATTTGGCCTGAAGGAAGGTACCCACACGGGCCACCATGGCTGCTTTGACAGAGGCGTCGCCCAGGGGCTTGCCGGCACCCGTTGAATGGCTGCGGATAATATTGTACTGGAGGTCTTTCAGATATTGGTCATCTACTCTCCACTGCGCCATGGGGCCGAAGCCGGTATTGATACCATAAATGACTTTGTCTTTGTGGAATTGCTCCAGGAACTTGTAGCAACGCTCCACCTGCTCCATGGCCTGGGGATCTACGATGAACTCTTTATTGTGGAAGACGATATCCTCCACCTGCTTATAGGTCAAATAATTCATTCCAACTAATTTGGCCGCGAATTTACATAGAATTTCTGAATTATCATAGGAATAAAGCCGTAGAATGCCTATCTTTGGATGATTTAAAAACCCTTTGATTATGGATTCCGCAACAGTTCTCAAGTATTTTCAGGAAATCACCCATATTCCCCGTGAGTCCGGCCATGAAGGCCCCATCACCGAATATCTGCAGAAGTTCGCCAAAGACCACAACCTGCCCTGCAAGACGGACAAAACCGGCAACGTCCTCATTACCAGGCCTGCATCGGCCGGAAAAGAAGATGTGCCCGCTCTGATCCTCCAGGCCCATCAGGACATGGTTTGCGAGAAAAACGCCGGCTTCGACTTCGATTTCCATACCCAGCCCATCCCTTATGAGATTGAGGACGGCTGGATGGTGGCCAAGAACACCACCCTTGGGGCCGATGACGGAATAGGCATAGCCGCCTGTCTGGCCCTGCTGGCCAGCGACCTGCCCCTGGGCAAACTGGAGTGCCTGTTCACCATTTCCGAGGAAACCGGCATGGACGGCGCCTTTGCCCTGGAGCCCGGTTTCTTTGAAGCCAGCACCCTCATCAACCTGGATTCGGAGGACGAAGGCTGGATGTTCGTGGGCTGCGCCGGCGGTCTGGATACCACTGCCTCTTTCGAATTCCACCGGGAACCGCTGCGCAAGGGCTACAAGACCTTGAAAGTGAGCGTCTGCGGTGGCCAGGGAGGCCACAGCGGAGACGACATCAACAAGGGCCGCTGCAACGCCGTGCGCGAACTGGTGCGCTTCCTCTTCACGGAACTCCAGTACGATTTCCAGCTCATCAGCATCGAGGGCGGCAACAAGCCCAACGCCATCACCCGCGAGGCCCACGCCATCCTCGCCGTCCCGGCCGATGAAGCCGAAGACATGGTGGCCGATGTC
Source organism: Bacteroidales bacterium (assembly GCA_017423025.1). Lineage (GTDB taxonomy): Bacteria > Bacteroidota > Bacteroidia > Bacteroidales > UBA932 > Cryptobacteroides. Next base: position 17,492 of record JAFPGC010000049.1, read on the forward strand.
AAGGCCTTCAGCGACATCCTGTCGGCCGAGTATTCCACTTCCGATCCGCAGGTCCACGCTGTCTGCGAACCCTGCACTTGCGAGGACAAGCCCATTGAGGAAGGAGATGCCTCCAACATCATCGCCACGCTCCTGGCCTGCCCGCACGGGGTAGAGCGCATGTCGGCCGATATCCCCGGTCTGGTGGAAACGTCCACCAACCTTGCCGCCGTCCACACGGAAGGGGATATGATCAAGGTAATTACCAACCAGCGCAGCTCGGTGGTTTCCGAACTGCACGCCCTGGCCGAAAGGGTAGAGGCCGCCTTCTTCCTGGGCTCCTTCGACGTGGAGCACCACGGAGAGTATCCCGGTTGGAAGCCCAACCTCAAATCCCATATCCTGGAGGTTTGCGTGGCCTCTTACAAGAAGCTCTTCGGCTATGATCCCGAGGTGAAGGCCATCCACGCAGGCCTGGAATGCGGCCTCTTCCTGGAGAAGTTCCCGCATCTGGACATGATTTCTTTCGGCCCCACCCTTCGCGGCGTCCACGCCCCCGGCGAAAAGCTCGAACTTGCCTCCCTGGACAAATTCGTTGCCCATTTGAATGATGTAGTCGTAAACTGGAAGTAATGCTTCTCTTCCAGGACATATCTTTTGAAAACCGTCGCTTCGCGACCCCTCCCACCGGCATAGCCGGCGGGCCCCTCCCTCTTATGGAGCCGAGGGTGGCTACAGGTTTTCAAAAGATATGTCCTTCCAGCTTTGCATAATATGGTTAAGATTGCACCCTCCATGCTGTCGGCCGATTTTCTGCATCTGGAGAAAGATGTGGAAATGGTGAATGAGTATGCCGATATCTTCCATCTGGACATTATGGACGGCACTTTCGTGCCCAATATTTCCTTTGGATTTCCGGTAGTGGAAGCCATTGCCAAGGCAGCCAGGAAGCCGCTGGATGTGCATCTGATGATTGTGCATCCGGAGAAGTATGTGGAGCGTTTTGCCAAGGCGGGCGCCCAGTACATAAGTTTCCATTACGAGGCTGCGCTGGAGGAGTCTGAAGCCATTATCGGCCAAATTCAAAGTCTGGGCGTGAAAGCGGGCATCGTCATTAATCCGGACTGCCCGGTGGAAGCCATCTTCCCGCTGCTACCCAAGGTAGACTTTGTGCTCATCATGAGCGTTTTTGCGGGCTTTGGAGGGCAGAAGTTCATTCCTGAATCTCTGGACCGTGTATGGGCCGTGAGGGCCGAATTGGACCGTTTAGGCCGCAAAGATGTGCCGGTAGAGATTGACGGGGGAGTAGGGCCGGGCAATGCGGCGGAGATTATCCGGGCCGGAGCAGAGATTCTGGTGGCCGGCAGCTCGGTATTCAAGTCCGCCAACCCCAAGGAGGCCATAGAAGCCATGCGAAACGCTTAAGCGCGTTCTGCCAAATTGTCAGAAAAGCCGTTGCTCTTTGCAATGGCTTTATTTTTGATTATATTTGTATGATTATAAATCAACGATAATATATGATTACACACGATCTTCGCGTCGTAGCCGATGCGATCATTGACAAGAAAGGACAAGATGTGGTTTCCCTGGACCTGAGGGCCATTGACGGTGCCATCACGGACTTTTTCGTGGTGTGCGACGGCTCCAATACCACCCAGGTGGGTGCCATAGCCGATAATATCGCAGAAAAGATGAAGGAAGAGGGCCACACCCTCTACCGCAGCCAGGGAGAAGGCAACAATTTCTGGATCATCCAGGATTACGGAAACATCGTGGTACACATTTTCTTAAAGGAGTACCGCGATTTCTATCGTCTGGAAGATCTGTGGGCCGATGTTCCCCGCAAGGAATACAAGGAGCGCAAGGCTCCTACCAAAAAAACTAGCAAAGAATAAGAATGGCTAATCAGAAGAAAGACCCCGGTGGTCGCAAGATATTTCAAGTCCGCTTCAACCTGTCGTGGCTCTATTTCCTCCTGCTGGTGGGAATAGGCTACCTGCTGATGAACAATCAGCGCAGCACTTCCCCCGAAAAAGTGGAATGGGCCGATGTCCAGACCATGATCAAGGAAGGCGACGTGGCGGAAATCTCTTTCGTGAGAAACGATTTCAAAGGTGAAATCAAGATTCGTCCGGAAAAGCTGGGCAAATATGCCGACAAGTTCCGCGGCGGGGTGGTGCCCAAGCGCGCCCCTCAGTTCTATTTCCTGGTTTCCACCAAATTTGATCCGGAAGCCAGCTTTGGCGCCCTGAACCAGGAACTCCCGCTGGAGAGCCAGTTCAAGGTTGTTATCCGCAACGAGGAGCATATCTGGATGGATATCTTCCAGATGGGATTCCCGCTGCTGCTGTTCATCCTCTTCTGGGTCTGGATGTTCCGCGGCATGAACCGCGGCGGTGCCGGTGGTCCGGGCGCAGGTGGTTTCAACCCGTTCAACACCGGCAAGTCCACCGCCCGTGAAACCGAGAAGGGAGACGTGAAGGTCACCTTCAAGGATGTAGCCGGCCTGTATGGCGCCAAGGAAGAGGTGATGGAGATTGTGGACTTCCTCAAGAATCCCCAGAAATATACCGCCCTGGGCGGCAAAATCCCCAAGGGAGCCCTCCTGGTAGGCCCTCCCGGAACGGGTAAGACCCTGCTGGCGAAGGCCGTGGCAGGGGAGGCCAATGTGCCTTTCTTCTCCATTTCCGGTTCCGATTTTGTGGAAATGTTCGTGGGCGTAGGTGCATCCCGCGTACGCGACCTCTTCCGCCAGGCCAAGGAGAAAGCCCCGTGCATCGTATTTATTGACGAGATTGACGCCGTGGGCCGCGCCCGTGCCAAGAACGGAGGTTTCTCTTCCAATGACGAGCGTGAAAACACACTGAATCAGTTGCTTACGGAAATGGACGGCTTCGGCACCAACAGCGGTGTCATAGTCCTGGCCGCTACCAACCGTGCCGATATCCTGGACCAGGCCCTCATGCGTGCCGGCCGCTTCGACCGCCAGATTCATGTGGAACTGCCCGAACTCAAGGAGCGCGAAGAAATCTTCAAGGTGCACCTGAGAAATATCAAGGTGGCCGATGACTTCGACCTCGCCTTCATGGCCAAGCATACGCCCGGTTTCTCCGGGGCCGATATTGCCAACGTGTGCAACGAGGCAGCCCTTACCGCCGCCCGCCGCAACCACGAGAAAGTGGAGCAGCAGGATTTCCTGGACGCTGTGGACCGCATCGTCGGTGGTTTGGAGCGCAAGTCCAATACCATCATGACTCCGGCCGAAAAACGCACCACGGCTTATCACGAAGCCGGCCACGCCCTGGTGGGCTGGCTGCTCCCGTACGCCGACCCCGTGTTTAAGGTAAGCATCATCCCCAGAGGCAAGGCCCTGGGTCTCACCTGGAGCCTTCCGGAAGAGCGTAAGAACTGGTCCCGGAGCGTGATGATGGACCAGATGAGCATGCTCATCGGCGGTCGTGTGGCCGAGGAAGTAATCAACGGGGAACCGTCTTCGGGTGCCCTCAATGACCTCGAGCGAATGACTGGAATGGCCTACAGCATGGTCCAGTATCTGGGTATGAGCGAGAAGGTAGGTACGCTTTCCTTCTACGATTCCAGCGGTGCCAAGGGCTACAACCTGGTTAAGCCGTATTCCGAGAAGACGGCCGAGCTCATGGACCAGGAAGTGAAAGCCATTGTGGATGGCGTCCACCAGCGTACCCGCAAGATTATCGACGACCACAAAGAGGAATTTATGCAGCTGGGGGCCCTCCTTTTGGAAAAAGAAGTTATCTTTGCAGAAGATATTGAAAAGATCCTCGGTCCTAAGGTCAAACCTGCGGTAGAGGACCAGTTCCAACCGGAACCCGAAACCCTTGAGGCATGAACGGAACGGTAAAACGCACCATATTCGGAGTCCTTTTCCTGGCAGTAATGCTGGGAGGACTCCTTTTCTATGAATTCCTGTACACGATTCTCTTTGCCTTCATCACCTACGTGATGCTCAAAGAGTTTTACCGAATGACCATGGGAAAGGCCTACGTGCAGTCTCAGAGAAGCGCCGTCATCATGGGCGTCATCTTCTTCCTGGCCACCAACAGTTACTTCTTCGGCAGTTTCAAACTGCCCATGCTGGTTTCCTTTGGCATTATCATGCTGCTGCTTCTCATGGCGGAATCCATCTTCCTCTATAAAGAGAACAGTGATTTCCTCAAGACCGGCTACCTGTATGCGGGATTGGTTTATATCGGCCTGCCGCTGGCGCTTTCCAATGCCGTGGTTTGCCGGGACGGTGAATTCAGCGGCCTCCTGATGGTGGCTTTCTTCTGCATCATCTGGGCCTCTGACGTAGGAGCCTACTGCTTCGGCATGCTCTTCGGCCAGAAATCCTGGAGCAAGAAGATGTGCCCTGCCATCTCGCCCAAGAAATCCTGGGCAGGCTTCTGGGGTGGTCTGCTGATGGCCATGCTGGCCGGTGCCATCCTTTACTGGACCGGGCTCTTTGCCTTCCCGTTGTGGCACTGCCTCATTGTATCGGCCCTGATGCACGGAATGGGTGTACTGGGAGATTTGTTCGAATCCCTGTGGAAGCGCGCTACCGGCATCAAGGATTCCGGTAATATCATCCCCGGGCACGGCGGCCTCATGGACCGCTTCGACAGCGCCCTGTTCGCCATCCCCACGGGATATATTTATTTGCTTATTTTTAGCCTGATCTAGCCTATGAAGTGGGTACGCATTGATAGGGACTCTTACGGAACCATCGTTACCAGTTGGCTCATTTGCGCCTTGCTCATCCTCCTGGTTTCGCAGCTCATCCATATCTGGTGGGTGAGCCTTCCCATCTGCATTTTGCTCTTTGTGTTCATGGTGTTCATCACCTGGTTCTTCCGCGTTCCCGACCGCCAGACCCCCGATGAGGAAAACCCTCGTCTGGTTACTTCCGTGGCCGACGGCAAGGTGGTCATTGTGGACAAAGTGTATGAGAAAGAGTTCCTCCACAAAGACTGCATCCAGATTTCCGTGTACATGGATTTCTTTGACGTGCATTGCAATTTCTGGCCCATCTCCGGCGAGATAACCTATTATAAGTATCACCCTGGCAAATACCTGCTGGCTTTCCATCCCAAGTCTTCCGAGCTTAACGAGCACGCCTCCTCGGCCATGAAGAACGGCTATGGCGAAATCCTGTTCAAGCAGATTGCCGGCACCTTTGCCCGCCGCATTGTCTGCTATTCGCAGGAAGGCCATCAGGAGTACCGTGGAGACCAGTGCGGCGTAATCAAATTCGGCTCCCGCATAGACCTGTTCGTCCCGCTGGAAGCCGATGTAAAAGTAAAGGTAGGTGATAAAGTCCGAGCCGTAGAAAGCGTTCTGGCTATTTTACCTGATCATTCTTAATTAATTCAACCAAACGTTCTACAGCCTCGTTCTCGGGTATATGCCTGAGGACGGGTTCTTTTTTACGGTAGAGGGTGACCTTGCCGGCGCCTTCGCCCACGTAACCGTAGTCGGCATCGGCCATTTCTCCGGGGCCGTTCACAATACAGCCCATGACGGCGATGACTACATCCTTGAACTCTCCTGTAGCCGCTTTGACGCGGTTGAAGGTCTCTTCCAGGTTGTACAGCGTGCGGCCGCACCCCGGGCAGGCAATGTATTCAGGCTTGTAGAATTTGCGCCGGCAGGCCTGCAGAATCTCGTCCTTGAGATATTCGTCCTCCAGCGGGATGTCGTCCACCTCGTGGTTCAAAAGGGGAGCGCCATAATCGCAGGCGGCTTTGAGGATGGTTTCTTCGCGTTCACCGAGGCTCACGGAAGGGGCGCTGGAATAGCGATGAGCCAGGTACTGGGCCACCGGGAGTTCGTTCTGCGGAGGCTCGGTCAGGGAAACGCGGATGGTATTGCCTATTCCTTCTTCCAGCAGGGTGGAAATGGCCACGCAGCTCTTGATGCGGCCGCTGTCGCCGTTGCCGGCCTCGGTAACGCCCACATGCAGGGGAAAAACCACCCCGCGTTCCTTCATCATGCGGGCCAGGTTGCGATAGGCATTCACCATCACCACGGTGTTGGATGCCTTGAGGGAGACCACGACATTGTAGAAACCCGCCTCAATGCACATTTCAACCCATTCCATGGCAGCCAGGGCCATGGCCTCGGGCGTATTGCCGTATTTCTCCACGATATACTTGCCCAGGGAACCATGATTAAGGCCGATGCGGATGGCGCGGTCATACTGCTTGCAAAGGCCCAGGAACTGGCCGAAAAGGGCCCGCGCCTTCTCATGATCGGGATGGAAGTTGCCGGGGTTGATGCGGATCTTTTCCACCACCGGCACCACGGCCATGGCAATCTCCGAGGAGAAGTGGATATCGGCCACCAGGGGAATATTGACGCCATCGGCCCTGAGACGGCTTCTAATCTCTTCCAGATGCTTTACATCGGCCATGGCAGGCACGGTGATGCGGATGAGCTGGGATCCGGCGGCTGCCAGCAGCTTGCACTGCGCCACGGTAGCTTCTATGTCGGAAGTATGGGTGTTGCACATGGTCTGGACCACGATGGGGTGGCCGCTGCCGATGAGCACGTTTTCGCCTACGCGAACGGTACGGGTTTCCAGAATCTCTTTCATACTACGGCTTCTGTTGCTGCTGATCGGCCATCATCTTGCGCGCCAGTTTCTTCAGTTGGGCGCGGGTATGGCCATATCGGGGGGTAAGTTGATAATACACGCCAAAGGTAAGGCCGGCATCCAGGGGATAGGCAAAACGGTAATAGTACGGACTTACGTAATCCGGCTGCCAGAAGGAACTCCAACCCCATTTGCCGGTCACCATCAGGTGGAATTCAAAGGGATTGAACATAAGTCCGAAGCCTACGCCACCTTCCACGCCATAGGAAAGGCGGCGGTCGTAATCACGGAAGGCATCCACGTATTTCTCATATTCTTCAACTCCCGCATAATCTTCGTCCAGGATGCGGTGGATTTTGAGCCGGTAGCCGCCGTAGAGACCTACTTTGGCCATAAGCTTGAAATGCTCGCCCATATCTATATGGAAATGGGAAAGGAAAAAGACTTCCGGGACCGTCATCATCGCCTTGTAAGCACCGGATTCCGTGAACCGGTACCCCGTCTCACTGCTCCGCTTGAATTCATAGCCTTCGTAATTCATCTGGGCGCCGAATTCCATACCCATATTAGGGAAGATACCGAACATGGTGAAATGGCGTACCACCGAGAATCCGTAGACAGGATACTGGAACTGCCAAAGCAAATAGCGGTCCGGATTGAAATAACCGTATTGCGCAGATGCCCCGCCAAACACACCTATCATCCAATAGTCGTTGGGGGCGGCAATGCTTACCTTGACACTGTCCAGATAGGAATTGGTGACGGAGTCCGGCAGGGAGAAGAACTCTTCTTCCAGATTCACCTGGGCCCTGGAAATCCAACAGAAACATAACAGGGCCGATATTAGGGCAATAGCTCTTCTCATTCGAACATCTCCTTCATGTTAATCTGCCAAACCATCTCGGACCTTTCCAAAACCTTGATGAGGAACTGGTCTTCCACTTTGAAGAATCGCACCTTCTCGGGCTGCTTCTTCTGCAGCAGCACACCGGTATCAACCATCCCGTTGCGGTTCTTGTCCTCTGTAATACGGATACAATAGGCACCCTGCTTAAGGTAGGGGAATACCACCGGACCAGACTTGTCGACAAGGAAACTGCGGATGACCTTATCGCGCTTTTCCGTGAGCAGTTCCACCAGGTAGCGGTTGTGTACACCACTCAGTTCCAAAGTTATGAAACTGAGTTTATCATCCTTGGGAAGGGTAACTTTCAGCAGGGTACTGTCGTTATAATACCCGTTGACATCGCGGAACTTGCGGTGCGGAATCTTCAGATTATAATCGTATCCCACCTGGAAAGGCTCCGTAGGCATAATCCGGAAATGCCGGAGATTGGTGGTATCCTTAATTACCTTAACGCTTCCCTTGGCCTCCTGCTGGCGGGGATTCACACTCCAGAACTGCAGAGAATCCCATCCATCCTCAATGAGCGGGTAGGTGAACTCCAAATCAAAGCCGTATTGCTCCACCGTAGTAGGATCCACGGTCGCTTTAAATACAGCAATCGTGTCCTCGTGCTTGCGGTCACGGTAGTTGTTTTCCTTTTTCATAATCTCGGCCCTCAATTCCTTGGAATAGGTGAGCTTGATGAGCTCTTCCTGGGGAATGAGCTTGCCGGTCGTGTCCGTTTTGTCGTACTTCACAACCAGCTGGAGGGTATCCGGCATCTTGCGCTGGTCGTTAACCCACAGTTCCAGCGAATCTCTCTGAAGATTGAACTGCCGAATGAGTTTCTCGCGCGGGAGACCTCTGACACGCATGTCGTGGATAACGGCATCGGGAGCCATGAAGGTGAGGTAGGCCGTACGGGGTCCCACCCTTTCTTTCTTGACGATATACTGCTTGGAAGGCCGTTCGCGGAAGAGGTTCAGTTCTATCTGGGCATGACGGGCCAGGCACAGGGCCGTATCCTTCATGTCAAACTTCTTGAACTCGTAAAGACTGTCGTTGTATACGATGGTGGGCCTCAGGAGGCTGTCCAGGAATGCGATGCGCTCCGTCTCCGGATCATATTTGTTGTTGTTGTTCTCGTCCTTGATGGCGTACACCCGGTAAAGGGTATCCTGGATGTTTCGGATGGCAAAATACCCCCAGTCATCGGTCTTGGCGGCAGCCACGGGACGTTTCAGGAAGACAGCCGAGTCGGAATGGTCCTTATACAGGAGAACGGTAGCACCCTTGATGGGCATGAGGGTATTGCAGTCCTGGACCAGGCCTGTCACGCACATGGAGTCAATTTTGTCTCCCGTGGAAAACACCAGGGTATATCCTGGAAAGAGATTGCCTTCATTGTTATCGGCAATGGCTCCTGTCAAATCCAGGGTATAAGTGGTATTGCTGTCCAGTTCGCTTTCGAAACTTACGTCCAAAGACTTGCCATGGATGGCCGATTTGGGCTTCTTCTCCAGCGGAGGGGAGAGGTAGATGGCGTTGGCGTCCTTGATCTTCACGTATTCGTTGAAAGTGAAGCGCAACTTGGTTTTGGTGGGCATATTGACCGCACCGGGCAAGGGCGCAACCTTGGTTAGCACCGGGGGAATGGTGTCCTTGGGCCCTCCCGAAGGGGGTGTTGTGGTGTTGGCACAACCCGAGGGGAGCATCAGGGAGCCCAGGATCAGGGCAGCCGGAATGAGCGGCAGGAATTTTTTCAGGGGATGTTGGCTCATAGTTCGCTTCGGCTTACATTCTCGATTCCTTCAATGGAAGAGAGTTTCTTGATCATCTTGTCCAGGATGTCCTTGGAATTCACATACAGGTCTATATACCCTTCGAAGAGGCCTCCTTCGGCCGCCAGGTTGAGCCGGCGCATATTCACGCCCATTACCAGAGACACGCGGCGGGTAATCTCATTGAGCATACCCACGCGATCCAGGCCCTTGAGGGTGATGCGAACCAGGAAAGAGGTGTCTTCGGCCTGTTCCAGCCACTTGGGAACCACCACCCAGTCTCCGTGACGGGCGGCGATGCGGTCAGCCACGGCGCAGGTTTTCTTGTGTACGGTGATGGTGCCATCCGGGGCCTTGATGCCCACCACGGCATCTCCCGGAATGGGATTGCAACAGGTGGCGATAGAGAAATGGGGCGCATTGGGATCCGTAGAACCAATGATATACGTCTCCCCGGGTTTCTCTTCTGCCTTGGACTCCGGGCGGAACATCTTCCGGATCCAGGAGAGTCTGCCACCAGAGGAATGCTTCATGATTTCCGGCAGGTTGTCCAGGCTGATCTGCCCCATGGCGACGGCATAGTACAATTCATCGCGGGTACCCATGTCGTAAGCCACTTCCAACCTCTGGAGAGTGGTCTCGTCACATTCGTATCCCAGGTCTTTGATGGCCGATTCCAAGGTGGTGCGGCCATATTCCAGCGTCTGCTTTCGCTGGTTCTTGAAATAGTCCGTCACCACGGTGCGGGCGCGGTGCGTCTGAAGGAACTTGATCCACTCGGGCTGAGGCTTTCCGTCTTCGGCCGTAATGATCTCCACCTTGTCGCCGGTCTTGAGTTCCTGGCTCAGTTTCACCAGCTTCTGGTTCACCTTGGCGGCAATGGCCTTGTTGCCAATCTCCGTATGGATGCCATAGGCAAAGTCCAGGGCCGTAGAACCTTTGGGAAGACTGCGCTGCTCTCCGCGAGGGGTAAAGACATAGATATCGGGGGAGGTGAGGTCTTTGTGGATGATATCCAGCAGTTCCAGGGCGTTGACGTCCGGATTCACCAGGATGCCCTTGATACGGTCCAGCCAGGAATCCATCTCGTAATCGCCTTCACCCATGATGCCGTGCTGCTTGTAGTTCCAGTGGGCGGCAATACCCTTTTCGGCAATGTCATCCATACGACGGGTACGGATCTGGACTTCCACCCAGACGCCGGAATTGCTGAGCAGGGTACAGTGCAGGGCCTCATAACCATTGGACTTGGGATGCTTCACCCAGTCCCTCAGACGCTCCGGCATATACCGGTAAATGCCGGTAATGATGGAAAAGATGTGGTAGCACTGGTCACGTTCGCTTTCGGCCGAGTTGGGATCTGCGTCAAAGATGATGCGGATGGCATACAGGTCGTAGACTTCCTCAAAACTGATGCCCTTGGTCTGCATCTTCTGCCAGGCCGAATAGGGCGTCTTCACGCGTTTTTTAATTTCAAAATGGAAACCTGCCTTCTCCAGGGCCGCTTCAATAGGCAGCACGAATTCGGCCATTTCCTTGCCTTTCTCCTCGATACCACGGTCTATCCGGGCCTTGATATCGGCATAGGCATCGGGTTCCTTATATCGCAGCCAGATGTTTTCCAGTTCGGTCTTGATGCTATACAAGCCCAGACGGTGTGCCAGCGGAATGAAGATGAACATGGTTTCCGAGAGAATCTTGTCCCGCTTGTGTTCCGGCATGTGCTCGATGGTGCGGCAGTTGTGCAGGCGGTCGGCCAGTTTGATGAGAACCACCCTCACGTCATCGTTCATGGTGAGGAGGATGCGCTTGAAATTCTCGGCCTGGATGCTCTGCTGGGAAATATCCGTCCCCTTGGTCTTCTGCTCCGTATCCAGCACGTTCTTGATCTTGGTAAGGCCATCTACCAGCGAAGCGATCTTCTCTCCAAAATGCTCTTTGATGTCTTCTACCGTATAATCCGTATCTTCCACCACATCATGGAGAAGGGCGGCCGATATGGACTTATAGCCCAGGCCGATGTCATCTACCACAATCTGCGCCACGGCAATGGGATGAAGCATATACGGCTCACCGCTGCGGCGCCGCACGTTACGGTGGGCGTCGTTGGCAAACTCGAAGGCTTTTTTCACCACCTCCATTTCCTGCATATTGGCACATCGCTTTTGGGCCGATGCCTTCAGCACCTCCCAATCCCGGGAAATGACCTCGTAGTCTATCTCTCCAAACTCGGAAAAACTCATAGCGTAATGTTGTTCTTCTAAAGTTGACTCAAAACAGAGTCAGATCGGTATCAGATGGGGTATCCGCAGGCGCAGCAGCGTCGAAGGATGCTCCTATAATCTTCATAAAGGTTTCTTCATCAATTACTTCTACTCCCAGATCGGCCGCTTTCTTAAGCTTCTCCGGTCCGGGTTTGCTACCGGCCAGAAGGTAATTGGTCTTGCCGCTCACGGAAGAGCTGTTCTTGCCTCCGTGGGCCTCGATAAGGGCTTTCATGGCATCGCGGGAGATGCTGAAGTTGCCGCTGATCACGATGGATTTGCCATCCAGGGCATCGGACTGCTTCCCGGCGCCTTCTTCCACATTCATCCGCAGGCCGGCAGCCCTGAGGGCTTCCACTTCCTGACAATTCTCCAAATCCAGGAAATAGTGGAAAATGCTGTCCGCAATGACTTCTCCCACTTCCGGCACTTCCAGCAGTTCTTCCCTGGTGGCCGATGCAATGGCGTCGATGGAGCCGAAGTGGCGGGCCACATCGCGCGCCGTGGTTTCTCCCACGAAACGGATGCCTATGGCAAACAGAACGCGCTCGAACGGTACTTCCAGGGAGGCCTTCACAGACTCCAGGAAGCGGGCCGCGGCGCGCTCCTTCCAGCCTTCCAGCATGATTAGCTGGTCTGCCTTCAGGGAATACAGATGGGAGGGGAGGGTGACCAGGTTCAGATTATAGAGCTGCTCGATGGTAGCTTCACCGCAGAGGATGTTCATGGCCTTGCGGCTTACGAAATGCTCCAATCGGCCCTTAATCTGCGTGGGACAACCCTTGCGGTTGGGACAGAACCACTTGGCTTCTCCTTCCTCGCGCACCAGAGGCGTACCGCAGTCCGGACAAAGGTGCGGGAAAGCGGGAATACGGGCTCCGGGCTGGCGTTTGGATTCTTCCACGCCGGTAATCTTGGGGATGATTTCCCCGCCTTTCTCCACGTACACCCAATCGCCTTCGTGGATGTCCAGGGCGCGGATCTGGTCTTCGTTCACCAGCGTGGCGCGCTTGACCATAGTGCCACTCAGCAGCACGGGTTCCAGATTGGCAACAGGAGTAACGGCACCGGTACGGCCCACCTGATAGTCTATGCTCAGGATGGGCGTACAGGCCTGTTCGGCCTTGAATTTATAAGCGACGGCCCAGCGGGGACTCTTGGCAGTATACCCCAGGTCCTGCTGGCAATCCATCTCGTTAATTTTGATAACTATGCCGTCCGTAGCATAGGGCAGCTGCTTGCGCGCGGTATCCCAATGCCCGATAAAATCTTCAATCTCCGCAATATTCCGGCAGATAGTTCTTTCGGCCGATACGGGGAGCCCCCATTCTGCGGCTGCCTTGAGCGCTTCATCGTGCGTAGGATAATCCACCTGGCCCGTAGGGATGTGGTAGAGGGTGCAGAAGAGGCCTCTTCGGCCCACTTCTTCCGGGTCCTGCAATTTGAGGGAACCGCTGGCGGCGTTGCGGGGATTGGCAAAGAGGGGCTCTTCCATGGCCTCCCGCTCGGCATTGAGACGGTCGAAGGACTCGTAGGGCATAAGCACCTCGCCCCTTATCTCGAACTCTTCCGGCCAGCCGCTGCCCTTCAGTTCCCGCGGGATGCTGGCAATCTGGAGGGCGTTGCGGGTGACATCGTCTCCCTGGACGCCGTCACCGCGGGTGAGGGCGCGGAACAATCGGCCCTTCTTATAAGTGAGGCAGATGGCCGTGCCGTCGAATTTGAGCTCGCAGCAGTAGGTGAAAGGCTTGTCCAGCGACTTGGCGGCCCTTTCGGCAAATTCCTCCACTTCTTCGATGGAATATGTGTTGGCCAGCGAAAGCATGGGGTACTTGTGGGGATATTTGGCAAAGCCTCCTTCGGCCTTTTCCTCCAGATCAGAGCCCACGCGACGGGTGGGGGAGTCCGGGGTAGCATACTCGGGATAACGCTGCTCCAGGTCTTCCAGCTCGTGCATGAGCTGGTCGTACTCGTAGTCGCTCATGGTGGGCGCATTCTCCACATAGTACTTCCGGCTGTTCTCCCAGAGAATAGCCTTCAGCTGCTCGATCCTATGTTTCGCCTGCGTAAAATCCATACTTTCCTTCGCGCACGTATGCGTACGTGAAATGACAAATATAGCAAAAATCCCTAATTTATCCAACTTGACCGCTTTGTCAAGTTTATGGAATAATGCGTATCTTTGTAAGACTAAGACATTCTAATATGAAGACATTCCGGTACTTATTGGCCATTTCCCTCCTGGCTTGCGCCTGCAGCGCTCCTAAAAATGACGAGTGGAACCTACTCTGGGAAGAGAACTTTGACGGTCCCGAGATTGATTTGAGCACCTGGACCCGCGTTCCGCAGGGCCCCAGTGACTGGAACGACATGATGTCCCTGAGGGAAGACCTCGCCTTCATCGAAAACGGCCAGCTGGTGCTGCTGGGAAAAGTGGGAGGGGAGAATGACCCCACTCCCTTTGTAACCGGAGGCGTTGCCAGCAAGGGGAAGAAATCCTTCCGGGAAGCCCGCATTGAGATAAGGGCCAAATTCAGCAGTGCCAACGGCTTCTGGCCGGCACTATGGATTATGCCGGACTGCCAGCTCCCGACTCCGGAATATGCTGAGGTAGACCTTATGGAGCACCTCAATTTCGAGGATTCCGTGTATCAGACCGTGCATTCCCGCTATACGCTGGACGGAGGGAACGAGCCTCCCAAACACGGCATGGGGGCCATCGACAAAGACGGCTGGAACATCTATGCCGCCGAGATTCATCAGGACAGCATCTGCCTGTATACCAACGATGTCAAAACGCTCACTTACCCCCGCCTGGATGGCGTAGAAAACCAGTTCCCCTGGTCGGATTATCCTTTCTTCTTCATCCTCTCCAACCAGTTGGGCGGTTCCTGGGTAGGCCCCGTAGATACCCCCGAGCAACTGCCCACCGAACTCCGCATAGACTGGATCAAAGTCTATGAGAAACCCTATACGGAACTCTTCAACGGAAAGGACCTCACCGGCTGGAAGCCAGTACTTAAAGAAGGAGAAGAGGTAAATGAACCTACCTTTGTGGCCGATAATGGATTACTGCACATCACTGGACAGCCTTTCGGCTACATCCGCACGGAAGAATCCTACTCCAATTATACCCTTCATCTGGAGTGGCGGTGGGCCGGCGAAAAAGGCGTGGACGGCGGCATCTTCCACTTCCTGAATGGAGAGGACAAAGTGTGGCCCCAGGGCGTCCAGCTGCAGATGACGCCCAAGGACATGGGCACGCTTATGGGAGGTATTCCCATCGAAGGCCTCGAGGGTCCCTTCTACTGGAAATCCCGCATGGTGGAAGAAAGCCCGGAAAAGCCCGTAGGGGAGTGGAACACCATGGATTTCGTGTGCCGTGACGGACTCATCAAAGCCTTCCTGAACGGCGTCTTCATCAACCAGGCCCAATGCGCCGCCCGTGAAGGCTATATCGGCATCCAGTCCGAAGGCGGCCCCATGGATTTCCGCAACATCCGGATAAACACTATTAAATAGGAATAATCGAGAAATTTGCGTAAATTTGCATGATTTGAGAAGCTTTAGTACTTTATCCTTTAATACCTTAAGGCCGAAGGCCAGTCCCTCCCCCGAGGGGAGGGATGTAGGGAGAGGGTAACGTGATGTAAAAAGAGTAGCTTGGATCGAAGGTAAGAGTTTTATTTACAATTAATAAGTTTCATATGAAAGATTCCATTATCATCCTTTGTGGTGGCGGCCCGGCTCCGGGTATGAACACCGTCGTTATGTCTGTTGCCAAGACGTTCCTGTCCAACGGTTACCGTGTTATCGGCCTGCATGGCGGTTACAGCGGCCTTTTCTCCAAGGCTCCCCGCACCGAAGACATCGATTTCTTCAAGGCAGACGCTTATTTCAACAGGGGTGGTTCCTACCTCCAGATGAGCCGTTTCAAGCCCACCGACAAGGATTTTGAGGAAAACTTCAACCTGAGCCTTTTCCAGGACAACAACATCAAGCTGCTGGTGACCGTGGGTGGTGACGACACCGCTTCCACCGCCAACCGCATTGCCAAGTTCCTCGAGGCCAAGCAGTATCCCATCCACAACATCCACGTTCCCAAGACCATCGACAACGACCTCCCGCTGCCCAACAACACCCCTACCTTCGGCTTCAACAGCGCCAAGGACGAGGGCGCCCACCTGGCCCGCACCGTCTACGAAGACGCCCGCACCAGCGGCAACTGGCTCATCATCAGCGCCATGGGTCGTAGCGCCGGTCACCTGGCCCTGGGTATCGGTGAGGCCACTCACTGCCCTATGACCATCATCCCCGAGATGTTCAACAAGACCACCATCACCCTGGATAAGATTGTGAACCTGGCCCTTTCCGCCATTCTCAAGCGCAACATCCTGGGCATTCCTTACGGCACCGTAGTAGTGGCCGAGGGCGTTTTCCACGACCTGGATCCCCAGGAAATCAAGAACGCCGGCGTGTCCATGACCTACGATGAGCACGGTCACCCCGAGCTGGGCAAGATTTCCAAGGCCGTTCTCTTCAACGACATCCTGGAGAAGAAGTTCAAGGCTATCGGCCTCAAGGTGAAGACCCGTCCCGTGGAAATTGGCTACGACGTCCGCTGCCAGGATCCCATCGCCTATGACCTCACTTATTGCTCCGAGCTGGCTATGGGTGCCTACGAGCTCTTCAAGAAGGGCGAAACCGGCTGTATGGTGTATGTGGACGCTTTCGGTGAGTCCCACCCGCTGTACCTCAAGGACCTCCAGAACGCCGAGGGCAAGATTCCTCCGCGCCGCGTGGCCATTGAAGGCGGCACCGCCCAGAACTACTTCAACCACATCTGCCACTTCATCACCCCGGCCGATTACGAGGCCGCCAAGAAGTATGTGGCCAACCCCGAAGCCTACGACTTCAAGAAAATCCTGAACTGGTAAATCCTCCATGTTCAAGGGGTTCAAATATGCTTTGGTCCTTCTTGCAGCCTGCACCCTTATGGCAGGCTGCAAGAGAACCATTGTACCTGGAGGAGAACCCGAACCCGGTGAGAAGGTATACACCGGTTGCATTCCGGAAAATCCCGATGAGGTTCCCCGGCTGTATTTGAATCTCCCTCAGGGGTGGGATCTGGACGACGTCCGGAAAGATATGTGGACGGGAAACTGCAGCGTTCGGATCACGGCCAAGGTGCAAGGCGTTGAATCCACGGTTTTCACAGCGGAAGGAGCCAAAGTCAAAGGACATGGCAACTCCACCTGGAAAGCCTATCCCAAAAAGCCCCTGACCCTCAAACTATACCAGCAGGCCAATTTCATCGGCACCGGAAAAACCAAAAGGTGGGTGCTGCTGGCCAACTGGATGGACCGCACGCTCCTGAGAAACGAGCTGGCCTTTGAACTGGCCCGTCGCACCAGCCTGGAATGGACCCCTTCCGGTACCCACGTAGAATTGTATGTCAACAATGAGTACCAAGGCCTTTACTGGTTGGCAGAGAAAATCCACGTGGAAGGCTCCCACTTCACCTGCGATTATTTATATTCTTACGACACCAGCGACAAGGAGGAGCACGATTTTGATACCCAGCACGGCCATTGGAAAAGGGCGACGGCCGTGGGCGGCATTCCTGTAGAGCTCAAGTACCCTGACCGGGACAACTACAGCCCCGAAAGGTTCTATTCCATCCTGATGAATGCCAAAAACACGCTTTACGGCATTGAGGAGGCCCTTATGAGGGGAGACGACCCCAGCTCTGTAATGGATATGAACAGCCTCTGCGACTGGTATCTGGTAGAAGAGGTCTGCAGCAACGGGGAGGCCCATTTCCCCAAGAGCACTTTCCTCTACGCCAAGGATGGAAAACTCTTCTGGGGACCGGTATGGGACTTTGACTATGGAACCTTTACCCCCGACCGGCACGGACTCCCTCTCAAGAGCACCCTTTATTATTATCAGCTTTGGACCCACCCGGAATTCAGGAGCCACCTGAAACACCGTTGGGCTATCCTCAAACCCATTTTTCAGCAGGTGGCGTCCGGTCCTTTCATTGGGCAGAAGGCCAATTACATCCGGGAAGCGGAAGTCCGCAACCACCAGATGTGGCCCTGCTATCCCAATCCTCTGGCCGAAGACCCCAGCGGTCTGGTCAACGGCGACGAACTCATGACTTTTGACGAAGCCGTAGCCCGCCTACAACAATCCCTTCTGGCCCGCATTGAAGACATCGAGCTGGAAATCAACCGCTTATGAATCTGATCTACCAAATGCTGCCGCGCCTTTGGGGCAACGGCCGCTTTTCCGGCATAGACCAACCCACCCTGAACTATCTGAAAAACACCCTGGGGGCCGATTATCTCTGGTGCACCGGGGTGATCCGCCACGCCACCTTTACCAGTGACCGGCTCTGCACTCCGTCCCATCCCCAAATAGTTAAGGGAAACGCCGGTTCGCCTTATGCTATTACGGATTATTACGACGTAAATCCCTATATGGCCGACGAACCGTCCCAACGTATGGAAGAGTTCCACTCACTGGTGGATCGGGTACATGAAGCCGGACTAAAACTGCTGATTGACTTTGTTCCAAATCACGTAGCCCGGGATAACGTCAACCTGGGCCAAAATGACGACAAAACGGTACACTGGGCACCTGAGAACGACTTTTTCTATTATCCGGGAGAGCCTCTTAAGCTTCCGGAAACCGTCACCGTCCCTGGGGAACCCTACTACGAGAATCCGGCCAAGGCTTCCGGCAATGCCTTTACGTCCACTCCTGGCATCAACGACTGGTACGAGACGGTCAAAATCAACTACTGTGACTTCCACACCGCCACCTGGGACAAGATGCTGCAGATTGTCCGCTTCTGGGCCTCCCTGGGTGTAGACGGATTTCGCTGCGACATGGTGGAACTGGTGCCCTGGCAGTTCATGAAGTGGCTCATTGCCTCCATCAAGAAAGAGTACCCCCAGATGCTCTTTGTGGCCGAGGTCTACGAAAAGGAAAAATACCGGATGTATGTAGAGGAGGTTGGCTTCGATTTACTATACGATAAATCTGGATTATACGACACCTTACGAGCTGTAACCTGCAGTAATGCTTCCGCTAAGGGGATCACTTGGAACTGGCAGTTCCTGGGGGATTTGCAACCCCATATGCTCAACTTTCTGGAGAACCACGACGAGCAGCGCATAGCCTCAGATTTCTTCTGCGGAAATGCCGAGGGAGGATATGCCGCCCTGGCGGTTTCCCTGCTCTTGAACCAGGCCCCGTTCATGCTCTATTTCGGCCAGGAAATAGGGGAGCGCGGAATGGATGCCGAAGGCTTCAGCGGACGCGACGGCCGCACCTCCATCTTCGACTGGTGGACCGTTAAGAGTCTGGAGCGCCTTAACAAATGGATAAAGCAAGAAGGGAAAGGCCTCCAGGCCCACGAGAAATCCGTCCTGGGCCGATACGAGCAGCTACTGACCCTGAGGAAGAGTGCAAGCTTTGCGAAAGGAAAAACCTACGATCTCTGCTATTGTCAGGACGGGGCTTTCAACCCTGACCGGCATTTTGCCTGGCTCCGGAGCGACGGAAACAAAACCTGGCTGTTGGTGAGCAATTTCTCCGACCGGAAGGAAGAACTCACCCTTCGTATCCCGCCTGAAGCCCTTGATTTCCTGGGTATCAAGGCCGTCCGCACCGTTTACACACTAACGGTGGGAGCCAAGGATTATGCCCTGCAGGAAGTAGATTAAACCGTTCTTCTGCGGAATTCGGCTACGGTTATGGCCGTTGCCACAGCCGCATTCAAAGATTCGGAACCGGCATCATCGGCCGGATAAGGAGGAATGTAAAGACGGTCCGTCACACAGGCGGCCGTCTTTTCCGTAATGCCGTTGGCTTCATTGCCGATGACAATCACAGAAGGCGCATCGGCCCCGTTGGAAAGATCCTTGGAGTAGAAGTTTTCGCCGTCCAGGAAAGTGCCGTACACCTTGCCTCCCATCGCTTTTGCGCGGCTGCAAAGGGCCGGAATCTCCGTATAATGGATGCGTACGCGGAAAATGGCGCCCATGGTGGCCTGGACCACTTTGGGGTTGAAACAATCTACGGTATCCGGCGAGCAGTAGACGGCGTCAATGCCAAACCAGTCGGCCACGCGGAGGATAGTGCCCAGATTGCCGGGATCGCGAATCCCGTCCAAAGCCAAAAAGAGGCCCTTTGCGGGCAGTTCCGCCTTCGAAAGGTCTTTGGGCCGATGAACCAATGCCAGGGCCGGAGAAGGGGAGGAAAGGCCGGTTATCCGGGCCATGGCGGCCTCGCCAATCTCATCCTTGCGGAAAACCTTCTCGACCTCGAAGCGGGAAGCCAGGGCCTCGGCCACCAGTTTCTCGCCTTCGGCCACGAATAAACCGCTGCTGTCCCGGAACTTCTTCTGGGACAGCGATTTGATGAACTTTATTTCGGCAGCGGAAAGCATTACTTGTAGCCCAGGATATCCAGCATGCTCTTGGAACTCTGCTCTTCACTGAAGACAGTCGTATTCAGATTGCCCTCTTTGTCCCGGTCAATGAGGATGTGACGGGGCGAGGGCATGAGGCAATGCTTGATGCCGCCATAGCCGGAAAGGGCTTCCTGATACGCTCCCGTATGGAAGAAGCCGATATAAAGGTTCTCCCGGCGGCTGCGGATGGTGGGCAGGAAGATGGCGTTGGCGTGATAATCGGCATTGTAGAAATCCTGGCTGTCGCAGGTAAGGCCTCCGAGGAATACGCGCTGATATTCGTCGTTCCATTTGTTGATGGGCAGCAGGATAAAGCGCTGGTTCAGGCCCCAGGTGTCCGGCAGGCAGGTCATGAAACTGTTGTCTACCATGTACCACTTCTCACGGTCGTTCTGCTGCTTGATATCCAGGATCTTGAAGATGGTGGCACCGCTTTCGCCCACGGTAAAGGAACCGAATTCGGTGAAGATGTCCGGTTCTTCCACACCGTTGGCGTTGCAGGTAACCTTGATCTGGTTGATGATTTCTTCCACCATGTATTCGTAGTCGAAATCCTGCGCCAGGGAAGTCTTGTTGGGCAGGCCTCCGCCAATGTTCAGGCTATCCAGCTCGGGGCAGATCTCCTTGAGTTCACAGTACACTTTTACGCACTTGGACAGTTCGTTCCAGTAGTAGGCGGTATCCCGGATGCCGGTATTGATGAAGAAGTGCAGCATCTTGAGGTGGAAGTTGGGATACTTGGCCACCGTGTCCTTGTAGAACTTGAGGATATCGGAATAGCGGATACCCAGGCGGGAGGTATAGAAATCGAAGTTGGGTTCTTCTTCAGAGGCGATGCGGATACCCATCATGGTATCTTCCTCGATAAGATCGGCCAGGTCTTCGAACTCGTTCTTGTTGTCCAGGACGGGGATGATGTTCTTCCAGCCGTTCTTGCGCAGCTTGGCGATGTTCTGGATGTACTGCGGGCGCTTGAAGCCGTTGCAGATGATGTAGAGGTCCTCCTTCTTGACGGAACCGTCCCGCTCCAGGGCCTCGATGAGGTCCAGGTCATAGGCCGATGAAGTCTCCAGGTGGATATCGTTCTTGAGGGCCTCATGCACCACGAAGGCAAACTGCGAACTCTTGGTGCAGTAGCTGTAGTGATACTCGCCCTGGTAATCGGCCTTGGCCATGGCCACCTTGAACAAACGCTTGGCCCGCTGGATCTGAGAGGAGATTTTGGGCAAATAGGTGATTTTCAGCGGGGTGCCATATTTATCAATGATATCCATCAAGTCGATGTCGTTGAACAGCAGGTTTCCGTCCACCACCATAAATTCGTCCTGAGGGAAGTCGAAGGTTTGATCAATAAGGTCGATGTACTTGTTTTTCATTTCTTTCAGGCAGGTAAAATCGTACAAATATAGCCAAAAAAGTATTACATTTGTAGATATGAAGCGGAGGAATGTAATATTATTTGCTCTTTGTCTGCTGGGGGTAACGGCCTGCAGCACCACCCGCTCCCTGGGAGAAGGGGAGTACCTCCTCCGCAAGAACACCATTGTGGCCGATGATCCTTCCTTCAATGCGGCGGCCCTGGGCTCTTATGTAGCGCAAAAGCCCAATTCCTACTTCCTGGGCCTGAACCCGCTGCTGTCGGTCTATAACTGGAGCGGCGACGGTTCCACCCCTTTCAAACGCTTCCTCCGCAAGATTGGAGCTGCCCCCGTGGTCTTCGATTCCCTAAGGGTAGACCAGAGCAGAACCAATCTGGAAAACCACCTCCAGTACATCGGATACTACGGATCCGAGGTAAGCAGCCAGGTGGAAGTCATCAAGAAGAAAGCTTATGTAACGTATTCGGTAAAGCTAGGTAACCGATATAAAATCAGCGAGATAGCATACGATATTCCCGAGTACGGAACTTTTCGGGAAGACTTCCTCCAAGGCCTTCCGCAAAGTAGCGTAGGAACCGGTCAATACCTTTCGGAATCGGCCCTGGACAAAGAGGCAGAACGTTCATCGGCCCATCTCCGTACGCTGGGATATTACGGTTTCACCAAGTCTTTCTATGCTTTCGAGGCCGATACCCTGTCCCACGACGGCACGGCACGCCTTACCTATTCCATCCGGGATTATGCCCTGGGAGATGCCCCTTCATCGGCCAAAGAACACAAAAAATTCTACTTGGGCGAGGTGAACATCACTCACCCGGAAAGACTTAAAATACGCCCCTCCGTCCTGGAAAACCTCAATATCCTGAGGCCTGGGCAGCTGTATAACGAAGACGATGTAAACACCAATTATACGCGTTTCTCCAGCGTGGGTATGCTCTCGGGCGTAAACATCAACCTGGAGCCCGTTTCCGACGATAGGGTAGACTGCACCATTTCCCTCCGCAATTCGGGTCTGCAGGGTTTCAAGACCAATCTGGAGGCATCTGTTAACTCTACCGGTCTCTTCGGCATCTCGCCGCAACTCACTTACTACCATAAGAATATTTTCCACGGCGGCGAGCAGCTGAACCTGGGTCTCAAGGGCAATTTCCAGTTCCGTCCCAAGACCAAGGCCTATTCCACGGATCTGAACGTTTCCACTACGCTGCGGTTCCCCAAGTTCATCGGCCTTCCCAACCGCATTTTCTCAGGCCCCAATATCCCCAGGACGGATGTATCGGCCGCTTTCAGCTATCAGGACCGCCCGGAATTCCGCCGCACCGTCATTTCCACTGCCTTTACCTATAACGGAAGACTGGGACAGAGACTCTATTATCAGTTGTCGCCCGTCAGGATCAATATCACGCACCTGTACGACATGGACGAGGAATTCATGCTAAAACTCCTGCAAAACAATCCTCTGGTGCTCATGGCCTATTTGGACCGTTTTGACCTGGGTGTGAGTGGAATGCTGTATTACACCACCGATGCTTCCTCTGTTCCGCAAACCTCCTACCATTATTTCCGTCTTTCCTCGGATATTTCGGGCAACTTCTTAAGCCTGTTCAACAGTTTGATGCCGGTCAACGAATTTGGCCAGCACACCATTTGGAACACACCTTACGCCCAGTATGTGAGAACCGAGTTGAACATGGGCAAGGTATTCCGCTTTGGAAAAGAAGACCGGCAAGCCCTTGCCCTGCATTTCGGAGGCGGTATCGCCTATGCTTACGGCAACTCCAGGACGGCTCCCGTAGAACGGCAGTTTTATGTAGGCGGTTCCATGTCCATGCGAGGCTGGAATGCCCGCAGCCTGGGTCCCGGTACATCCTCTCAACTCCTTGAATTCGCCATTCCCAGCCAGATTGGTGAAATGAAACTGGAAGCCAATATAGAGTATCGTTTCCCGCTGGTGTCCAAGCTGGAAGGCGCCCTGTTCGTAGATGCCGGTAATATCTGGGATATTTCGAACGACGGGGAAGAAGGTGGCAAGTTCTCATTCAGGACCCTTCCGGAATCCATTGCGATGGACTGGGGTCTGGGCGCCCGCGTGAACCTCAATTTCCTCCTGCTGAGAGTTGATATGGGTATCCGCCTCAGAGACCCCGCCAGAGAGGCCGGTCACCGCTGGGTCCCCACCAATGAATGGTTTAATGGTAATTTTGCCATACACTTTGGTGTAGGATACCCTTTCTAACGAAAGGGAACCTACACAAAGTATATAGGGGGCTTCGCCCCCTTTAAATACACCCCCCCTGGCGCTCAGAAGAGCGCCTTTTCCTTCGATTCAGCCTTTGGGATAATACTTTGGCCAGCAGGCTTCTAGATAAGCTTTGAGGACGTTCTCGTGCTTGTTTTCGGCAGGTTCGTAGAATACTTTTCCCTTCAGGGCGTCGGGCATGAATTCCATATCGGCAAAGTGTCCCGGATAATCGTGGGCATATTTGTAACCATCGGAATAATTCAAGTCCTTCATGAGCTGGGTAGGCGCATTGCGGATGGGGAGGGGGACCGGCTGGTTACCGGAATTCTTCACCTCGGCCAGGGCCTTTTCAATGGCCAGATACGAAGCATTGCTCTTGGGAGAGGAGGCCAGGTACACCGTGGTTTCGGCCAGGGGAATCCTTCCTTCCGGCATGCCGATCTTGGACACCACTTCGAAGCAGGCGTTAGCCAGTAAAAGGGCATTGGGATTGGCCAGGCCCACATCTTCAGAGGCACTCAGGCACAGGCGGCGGGCAATGAAAAGGGGATCTTCTCCTCCGTCAATCATCCTCGCCAAATAATAGATGGCCGCATTGGGATCGCTCCCGCGAATGCTCTTGATAAAGGCCGATATAATATCGTAGTGCATCTCGCCATCCTTGTCATAGATGGCCATGTTTTCCTGGATAGAGGCCGTTACAGTCTCGTTGTCTATGACGATGGGCTTCTTGCCGGCCTGGGCATCCACCACCAGCTCAAGAACGTTGAGAAGCTTGCGGGCATCTCCGCCGCTGTAACGCATCAGCGCTTCACTCTCCCTAACTTCAATGGGTTTGTCCTTGAGCAGTACATCCTCATGGATAGCCCGGTCCAGAAGCGTTTGCAAATCACTCTTTTCCAAAGACTTGAGCACAAAAACCTGGCAGCGGGACAGCAGGGGAGTAATGACCTCAAAGGAAGGATTTTCCGTAGTGGCGCCCACCAGCACGATGGTTCCGTTCTCTACGGCGCCCAGCAAGGCATCCTGCTGGGCCTTGTTGAAGCGGTGGATCTCATCGATAAACAGGATGGGAGCGCCTTTCTGGCGAAACAGGCCACTGGCCTTGGCCTTATCAAAGACCTCACGCACATCCTTTACCCCGGCCGTAACGGCACTGAGGGTATAGAAATCGCGGTCCAGGGTTTCGGCTATGATATGGGCCAGGGTAGTCTTACCCACACCGGGAGGCCCCCAGAGAATAAAGGAACTCAGGTTCCCACTCTCTATCATCTTCCGCAGGATGCAGCCTTGTCCTACCAGATGACGCTGGCCCACATACTGGTCCAGCGTCCTGGGTCTCATCCGCTCGGGGAGCGGAGGCAGCATCACGGATGAAGCAGACATTTAAATCTCTTTGGTAAAGACGCGGCGACGGCGTTTAAATTCCTTATCGTAGGCGTTCCAGATATTCTGGACACTGGCATTGCTTTCCATCTCGGCGTTGGATTCTCCGTACTTGAAACCGCCTTTCTGAAGGTTGGGAATAATCTCGTTGAACAGCAGGGCGTGAACGCCTTTGTTGCGCCACTCGGGTTCCACTGCAATCATGAGCAGTTCCAGGGCCTCCTCGTATTTGAAATACATGGATTTGAGCAGGTACCACCAGCCCAGGGGGAACATATAACCCCGGCCTTTCTGAACGGCACGCGCAATGGAAGGCATGGTAAGGGCCACGGCTACCAGTTTGCCGTCCGGATCTTCAACCAGAGTAATGAACTTGGGATCCAAAAGACCCAGATACATCTTTATATAGCTTTCAATCACTTCCGGAGGAAGGACCGTAAAGTCATACAACTGGCTATATGTACGGTTGATGAGGTCAAAAACCTTTTGTCCGTAATTCTCTTTATAGACTTCCCTCTTGGTAATCTTGCGGATGTGCAGGCCATAACGCTCCCGAAGCATCTTGGAAGCACGGACCACTTTATCCGGAACCGTTTCGGGAACAAAGATACGCAGCTCCAGCCAGTCGTTGGCCTTGGCCAGCCCCAATGCCTCGAAATGTTTGGCGTAATAGGGGTAATTGAACTTGAGGGCGAAGGAAGAAATATCGTCAAAACCTTCCACCACACAACCTTCGCTGTCAAAATCCGTGAAGCCCAGGGGACCGCTGATCTGATTCATTCCGTTCTCCTTGCCAAAGGCTATCACTGCCTCAATCAAGGCCTTGGAGACCTCCATGTCGTCAATGAAGTCTATCCAGCCAAAACGGACCTCGGAGTGGTTCCAGTCCCGGTTGGCTATCTCATTGATGATGGCAATGACACGGCCGGCCACCTTCCCATCCTTGTAAGCCAGGAACTTTCGGGACTTGCAATACTTGCCCATAGGGTTCTTGTCCATATCCAGGGCGGACAACTCGTCCATATAGATATTGGGAACATAATACGGGCAATCCTTATATAGGTCCAGGGGGAACTTGATAAAAGTCTTGAGTTCCGCCTTGGTTTCAACAGTCTTGATGCTTACCGGCATATATTTCAGTTAAGGTTATAATACAAGATACAAATATAACACTTTTTAACAAAAAACGCACCGGAAATCCGGTGCGGGAAAAAGCTTGATTATAACAAATTGAAGAACACGGTAATTCTGAGCAGGGGAAGCACCGGCCATTTTGCGGCGCGGTCCACCCAGCCTTTATCCCACTGCCGGCCTGCCGGGCTAACCAGGTTGTTGCTGCTCAAAATCACGGGCGTTCCCGCAGGATTGTTCACGTAATTGTACGTCTGTACCGGAAGGCCTCCTGTTATAAGAACGCCCAAATCGGCGCTTACACTCACGCGTTTAGACGGATTCACAGCCCTGCCGTAGCCCAGCCCGACATAGGGGACCCAGTGCTTCAGCTGGGCATCGGCCCTCACATAGGCATCGGCATCCGTACTGAAGGAGGCGCCCCGGTATGTAAAAGTACGGGTGGCCCGGTCTTCCACTTCGATGGAATCATCGAGATAAGCCTCCCAGTGAATGAACTTCCCGGGACCGGCAAAGACACCGGCCGTAAAGCGGAAGGAGGTATTCCTACCCGGATAAAAATCCAGAAGAATCTTGCCGGTTCCTCCTTTCCAAAAAGTAAACGATGCAGGGAAAGGGACCAGTTCCACGTCTTCAAAAACATAATCCGTGTCGATCCATTTGGTGAAGGTATAGGGGAAAACGGAATAGCCGGCCCTCAATTGTACGAAAGGGGAGGCGCAGACAGCCAGATCTACTCCCAGACCATCCACTCCCACATTCACACCCAGGGAAAGATGGTTGAAGAGCTGTTTGTCCTGGGCCTTGCCGTTGGCACAAACCAGGGTGAGGAGAGCAATGGCTCCGGCTATCCAAGGGCGCTTCATACTCTACAGATTTACAATCAGATAGGCCATATAAGCCCCCCAGATCAATATCATAAACGCCCCGTCCAGGCGGTCCAGCATATTCTTTTTTCCCACATAGCAGCTGCTCCAAAGCACAAGCGCACTTACCAACAGAACCCCCATATCCACAAAGGAGATGTCTTCAAAGGACAGGGGATGGATAAGGGCCGATCCTCCCAGGATGAGAAGTATGTTGAAGATATTGGAGCCGATGATATTACCCAGCGCCAACTGTCCTTTCTTCTTGGCAGCGGCCGCAACGCAGGTGGCGAGTTCAGGCAGGGAAGTGCCGCCCGCAAGGATGGTGATGGCGATAAACTTGTCGCTTACACCCAAACGGCTTGCAATCTCAGTGGCCGAATCCACAAAAAGGTTTCCGCCAAAGATAAGGGCCGCCAGTCCGCCGGCAACCATGAGCAAAGCCCACCCCAGTTTAATACTCTTGGTCTCATCGGCCTTCTCTTCTTTCCCGGCATCCGAAGCAAAGCTCTGCCACATATAAAGGGCGAAGAGAAGAAGGAGGACCATACCGTCCACCCTTGTTAAACCATCAGTTCCGATACCAAGGATTGTCTTCTTGAAACCCAATACAATAAGAAGGACGGTAATGATGATGTTCATAGGGACATCCTTCTTCCGGTTCTCCTGAGTGATGGCCATCGGCAGAAGAATACCGGTTAGGCCCAGGATGAGCAGGGTATTGAAGATATTGGAGCCCACCACATTGCCCACGGAAATGTCCGCATTGCCGCCGACGGCTCCTATGAAACTCACTACCATCTCGGGGGCCGATGTACCCATCCCCACAATAGTGAGACCTATCACAAACTCGCTGAGGCCGAAGCGGCGGGCTATGGCCGATGCTCCTTCCACCAGATAATCGGCCCCGAAGACCACCAGGATCAAGCCCAGTACGAGTATAAGAATCTGTTCTATCATTAGTCCGATAATTGCAGTGCAAAATTAGCAATTCTTAGAGAATTTGCCTAAATTTGTGAATACAGAAACCAATATTTTATGCATGCCGCATCCATAGGCAAAAGGGGAGGATGGCTCTGGACTCTGTGTCTGCTGCTACTCCTGGGCTGTGGAGACCCCCAGCCCACACCTCCTGTGCCTCCAGGACCAGAAAAGGAAGATCCCATACTTAAGGTGCAGATTCCCGGCGCCTATGGTATTCCTGGCGGCAATCAGGTTTACAACGAAGACCGGCATCAACTGTCGGCCATGGAATGTCCGGACGGAACGCTGCTTTTCCGCATCCTGGACCCCGGAGAAAGAAAGGTGCTCAGCATCCATGGAATCCCGGCCTCGCTGAAGGAAGGAGACCGGATTCCCTTGCATTTCCGCGTGATGGTTAATGGCTATTGCATTCAGTCCGAAAACTTTACGGATATTCTGGTGCTGAAGTTGTCCAGCAATATGATCTGGCTCAAGAAGGATGAGACCACTTATTTCGTGCTGCAAAGATGAGAAGGGGAGTTCTCATATCCTTTGTCATGTTCTTGCAGACAGCCAGTCTTTGGGGGCAGCAAAAACCCATCATCCCCAGCCATGGAGAGGTGCACATACCTGTCGTTCTGGTGGAGTTTGCCGATGTCTCCATGACTCTGGAAGCCCCTCTGGAGCACTTCCAGAACATGCTTAACCTGCGCGGCTACGATGAAAACGGTGCATCCGGCTCCGTTCAAGATTATTTCGTAGACAATTCCGAAGGCCGGTTCCGGCCGGTTTTCGATGTTTACGGTCCGGTGAAACTGGATAAGAAAATGGCCTATTACGGCAAAGACATCATGCTGAACGGCCATCGCATAGACGATACAGCCCCCGAAAAGGCCCTTCTGGAAGCCTGTACCCTACTGGATGAAGAAATCGATTTCTCAGTTTATGACCAGGATGAGGACGGCATCATAGACCTCTGCATCTTCTTTTTTGCCGGATACGACCAGGCAGCCGGCGGGGATGCCGATGCCATCTGGTCCCACCATTGGAGCATCCAGGACTCCGACGAAGAGGCCGACCGGGAGGCTCTGTTCGATGAACTCAAGCTGGGTTCCTACTTCTGTTCGGCCGAATTGGACGGAAGCGAAGGCGCCAGCCCCGGCGGTATCGGCATTTGCTGCCACGAACTGGGCCACGCATTGGGGCTTCCTGACTTTTACGACGTCAACGGTGCCGTGGACGGCTATGCCGGAGGCCTGTACGACTTTTCCTTAATGTGCCGCGGCCTGTACAACAACGAGGGCCGCACTCCTCCTTATATGAATGCCGTGGAACGTAGCCTGCTGGGCTGGCAAACGGAGATTCCGGAGCTTCCGGAAGGGGATGTGGTGCTGGGCCCTGTCCAGCATCGCCAGGCCTTCCGCATCTCCACGGCCACGGAAGGGGAGTACTTCCTCGTGGAAACCCGCGACGGGACCGGCTGGGACTCCCCGATGCCCGAGGGCCTGCTCATCTACCACGTGGACCAGTCGGAGCGGATGGTGGGGGAGGTATCGGCCCTGGATCTCTGGAAAGACTGGCGCCAGTTCAATGGCGTCAACAATACCGGCGACCATCCCTGCTTCTATATCATCCCTTCTTCCAATCCCGCCTCTCTCAATTACGGACAGGCCTACAACGCCGCGTCCCTGGTATTCCCGGGAAGCAGCCGGCAGTATTCCTATGAGCCGGTAGACTGGGAAGGGGAGTACACGGGTATTCAGCTCACCTGCATTGAGAACGAAAACGGTTTAAGCCGCTTCCGCGTGCTCCGCGATGCCGGAGCCAACGTGAACGGCATAGTACGCAATTCGGCCGGCAAGCCTGTGGCCGATGTCGTCATCGGTCTGGAAGGGAGCGACAATACCGTCAAAACGGGCCAGGACGGCTTTTTCCTGCTGCCGATGGAAGGGGAGGGCCCCTTCACCCTTACTGCTTCTAAAAACGGCTATCTGGACGCCTCCGTCCCCTTCACCATCAAAGAGGGGACCCGGATGGGCTGCGTGTTTGTCCAGCTGCAGACTCCCGGCGAGGCGGCCCACACCTCCCTGGAGAAGTATGACCCCGGGAAAACTTCCGGTGCCTTCAGCCAGTCGGTAGCCATCGGAGCAGTCCGGTTCTCGGCCCAGGAACTCTGCGAACTGGCCGGCCGGCAACTGACCCAGGTAATCTGCTATCCGTACATCACTTCCCAGAATCAGGATGACTTAGGCGTCATGTACATCACAGTGGACTTCGGCCCTGTACGCGTTCTCAACAAAAAGGTGGAGAATCCTACGCTGGGCGAGTTCCGCCGCATAGCCGTGGACCTCACGGAAGAAAACCTCAGAATCCCGGAAGGCATTGATATCTATATAGGTTACGGCTTTGAGAAGGCCGATGACAACTACCCGCTGAGCGTGGTCTATCCCGGCAGCCGTGGCAACAGCTACTGGAGCGAATTCTCCCTGGAGCAATCCGGCTGGAACGAGCTCTATTCGGCCTCTCTGGGCCAGTATCTGGACTTGATGGTAAGCGCCGATGCCGTGGAGGTACCGGCCGCCTCGCTGGACAAGATGGGAACCGTTTGCATCGATCCCGGTAATGGGAACTACCGTGCAGGAGAATCCTATACCCCGTCCCTGCTGGTCCCGGAGCACGTCCGCATCCACGAAGTGGAATGGACTTGGGATGGAAAAGCACTCAAAACCACCTCATTCTTTCTGTCAAAAGGCGTACACCAACTGGAAGCCCGTATACTTTACGAAGACGGACGCCGGGAAAAGCTTCAGATGAAAGTCAAAGTGAATTAGGAACGCCGCTTGAGGGCGACTACGTTCTCCACGTGCATAGTGTGCGGGAACATATCCACGGGCTGCACGGCCGTAATCTCGTAATCCCGGCACAGAATGGCCAGATCCCGGGCCTGGGACGCAGGATTGCAACTCACATACACCATACGGCCGGGGGCGGCTTTCAGGATTACCTGGGCCACGTCCGGATGAATACCTGCACGGGGAGGATCCAGGATAACGACATCCGGCCGGCCATGCTTCTGAATAAAAGCCTCGTTAAGCACGTCCTTCATATCCCCGGCAAAGAAGAGGCAATTCGTAATTCCATTGGCCTTGGCATTCACCTTGGCATCCTCGATGGCCTCGGGCACATACTCGATGCCGATTACCTTGGAAGCCTTCTTGCTCACAAACTGGGCGATGGTACCTGTACCCGTATAAAGGTCATAAACGAGTTCATCTCCGGTAAGGGCCGCGAACTCGCGCGCAACGCTGTATAGGCGGTAAGCCTGGCGCGAATTGGTCTGGTAGAAGGACTTGGGGCCGATCTTGAAGCGAAGGCCTTCCATTTCCTCGTAAATGGCGTCATCTCCCTTGTACAGGACAGGGGACTGGTCCGATATGGAATCGTTGAGTTTCTCGTTGATAATGTAATACAGGCTGGTAATCTGGGGGAAAGCCTGGGCTACAGAGTCCAGCAGGGCCTCGCGCTGCTCCTTGTCTTCACGGGCAAACACCACGATGAGCATGAACTCGCCTTTTTCCGTGCTGCGGACGAACATATTGCGAAAAAAGCCCCGGTTTTCCCGGATATTGTAGAATTCCAGGTTGTGATCCAGGCAGAACTGCTTGATATGCAGTCGGATAGCGTTGGAGGGCTCCTTCTGCAGGTGGCACTCCTTGATATCCAGTACTTTGTCGAAAAACTTGCCTACATGGAAGCCCAGACCCACTTTTTCCTGCTCGGAAAGGGCCTCAGGATTCTCGTCTTTGAGGATCCATCGGCTGCAGGAGGCGCTGAATTCCAGCTTGTTACGATAGTAACGGGTGGCCTCTGAGGGGAGTGTAGGCCTAATTTCAGGCACCTGGAGATGGCCGATGCGCACCAATTGGTCTTCCACCTGCTGCCGCTTGGCTTCCAGCTGCATCTCATAGGGCAGAGGCTGCCATCGGCAACCGCCACAAACACCAAAATGCTCGCAGAAAGGCTCCAGACGGTGCTCTGAGGGCTTCACAATGCGCTTGATGAAGCCTTCCATGTAATTTTTCTTCTTCTTGTATACCTGGATGTCTACAATGTCTCCGGGGACGGCGAAGTCCACGAAGACAACCATTCCGTCCACGTGCGTCAGGGCTTTGCCTTCGGCAGCCACGGCTTCAATGGTCACGTTCTCCAGCACCAGGTCTATGCGTTTTCTGCTCATCTTCTTACAAAAATGCCGACAGGGGATTCTCCTTCTATCGGCAAGTTAACATAATATAAATTGTGTAACTAAACGAAATTCTCCTTGTTCAGTACAGGATTGCTGTAAATATGCAGGAGAATGTCCTGAAGTTCCTTCTGGTCCAACGTGGATTCAACCATTTTAAGCTGTCCGGCAATGTATGCCTGGAAATCTTCCATATCGACCGCGTCGTAATGGTCTGCGTACTTGGTGGTCTTGTTAACCCAGTCGTAAGCCATATAATTGGTCTTCCACAGCTTGTAGCCCTGAATGACGCGACGGTCCACTGCGTAACGCATCTTCTTGTAGCGGTCGTTCTTGTCACATTCGGCCGCCTCAATGATTTCTGCTTCCGTTATGGGCGTATCAATGTTCATGTGCACGTTGCCCTTATACTGCTTGATGCCCAGGATAATGCTCTCCAGATCTTCCAATTCGCGTTTTACGTACTTCTGGGTACGGGAAATCAGCATTTCGCGGGCCTTCAGGATATCGCAGGGTTCATACTCGTAAGACATACTGATGGGCACAATCTGAACTTCCTTGAAATTCTCTACGAAATCCTTGGTTCCGCTCATATCCACCATCTTCAGCAGACCCTGTTCGGTAATGTCAATACCGTCCTTGGTACGGCCCTGGCGCTGAGCAATCCATACGGAACTGTGCCCGGAGGTAATGCTCTCACGGATGTATTTGGACAATTGCTGAGAAGAAAGATACAATTCACGGGCCGATATTCCCCGGATGACCTTGATCATGCGGTTGGAGCGGATAAGAAGCTCTACAGATTTCTGTTTCAACAAGTTATCCCCAACACAAATCTCAGTGGGCTGCAAGCCGTTTTTCATCAAAACCACCTGCATGATGGCCGGATCCAGGATGATGTCACGATGATTGGACATGGCCAGATAGTTCCCTTTCAGGTTTTTGATGTTCTCAATACCTTCATAGGTGAATTCTTTCATCGTGGTATTAATCACCCACTCGACGGCCTTGGACATAATGGTATGCTGGAACTCGTCCACCGTGTGGATACTCCTGAGCAGCTCTGCCAGGAAACTGGCCGGCTGGTCCGGGAAGATATAACGGGAAATCCAGGAGGTGTTGGGATGGTTGGCCAAACGCGATAAAGCAGCAGCCGTTTCTTCATCGTTGAACGGGGCGATATCGTTAAATTCTGTCAGATCCATAATCCTGTCTTTTTTGCAACACAAAGATACAAAAAGTATTCCTTTTTACCTATTCCCTTTCCAATAATGAGCTGTCTCCGTAGCTCAAGAACCTAAAGTTATTCTTTAATGCAAAGTCATAAATACTTCGCCAATTGCCATTTACAAAAGCAGATACAAGAAGTATAAGCGTGCTTTCAGGTTGATGGAAATTGGTCACAAGTTTATCTACGAGACGGAAACGGAAACCAGGAACAATGATGATCCTGGTACCGGCCACAAGATTGTCCAAATGATTATCATTCAAATACTTGACGATAGCCAGCAAAGCTTCTTCGGTGGAATAGGGATATTCGCGGGTATAAGGAGCCCACTGCTCCACGTCCTCGGGAACTCCCCTCTCCAGGCAGCTTACTCCAATGTAATACAGGGACTCCAGCGTACGGACAGACGTAGTTCCAACGGCCAGAAGCGGGCCATTCTTGCCTGCAAGGCGCTCGATAAGGGATTTGGAAACCACAAAGGGCTCACGATGCATGGGATGCTCGGAAACCAGGGAGCTCTTGACCGGCAAAAAAGTGCCAGCGCCTACGTGCAGGCACACGGTTTCCATCTCTATTCCTTTGTTTTTCAAGCGGTCCAGGACTGCCTGAGTAAAGTGCAAACCGGCCGTAGGAGCAGCTACAGAGCCCCTGATATGCGCGTATACGGTCTGATATCGCTGCGTATCCAACTCTTCGGATTCGCGGTTCAGATAGGGAGGGATGGGCACGGTGCCGGCCAGCTCCAGAACCCTGGAAAAAGGGACTCCGCCTTCCCAGGAAAAATGTACTATTCCTGTTTGCCCGTCTCTATGTAACAATTTTGCTCGCAGTGAAAGTGCCTCCAGAGTAATGTCAGAGGCAGGATTGTACAATTTGAGGACATCCTCCTTCCATTTTTTCGCGTTCCCGATCACGCATTTCCAGGAACACTCGGAAAGTGTTCCAAAGGCCAGGTTATATTCTACCGGATCGACGGGTTCCAGACAGAAAATTTCTATATGAGCCCCGCTTTCCCTCTGAAAGTGGAGACGGGCCGGGACCACTTTTGTGTCATTGAAAACCATCAATGTGTCCGAACCCAGAAGATCCGGTAAATCCCTGAAGCATCTTTCGACTATCTCGACACCTTTTTGTCCGGCGCGGTAGTGAAGGAGCTTGGTGGAGTCTCTTTCCGGTAGGGGGTACTTGGCAATCCGGGCGTCGTCAAGTCCATAATTGTAGTCTTCAATGTGTATTTCGGGTATCATTTTGTACTGTTCAAAATTTTGAACAAAGTTACATCATTTATCCCAAATGCGAAAGCCCGGTCCCCAGTTCATTTTTTCGCTCTTGATTGTTCACAAATGTGAAACCAAATACCAAATTGTTTGTTCACATAATTATACATTGTGAATATTATTCAACCCTCTGGAATATCCTAGCTAAAATATCATGCAGAATTTTTATCATTAAATTTGTTTAGGTTAAATATTACTAATAATCAGTTATTTACATTATTTTATATAAAGAATCGATATATAAATATTATCCTTGTAAAGGAACTCCTGAAACTGCATAATGCTTTTATATATATGATAATTGGTTATTGTTACCACATATTCAGTTATTTATAATATTTATATAAAGTATTAGTTCTCTAATTCAAAAGCAAAAACCACCTCTATCCCCTACTTCACCCCCAAAAAATATTTGTTTTATTTAAATGAATGATTTATATTTGTGGCGGATAAGTTCACAAATATGAATCGAAGGCTATTACAGTTCCTGCAAGCAGAGAACATCACCCAAACCCAGTTGGCAGACACTTTGTCCGTCGCAAGGGGCAGTGTGTCCAACATCCTGGCCGGAAGAAACAAGCCCGGATACGACTTCCTGGAGAGTCTGATCCTGCACTACCCTAACCTTAATTTAGAATGGTTGCTAAGCGGTAAGGGCAAAATGTATCATGAAAACGAGAGCGGAATGCCCATCGAAAGCACTCCCCAGCCGGACGAGCCCGTACAATTGGATCTCTTCTCCCTGCAGTCCCCTTCCAGCAATCGTGAGATTTCCAGGATTATGGTGTTCTTCTCTGACAAAACCTTCCAGGAATTCCGTCAAAGCGAATAAATTAGTATCTTTGCAGCGTAAGAAGCGCTGCTATGTTTCTATTTGGATCACACAAGAAGAAAGCTCTGGACACCAACGTCGCAGGACTCGCTTTCAAGAACCCGCTGGGCCTACGCCAAAGCCCCAGTATCCGCCAACTGCGTGAATGCAGAACCTTCGGCGCGGGTTTCGTTACACTTTCTCCCCCGAGCGACAACGTCTTGAATTGGATTCTGGGTCTCCAAGATTATCGCAAGAAATCCATCCTGGCCATAAATGTCTCGTCCGACCTGGCCCGTTCGTTCTCCCTGGTCTACGATTTCTCTGACCTTATTATAATAGACCCCGACGGAGATCACGGCATTGATTCCACCGACATCTCGGATACAACCGTTCTTTTGGATGAGGTAATCAGCCTCCGCCTGTGCTACGAGCATTACACACCCATAGCCCTCAGGCTCTCCCACGGGCATACTCCTGATGAGATCCATACCCTTTTGAGCCACTGCCGTCTCTCCGGAATAGATGCCGTGGTGGTTCCTGCCAAAAAGGTGAGGATGGTTATAGAAGAGACCCAGCACCGCTACCCGGTTATCGGATCGGCCGACAGTATGGAAGAAGCCCTGGAATGCCTCCAGGCAGGTGCCTCCCTGGTAGAAACTACCCTTCGCCCTTTCCCTTTCAACAAGCTTTTGAAAACCATTTCCCGTTAACAATCCCCTTACATGAAACTCGCTTCCATCGTCACCATCGGTGATGAAATCCTCATTGGACAGGTCCTGGACACTAATTCAAGGCATCTGGCCCTGGCCCTGGAAGAAATGGGAATCCACGTGAACCGCATGCTGTCCATTGGTGACAACGCCCGTGAGATTGCCTCTACCCTATCCCGAGAACTAGCTCAGAACGACATAGTTATCACAACCGGAGGCCTGGGGCCCACCAAAGATGACATTACCAAAGGGGTTCTGTCCCAACTCACCGGCAGCAAGGGCCTTGTACGGCATCCCGGGCAACTGGAAAAAGTCCATTCCATCCTGAAAAGCCGAGGACTGGATGTTTTGCCCATCAACCTGGCCCAGGCCGATGTTCCGGATACCGCTGAAGTCATTGTGAACAGGCTGGGAACCGCTCCCATCATGATTTTCAGAAATGTGAACGGGGGCGGAACGCTCTATTCCCTGCCCGGCGTTCCCCACGAAGCGGTGGGAGCCATCCCCGAGGTATTGGAAGACATCCGGAAACACCAGCAGCTTTCCAACATTCTTCACCGGAATGTGGTGGTATACGGCATGGCCGAGAGTGCCCTTTCCGAACTCATCGCCCCTTGGGAAGATGCCCTGCCGTCCCAGATGCATCTGGCCTATTTGCCCAATCCCCTCACCGGGATCCGCCTTCGTCTCTCGTGCTACGGAGGGGATTCCGATCAGGAAAACCAGATTATGGATGAAGAAATCGGAAAATTGAAGGCCATTTTGGGCAATTTGGTATACGCCGACCAGGATTCCAACCTGGAAACGGAGATTGGAAAGCTCCTGAAGGAGCACGGACTCACCTTATCGGCCGCCGAATCCTGCACGGGAGGTGAGATTGCCCACTTGATTACTTCTGTGCCAGGCTCTTCGGCCTATTTTCTGGGATCTGTCACATCCTATGCCATCTCTGTTAAAGAATCTGTACTGGGTGTTCCGGCGCAGACTATCGAAAAGAATGGTGTCGTGAGTGCAGAAGTAGCGGCGGCCATGGCCGAGGGAGTAAGAAAACTTACGGGCAGTGACTACGCCGTTTCCACTACCGGACTGGCCGGCCCGGGAGGCGACGAGTTCAATCCCGAAGGTACCGTTTGGGTCGGTGTGGCCACTCCGCATGTCACCAAAACCATCAAATACAACTACAAGAACGACCGCCTTCGCAACATCGAGCGCTTTGCTGCATCGGCCCTGAACTTTCTGAGGCTTCAAATCCTCGAAGAAATCTAACGTATTGATATAAATATAAAGAAACACAAATGTTAATAGTTATAACATTTGTGTTTCGTTTTTGTAAATATTGACTTAACTCGCTTATTCTGAATACTTTATCACCCTTTTATAGACCTCCATCAGGTTTCCACCCGAAATCTGGTCAATCTGGGCTTGAGTATAGCCCCTGCGGCGAAGTTCCTCCCAAAGTGAGTCAGACAGCGCGATATTTTCCAGCCCGGAGGGTGTGAGAAGAATCCCGTCAAAATCGGAGCCGATTCCCACGTGATCAATGCCCGCCCACTTCACGGCGTGGTCAATGTGATCGGCCACTTCCTTCACGCCCGGACGGCGGACTTCCGTCAGAAGCCGCTCCTGCATCCGGTTCCAGGCCTTCACTTTTTCAGGATTGCCAGGCTCCTTAATAAAAGCGGCCTCTACCCTGTCGGCCTCGTCCAACAAAGCTGCTTCCCTGGGATCTTTTCCAAAATCGTCGGACAAGAAGCCGGGGTTGTAGTTGATGCCCACATATCCGTCTTTCTCTCCCAGGGCCTGAAGCATCTCATCGGTAAGGTTGCGCTTGTGACCACATAGGGATCGGCAGCAGGAGTGGGTGGCCACTATGGGAGCTTCCGAAAGCTTGATGCAGTCCCAGAAGGTCTGGTCAGATGCGTGAGAAAGGTCAATCATCATGCCCAGGGCGTTCATCTCTGCCACCACCTGTTTGCCGAAGGGACTCAGACCTCCCCAGCGCTTGCCTACGGCAGCGCAGTCGGCAATGGCGTTGTCTCCATTGTGCGTCAGGGTAACGTAACTGACCCCCAGCCGGTAAAATGTCCGCAGCAAAGAAAGCGATTCCTGAATGGGAGAACCGTTTTCCATGCCCATGAAAAGGGAAATGATTCCCTCTTTCCGGTTTTGTTCCGCTTCATCGGGGGTAAAGGTCACAGCAGCGTAGTCAGGATTGGCATCGGCCGCATCATATACCGCAGAAAGCATTTCCAGGGCATAGCGGGTGGCGGCATCCGGGGCCATTTCGGCCGGAGTGTACAGCGCAAAGAAGGCTCCGT
Source organism: Bacteroidales bacterium (assembly GCA_017423025.1). Classification (GTDB taxonomy): domain Bacteria; phylum Bacteroidota; class Bacteroidia; order Bacteroidales; family UBA932; genus Cryptobacteroides. Next base: position 56,057 of record JAFPGC010000049.1, read on the forward strand.
CCACCTTGCCGGCGCGCATCTTGGGGAAATCCACGTGCGCATGCGGATTGTCAATGCCCAGATTCCTCAGCCTCATGAGCTGGGAAGGGGTATCCATATGTGAATCGTAAATCATAAGCTTAGTCCAATTGCTCCATGAGCGTGGTCCATTCGTCGGTATCGGCATCCAGGGCCCGCTTGAGTTCCAGATACTCCCGCGTGAGTTCCATGATGTCGTCCTTTTCGGAGGGATTGGCCAGAATACCCTCAATCTCCCCCATCCTGCCCTCGCGTTTGGCAATCTCCTTCTCCAGGAAATTCACCCGGTTCTGGATTTTCCGCTGCTCCTTGGAAACAAACTTCTGCGCCTGGAATTCCCGGGCCGATTCCTTCTTCTGGGCAGGCTTTTCCTGCACGGGAGCCTGGGCACTCCGCTCCAGCTCCTGCAGGGACTCCAGCTTGCGCTTCTCCAGGAATTCCTGTACGCCGCCCAAATGCTCCTTGACCTTACCGTCGCGGAATTCGTAGAGTTTGTCCACCAGGCCATCCAGGAAGTCACGGTCGTGCGAAACCACTATCAGAGTGCCGTCAAACGACTTCAGGGCCTGCTTGAGAACATCCTTGGAACGGATGTCCATGTGGTTGGTAGGTTCGTCCAGCGCCAAGACATTGTAGGGGGAAAGCATGAGTTTGGCCATCCCCAGCCGGGCCCTTTCTCCACCGCTGAGCACAGAAACGCGCTTGTCAATGTCCTCTCCTTTAAATAAGAAGGCACCCAGGATATCCCTCAGCTTGGTACGGATATCCCCCACCGCAATTCGGTCCAGGGTCCCAAACACCGTCTCGGCAGGATCCAGGATATCTTCCTGGTTCTGGGCATAATAGCCAATATGGACGTTATGTCCCAGGCGGGCTTCTCCGGAGATGGGATCCAATTCCCTCATGATTACCCTCATGAGTGTAGTCTTACCTTCGCCATTACGGCCGATAAGGGCTACCTTTTCCCCTCTCTTAATCTCTATCTGGGCATCAGAGAAGACCACTTTCTGGGGGTAGCCAACCTTTAGGTCAACGCCCTTAAATACCACATCACCAGAACGTTCCGCAGGAGGAAATTTCAAAGAGAGCTTGGAATTGTCGCTCTCGTCAATCTCAATCCTGTCCAGTTTTTCCAGGGCTTTGATGCGGGACTGAACCTGGTTGCTCTTGGTAGGTTTGTAGCGGAAACGGTTGATGAAATCCTCCGTCTTCTCTATCATCCGCTGCTGGTTCTCGTAAGCGGCCGTCTGCTGGGCCAGGCGCTCCGCCCTTAACATAACATACTGGCTGTAAGGCACTTTATAGTCATGAATGTGCCCCAGCATAATCTCCACCGTACGGGTGGTTACATTATCCAGGAACTTGCGGTCATGGGAAACCAGCAGCACCGACCCCCGGAAATTCTTCAGATAATCTTCGAACCACTCGATGGATTCAATATCCAGATGGTTGGTAGGTTCGTCAAGCAGAAGCACATCGGGGGCCGATAACAGAATCTTGGCCAGCTCAATGCGCATATTCCATCCCTGGCTGAAGGTCTCTGTATTCCGATCCAGTTCATCCGCCTTGAATCCCAGGCCGAAGAGCACCTTCTGGGCACGGGCTTCCGGTGAAAGGCCGGACTCCAGCGCCAGGGTATCATTTATCTCATTCAGGCGTTCAATTAAAGACGCGTATTCGCTTGATTCGTAATCTGTTCTATTTGAAAGTTCTTCGGTAATTCTGTGCAGTTCACCCTCCATAGAGTGGATATGATCGAACACGGACAGGACTTCTTTCATTACCGAGTGCCCCTTGTGATGCTCCATCACCTGCGGCAAGTAACCGATCTTGACGCCGGTAGGTTTCTCCACGCTACCCGTTGTAGGAGACTGCTCCCCCGTGATGAGTTTCATCAGCGTAGATTTGCCGGCACCGTTCTTACCTACAAGACCTATCTTGTCCTGCTCGCTGATATGGAAATTGATTCCATCCAGCAGGACAAAACTGCCGTAGGCTACGGTGACATTGCTTACTGAGATCATTCCTCGACGGGAACTTTATTCCGGCAAAGCAGGATGGAAAACTCGAACAGGCCATATAGAGGAACGGCCAGTACAAACATGGAAAACGGGTCGCTTGGAGTAATCAAAGCAGCTAACAATAAAACAATTACAACTGCGTATTTACGCCATTGCTTTAAGTTCTCGCGGGTTACCACTCCAATGCTGGAAAGAACCAGGATTACCGTGGGAAACTCAAACAAAAGCCCTATCAGGAACACCATGGAGGTGAACAGCGACATATAGGAGCTTAGCGAAATGGTGTTCACAATGGCATCGCTCACCGAAAAGTTCACAAAGAACATGAGGCAAACCGGCAACACCACAAAATACCCTACCGCTACACCCAGATAGAACAGGGCCGATGACAGGCCGAAGGCCCTTCTCACCGCTTTCTGCTCGTGGTCGTAAAGAGCCGGAGCAATGAATCTCCAGATTTCCCATATTATATAAGGGAAAGCTACCACCAGACCGCAAAGCAGCGCCACCTTCAGATAGAAGAAGAACTGGGCCGACAGGTCGATGTTGATAAGATCCATGGAAAACTCAACACCAGGCAGGCGGTAGAGCGGAAAATCCGGCCTGGTAGGCCAGAATACGGCTTTGAAAAGCGGTTTGGGAAAACTCAGGAACACGATGGAGGCCAAAGCAACGCCCAGCACCGAGTGGAACAAGGTTCCTCTCAGGGCCTCAATGTGGTCCCAGAAGGACATTTCAACGTCCTTCTCTGCCACTTTACTTTTCTTCCTTGGGGGTGGTGTCGACGTCTTTGATCTCCTTCTCCACCTCGTTTATCCCCTCTTTAAAGCTCTTGACACCTTTGCCGATTCCCTTCATGAGTTCGGGAATCTTCTTGCCACCAAACAGGAGAACCACGACGGCAACGATGGCGACAATCTCCCAGGTTCCAATCATCAACGGATACGTAAGCATAGTATTAAGCGTTTATGTGTTTTTCAAATAAAGCAACGACGGGCTCGGGGCAGCGCACCGGCATAAAGGTCTCCTTATTCAGGAAACCCAGGGTGACTACGCCCTCTGCACAAAGGACTCCGTCCTGGTTGTACACCGCCTGCTTGATGAGCATTTTGGCCATGGGAACTTTGTTCACTTCGGCCGTAGCGGTAATGATATCCCCCATCCTGGCCGGATGGCGGAAGTGGCATTCCACCGACACGATGGGCACCAGCACTCCCAGCTCACTTTCGCACTTTTCAATCGGAAAGCCCAGCTGGACCATCATCTCGTCACGGGCAATCTCGAAGTAACGGATGTAATTGGAGTGGTGAACCACCGCCATTTGGTCGGTTTCGTAGTACCGGACAGGGAATGTAGCCTTAAAAATAGCCATAACAAAAATGTTACTACGTTTAACTATTTTGTTTTAAAGTTACTTCTTCAATGACTTAAGCTTAGCCTCGAGACTCTCTATCTTGGAGAGCGAATCGGCCTCTTTTTTGCGCTCGTTCTCAATGACGGCAGCCGGAGCATGGGCTACGAAATTCTCATTGGCCAGTTTGGCCCTTACTCCCTGCAGGAATTTCTGCTGGTACTCGAGTTCCTTTTGTGCTTTTTCAATCTCTTCGGCCACATTCACCAGACCGTCCATCTTCACGAACATTTCCTGGGTACGGACCATGAATCCCACGCCCTGGGCGTCTCCAAACTCCCCTACCAGTTCAACGTTGACACCGGCCATTTTCTCGATTACCGGGATGCAGGGGAAGGAGCTTCCCTTGATGAGCAGATGCAACTGCTCCTTGGGGGCGATGTTCTTTTGGTTGCGTACGGAACGGACTCCGTTCACGGCCTCTGCAGCCAGGCTGAAGTTCTCCAGCACGGCGGGGTCGAAGGCTTCGGCCTTGGGAGTGGGAGCATACATGATGGTCTCCCCTTCCTTCCTCTCGGCCAGATCCTGCCAAAGCTCCTCGGTAATGAAAGGCATCACCGGATGGATGAGTTTGAGAAGGGCCTCGAAATACTCAAGCGTCTTATTATAGGTCTCCGGATCTACAGGCTGACCGAAAGCCGGCTTGATGGCCTCCAGGTACCAGCTGCAGTAGTCGTCCCAGAAGAGCTTATAGATGGTCATGAGGGCATCGGAGATGCGGAACTTGCTGTAATGGTCTTCCACCAGGGCCAGGGTATCCGACAATTTGGCGGCAAACCATTCGATGGCCAGCTTGGCAGCCGGGCTCTGGGCCACGGCAGCATCTACCTGGAAACCCTTCACCAGACGGTAACTGTTCCAGATCTTGTTGCAGAAGGCTGCGCCCTGCTTGATCTGCGCCTCATCATAGAAAATATCGTTGCCGGCGCTGGAGCAAAGCAGCATGCCAATGCGCACAGCATCAGCACCATAGGTATCAATCAGGTCAAGGGGATTCGGCGAATTTCCGAGGGTCTTCGACATTTTCCGCCCGATTTTATCCCTCACAATACCAGTAAAGTACACGTTGGAGAAGGGCTCCTTGCCCATAAATTCCTCGCCGGCCATGATCATACGGGCCACCCAGAAGAAAATGATATCCGGGCCGGTCACCAAGTCGTTAGTCGGGTAATAATAGGCCAGATCTTTGTTGGGCTGGTGGTCCGGATGGCCGGGCTTTTCGGGGTCAAAGACCGAGATGGGCCACAGCCAACTGCTGAACCAGGTATCCAGCACATCTTCGTCTTGCTTAAGGTCTTCGGCCTTGATATTTGGATTAATAGCCCTTGCCTCTTGAAGTGCTTCTTCAGCAGTTGCAGCTACGACGAATTTTCCGTCCGGGAGGTAATATGCAGGAATGCGCTGGCCCCACCAGAGCTGACGGGAGATACACCAGTCGCGGGCGTTCTCCATCCAGTGGCGGTAAGTATTGATGTATTTCTCGGGAATGAAGTTGGTGCGGCCGCTCAATACCGTCTCCAGGGCCGTTGCAGCCAGGCTTTCCATCTTCAGGAACCACTGGGCGCTGAGTTTGGGCTCGATGACGGCATCGGTGCGCTCACTATACCCCACAGGAGAGGTATAATCCTCTACCTTGAGCAGGTTGCCGGATTCCTCCAGCATCTTCACAATCTTCTTACGGGCCACAAAACGGTCCTCACCCACCAGAATCTGGGCTTTCTCGTTCAGTTTTCCGTGGTCGTCAATAATCTCCAGCACGGGCAGATTATGACGCAGGCCGATTTCATAGTCGTGCACGTCGTGGGCGGGCGTCACTTTGAGGCAACCCGTACCAAAGTCCATTTCCACGTATTCGTCCTCAATCACCGGAATCTCCCGGTTGATCAGAGGAATAAGCACCTTCTTGCCCTTGAGCCAGAAATGACGCTCATCCTTGGGATTCACGCAGATGGCGGCATCGGCCATGATGGTCTCCGGACGGGTGGTGGCAATTACCAGATACTTGTCGGTAGGGTTGCCGTTGCCGTCGGAGATAAAATACTTAAGGTGATAGAAGTGGCTCTTGGTGTCCTTGTGAATGACCTCATCGTCGCTCACGGCCGTGAGGGCTTCGGGGTCCCAGTTCACCATGCGCACACCCTTGTAAATCCAGCCTTTCTTATAGAAATAGACGAAGGTGTTGATCACCGCGTCGCTCAGGGCCGGTTCCATGGTGAAACGCGTGCGGTCCCAGTCGCAGGAGCAGCCTAACTTCTTGAGCTGCTGAAGGATAATACCACCGTGCTCCTCTTTCCATTCCCAGGCGTGCTTGAGGAATTCCTCTCGGCCGATATCCTCCTTGCGGATACCCTGGGCCTTGAGCTTGGCCACCACCTTGCTTTCGGTAGCAATGGAGGCGTGGTCCGTTCCGGGCACCCAGCAGGCATTCTTGCCGTCCATGCGGGCCTTGCGGATAAGGACATCGTTAAGGGTATTGTTGAGCACGTGGCCCATATGCAGGATTCCGGTCACATTGGGCGGCGGAATCACTATGGTATAAGGTTGTTTCTCATTGGGTTCGCTATGGAAGAACTTGTGGGCCAGCCAATAGGCATACCACTTATCCTCCACGTCCTTAGCACTATACTTTGCCGCTAATTCCTTCATATATAAATACCATTATATTCAATCCTACAAATTTACGGTTTTTTTGTTAATTTTGCAGAAATATCTTTTGAGTATGGATAACAATAATAATAAACCCCAAAATCAGATAAGTCTGGAACTTAAACCGGAAGTGGCCAAGGGCTCCTATTCCAACCTGGCCATCATCTCCCATTCCAGAAGCGAATTCATCATTGACTTTGCCACTACCCTCCCGGGCATCGCCAAACCGGAGATTGGCAACCGCATCATCATGACGCCCGAGCACGCCAAACGCCTGATGAACGCCCTCTTCGACAACATCTCCAAGTATGAGGCCCAGTTCGGCGTCATCGATCTGGGTGGCAAGGGCCCACAGGGCACCACTTTCAATCTGGCCGATTTCGGCCCGCTCGGCGGAGGCGGAAACAAATCATAAAACGTATGATTTGTTTCCCTAAGAATCGTTTCACGACTGGGGGCCTAATCCCCCAGACCCCCTGAGTCGCTTTGCTCCTTAGTTCTTCGATCCAAAGAAATGAGCAAATTAGATATGATCAAGGCCTTTGCCTTCGACATTGACGGCGTGGCCACGGAAGGCACCCTCCTCTGCACCACGGAGGGTGATTTTCTGCGCATTTACGATGCAAAAGACGGCTTCGGCATTCGCATGGCCGCCATGAACGGCTACCCCGTAGCTGTAATTACGGGCGGAAGTTCGGAGAGCATCCGCAAACGGATGATGGCCAGCGGCGTCAAGCCCGAGGATGTGTTCCTCCACTGCAGAAATAAGATGGAGGAATTCTCCATATTCTGTGAACGTTACGGGCTTTCAGCTGAAGAAGTAATGTATTTTGGGGACGACGTCCCGGACATCGATGTCATGAAGGCTTGCGGCTGCGGAGTATGCCCGGCCGATGCCGTAGAAGAAGTGCAGAAAATCGCCGACTGGATCACCGATGCCCCGGGCGGAAAAGGTTGCCTGAGAGAAGCCATCGAGAAGACCCTGAGAAAACAGGGCAAGTGGATTTTCGACCCCGAGACCTACAAAAAGCAGTTCTGATGAACCTCCATGGGAAGCATATCATCCTGGGTAGCAACTCGCCAAGAAGGAGAGAATTGCTAAAAGGATTGGATATTGATTTCGAGGTAGATACAAATAACAACTTCGAGGAAAGCTTCGGAGAAGAGGTCCCCTATGACCAAGTGCCCCGCCTCATGGCCCAGGGCAAGTCTCACAGCTTCCATCGGCCCCTGAAAGAGAATGAGATTCTCATTACGGCCGACACCATGGTCATCCTTCCCGCAACGGCCCATCGGCCCGGAGAGATTCTGGGCAAGCCCAAGGACCGGGAAGACGCCTGCCGCATGCTCCGGGATCTCTCCGGACGGGAGCACCACGTGACCACCGCCGTCACCTTGCGGGACGCCACTCACGAAGAGACTTTCGACGTCACCACCGAAGTCTGGTTCAAACCTCTTACAGAGGCCGAAATCGCCTATTACGTAGATACTTACAAGCCTTTCGACAAAGCGGGCGCCTATGCCATCCAGGAATGGATCGGCCACATTGGCATTACCCGCATCGAAGGTTCCTATTTCAATGTGGTGGGCTTCCCCGTCCAGCGCGTGTACGAAGCTTTACAGAGATTCGCGTGAACCCCTTCAGCCGCATCATCCTTCAATGGTACTCCGAGAATGCCAGGGACCTGCCCTGGCGGAGGACCCGGGACCCGTATGCGGTCTGGCTCAGCGAAATCATCCTTCAACAAACCCGAATAGCCCAGGGAACGTCGTACTGGCACCGTTTCATGGACCGCTTCCCCACCGTTCAGGATTTGGCCGATGCCTCCGAAGACGAGGTCCTTCGCCTCTGGGAAGGCCTGGGATACTATTCGCGGGCCCGTAATCTCCACGCCGCCGCCCGGCAGATTGTGGCCGATGGAGGCTTCCCGGACACCCTGGAAGGCATCCGGAGCCTAAAAGGCGTGGGAGACTACACCGCCGCTGCCATCGGCTCCATTTGCTTCGATATTCCCGCCGCCGTGTTGGATGGCAATGTGTACCGCGTCCTGGCCCGGCACTTCGGCCTCACCACCCCGGTGGGCACCACAGAGGCCAAAAAGGAATTCACCCGGCTGGCCAATCAGCTTTTGCCCGCAGACTCCCCTGCCCAGTTCAACCAGGGAATGATGGATTTCGGCGCCCTGCAGTGCACTCCGCAGAATCCGGACTGCCTCACTTGCCCCCTGCAGGATTCCTGCAACGCTTTCCGCACCGGCCGGGTAGAGATGCTCCCCGTCAAAAAACCCGCCGTCAAGGTGCAGGAGCGCCATCTGGACTACATCTACGTCCGTTGCGAGGGCTACACGGCCATCCGAAAGCGGGGAAAGGGAGATATCTGGCAAGGATTATACGAACCATTGGCTTCGGAAAATTATTTTTCGCAAGGCTCTGCGAAAAACCAATTTTCCGAAGCTGGTGTAACCTTGCTGCGTATGGGAGTCAGGCACCAGCTTACGCATCGGTTGATAGTGGCCGATTTCTATCTCTGGGAGCCTGAGAATCGGCCCGAATTACCGGAAGGATATTTCTGGATAAAAGAAACGGGGCTTGACCGTTATGCCAAGCCCCGCCTGTTCGAATTGCTTCTGGAAGCCCTTACTTAGTCTCTTCCTCGTCATCCTCCGGCAGCACTATCTGCTTGTACTGGTTCTTGCGTTTGAGCCAGCGTTCCTTGGCATACTGCTGCATGTCCGTGATGGTGTCGTTCTCGTCTATAATCTCCATTCCCAGAATGGTTTCCATAATATCTTCCAAAGTAATGATTCCCTGGAAGCAGCCGTAGTCGTCTATGATGAGGGCAATCTGGTCCTTGGTCTTGAGAAGGCTTTCCCAGATGTCGGAAACGGAGGTTTCCTCGTGGAAGGCCGCAATCTTGCGCTTGATGCTCTTCAGGCGCATGTCAAATTTGTCTTCGGCCAGATTTTCCAGCGCATCGTAGCGGAGGATGTAGCCGGTGATGTATTCCGGAGAATCGGAATAGACCGGGATGCGGCTGTTGTGCGAGAGCTCTTCCTGCTTGTAGAACTGGCGAAGCGTCATGTTCTCCGAGGCAATGGCGGCCACGATGCGGGGCGTCATGATGTCGTAGGCTTTGATGTCGTCCAGTTTGATGATATTCTGGATAACCTTGTTCTCGCTGTTGTCCAGCACGCCTTCTTCTTCTCCCATGTTGGCCATGGCACTCACTTCCTCGCGGGAGATACCCAGGTCGGGATCTTCATCCGAGATGGTGTTATGCAGCTTGTCGATGATCCAGACAATGGGAAATAGCAGGTAGACCAGAAAATTCATGATGCGGGCCAGCCACATGAGGTCTTTCCAATGGGAGGTCCCGATGGTTTTGGGAACGATTTCGGAGAAAACCAGGATGAGGACGGTCATGATGGCGCTGATGATGCCGAACCAGTGGTCTCCGGAAAGGAGGGTGGCCTGGTGGCCCACGGCGGCTGCGCCCAGCGTATTGGCAATGGTATTCAGGGACAGGATGGCACTCAGCGGACGGTCCGGATCCTGCTTGAACTTCATCATCAAGGCGGCGTTCTTGTCTCCCTCGTCTTCCTTCATGGTTATGTAGGAGATGGGTGTTGACATGAGGACGGACTCCAGCAATGAGCAGAGGAAAGAGATGCTCATTGTCAACAGCAGATATATGACGAGGAGTGTCATGGTCAAGTTTTCAATCTGCAAATTTACTGATTTTTCGCAAATTCCCCTATTTCCCTATAACGAATTCATTTTTATTTTGATAATTCTTAGAAAAGAATTAAATTTATCACAATTTGTGAACTAGCAACTAATTATACCCAAAACACTCATATACTTATGACCAAAGAAATTTCCAGAAGATCGTTCCTCAAAGCAGGAACCGCCGCTGCCATCGGTCTCACCATGGCACCCAAATCCGTACTGGCCAAGGCTAAGGACGTTCCCCCGCCGCCCATGGACCGCAAGCTGAAGGTCCTCGCCGTGGGTATCGGCGGCCGTGGCGCCGCGGACATTGCGGAAGTAGCCAAGACCGAAGAAATCATCGGCCTGTGCGACGTGGACTGGAAGTATGCCGACCACGTGTTCAAAAAGTATCCTAACGCCAAGAAGTACAGCGACTACCGCGTCATGTTCAAGGAGCTGCTGCCGGAGGCCGATGCCGTCATCGTAGCAACGGCCGACCACACGCACGCCATCATCGCCGCGGAAGCCATCGCTGCCGGCAAGCACGTCTACTGTGAAAAGCCCCTCACGCGTACCGTTTATGAATCCCGCCTGCTCACCAAGCTGGCCAAGAAGCATCGCGTAGCCACCCAGATGGGTAACCAGGGCGCTTCCGCAGAAGGCGTACGCAAGGTTTGCGAATGGATCTGGAACGGCGAAATCGGCGAGGTAACCCGCGTTGACGCCTTCACGGACCGTCCCATCTGGCCCCAGGGCCTGGAGCGTCCCGCCAAGGCGGAGAAACTGCCCAAGACCATGAACTGGGACTGCTTCATCGGCCCCGCTCCCATGCGTCCTTATCATTCCATCTACACCCCCTGGAATTTCCGCGGCTGGTGGGACTTCGGTACCGGCGCCCTGGGTGACATGGCCTGCCACATCCTGCATCCCGTGTTTGCAGCCCTGAAACTGGGTTATCCCACCAAGGTACAGGGCAGCTCCACCGCCCTCCTCACCGAATCCTGCCCTCAGGCCGAAAAGGTCCGCTTCGTCTTCCCCGCCCGTGACAACATGCCCAAGGTGGCCATGCCCGAGGTGGTCGTGAACTGGACCGACGGCGGCATCCTGCCCGACCGTCCCGAAGGCCTGCCCGTCGGCAAGGATCTGAACGATTCCGGCGGATGCCTCATCTTCTACGGCACCAAGGATACCCTTATCTGCGGTTGCTACGGCGTAAATCCTTACCTCCTGAGCGGTCGCAACCCCGAGGTTCCTCACGTGCTCCGCGAGGTCAAGACCTCCCACCAGCAGGACTGGGTCCGCGCCTGCAAGGAAGACCCGGATTATCGCGTGCCTTGCGTATCCGACTTCGCCCAGGCCGGCCCGTTCAATGAGATGGTAGCCATGGGCGTGGTAGCCGTTCGCCTGCAGAGCCTGAACATGGAACTGGAATGGGATGGTGAAAACATGAAATTCACCAACATCCCGAAGGATGCCACCATCCGCACCATGATCCACGACGGTTTCTCCATCCACGACGGTCACCCTACGTTCGAGAACGTGTACACAGATCCCGTAGATGCCAACCAGTATGCCGCAGAACTCATCAAACCCGTCTTCCGTGACGGCTGGGTACTGCCGGAAATGCCCAAAGACTAACCTTTAATAAAACGGATATTCAAAATGAAAAAACTGCTTTTCCTTTCTGCAGCAACCCTTTTGGTTATGTGCGCAGTAGCTTGCAAAAACAACAATAAGCAGGGCGGCGTTCCCGCCTACACCGTAGTAGAAGCCCCTCAGGTGAACCTGGATGAATTCCCGGTAGATGACGAGGGCTATGTAGTCCTTTTCGACGGCACCTCCACCAAGGGCTGGCGCGGATACGGCAAGGCCGATCTTCCTTCCCGCTGGACCATTGACGAAGGCGCCCTCAAGTTCAACGGAACCGGTACCGGCGAAGGCCAGACCGGTGAAGGCGGAGACATCATCTTCGCCCATCAGTTCAAGAATTTCACCCTGGAACTGGAGTGGAAAATCTCCAAGGGCGGTAATTCCGGTATCTTCTACCTGGCCAAGGAAGTCACCACCAAGGACGAGAACGGAAACGAGCGTTACGAGCCCATCTACATCTCCGCTCCCGAGTACCAGGTGCTGGACAACGCTAACCATCCCGATGCCCTCCTGGGCGTGGACGGCAACCGTCAGTCCGCTTCCCTGTACGACATGATTCCCGCCGTTCCCCAGAACCAGAATCCTTACGGTGAGTGGAACAAGGTCAAGATCCTCGTTTACAAAGGCACCGTCGTTCACTTCCAGAACGATGTGAAGGTTCTTGAATACCATCTGTGGACCCAGCAGTGGACCGACATGCTCCAGGCCAGCAAATTCAGCCAGAAGGACTGGCCCCTCGCTTTCGAACTGCTGAACAACTGCGGCGGCGAGAACCACGAGGGCTATTTCGGCCTGCAGGACCACGGCGACGATGTCTGGTACCGCAACATCCGCATCAAACTGATGGACTAATATGAAAAGGAGTATTATTTTCCTCGCCTTTGCTGCCATGATGGCTTTCCCTGCCTGCGCCCCCAAGGAAGCGGCTCCCGTCAAGAAGGATATGTGCATCCAGATGTACTCTGCCCGCAGTATCCTCAATCACGACAATTATGCCGAAGTCCTGAAGACCATCGCCGGAATGGGTTACACCGCCGTGGAAGCAGCCAGCTATGACGGAGACCAGGGTCTCATCTACGGAGACACCCCCGAGGTGTTCAAGCAGAAGGTGGAAGCCGCCGGAATGAAGGTGCTCAGCGCCCACGTATCCCGCGGTCTCTCCCCTGAAGAGCTTGCCAGCGGAGACCTCACGGCTGCCCTGGCCTGGTGGGACAAGTGCATCGAGGTGCACAAGGCCGCCGGCATGAAGTACATCGTAACGCCCTGGATGGGCCTCCAGTCCAGCATCCACGATCTCCAGGTTTACTGCGACTATCTCAATGAAGTAGGCCGCCGCTGCCAGGCCGCCGGCATCAAGTACGGCTACCACAACCACGCCTACGAATTCGAGAAAGTGGAAGACCAGGTCATGTACGACTACATGCTGGAGCACACGGACCCCGCCCTGGTGTTCTTCCAGATGGACGTGTACTGGGCCGTCATCGGCAAAGCTTCACCCGTAGACTACTTTGAGCGTTATCCGGGCCGCTTCACCATGCTCCACATCAAGGACGAATGGGAAGTGGGCCAGAGCGGCATGGTGGGCTTCGACGCCATCTTCAAGAATGCCGACAAGGCCGGTCTGCAGGACTTCGTGGTAGAAATCGAGCGCTACAAGCACGATGACATCCTGGTAAGCTTCAAGGAAAGCGCCGAGTATCTTCTTACCGCTCCTTTCGTAAAGGCCACCTATTCGAAATAGGATCAGCCGCTTAAGATTCTTTTATAGGCCCGGAAGTTTATCCGGGCCTATTTTTGTATTACACCGTCTTTTTGTGTACATTTGTAGATTATGAGGAAAAAAAGAATCATAGCGGTCCTGTGCGCCTTTGTGATGGCCATCGCGCCCATCGGCGCCGTGTTCAAGGAAGACAATCTGAACCATACGCTCTCCGTTCTTCTGATGGAGCTCAAGGAGACCTATTCCGGCCTTATCCAATTCAGCGGAAGCGCCGAAAAGCGTATCAAGGATCAGCACCAGAAACTGGTTGAGCTTATTAACGAGTGCAACGAGCTCTCCGTCATGCTGTATTCCCAGGCCTCCGAGAACACCTTCGACCTTACCTTCGCCCTGAACGAGGTAACCAAGCAATACGAGGGTTTCAAGAATAACGACACCCCGTATGCCGAGGTCAAAGCCAACCTTACCGCGGAAATGGAAAGGTACAACCGCCTGGTTCTCACGCTGCGGAAAATGCCCCCGGAGCGCACGGCCGAAGAAATTAAGCAGGATGCCCGGGTAGCCGTAGTGCTGGATTCCGTAAGCAATGCGCTGGCTCAGGCCGATACGGCCATCCTCTCCACGCCGGACTTCGCCATTCAGGAATTTGACATGAACATGGACGATGCCACCATCGCCGTGAGGGACAGTTGCCTGTACGTGGCCGAACAGATAGTAGCCTACTACTGGCAACAAATCCAGCAGATAGATAAAGACCAGGAATACTACGACCAGACGGACGAACGCCTGAGGGGCGCTTACACTTATGCACAAGAGCGCTATGAAACCGTTCAGCAAAAGGTCTTTGTCCAGGGGCAAAGCAATTATTTCAAGACCCTCGGCCACTTCTCCTACCGTTTTAAGCGCGCCATGGCCGATTTCCGCAGCCGCTACAGCCTGAACGTGAACCGTTCCGAAGAGGATGTAGTGAGTTCCTGGAGAGGCCCCGTCATCTACTTCTACTCCTTCATGCTTCTTCTCGTGCTGGCGGTTGCCATTTGGATTGCCACCATCATTGTAAACTGGGGCGTAAAACGAACCCGGATGGGCAAGACGGAGTGGTTCAATAATCACAAGGGCATGATTATCGCCCTTCTGGGCGTATTTCTCTTTGGGGTATTCCTGTTCTTCAACGCCAAAGCCAGCAACAACACCTTCATCGTGCGTTCTTCCAAGATGATGGGAGAGTTTGCCTGGCTCATCGCGGCCATTTTCTTGTCCATGCTCATCCGCCTGGACAGATCCCAGATCAAGAACACGCTGATCTCCTACATCCCCACCCTCGTCATGGCGTTCATCGTCGTGTATTTCCGCATCATCTTCATTCCCAACAGCGTCATCAATCTGTTGTTTCCCCCCCTGCTGCTCCTGGCTACCATTTCGCAGTTCTGGGTCAACTCCAAAAAGTATCCGAATGAAGACCGTGGAGATGTTATCCTCCTGTGGATAAGCGCCATTGTTATGACCCTTGCCACCATCATCTCCTGGATCGGTTTGGTGATGGCGGCTCTGCTGATCCTCATCTGGTGGTTTTTCCAGCTGTCCCTCCTGGAAACCCTCATCGCCATCTCCGAACTTCTCAATCGTTACTACGACAGCCATGTCAAAAAGAAAATGGCCGAGTATCGGCTCAAAAATCCCAACATGCCGCTGTCATCCCATATCAAGGGATCCTTCATCAGAGTAACCTGGCTGGACGATTTCCTTAAGATGACCCTGATGCCCTTACTGCAACTGTGGTCCTTCCCGGGCGCCGTATTCATGGCCTGTAACGTGTTCAATTTCACCAAGGTGGCCGAGAAATTCTTCTTCACACCCTTCATCCAGGCCGGAACCGAGGCCTCCGGAGGCGGTATTACCATGTCCCTGTTCCTCATCCTCCTCATTGTCAGCCTGTTCTTCCTGTTCCGCTACCTGGTGTATGCAGGCAAGGCCGGCTATCGGGCATGGAAAACCAAGGAGGCCGTCCGCAAACTGGGAGAAAACGTGCTGTTCAAGGAGACGGATATCAACTTCAACCTGGCCAACAACATCATATCCCTGCTATTATGGGGTATCTACATCATCATTGTCTTCCTCATGCTCAAGATTCCGGCCTCGGGCCTTGCCCTTATAACCACAGGTCTGGCCACCGGTATGGGCTTTGCTATGAAGGACATCCTGAACAACTTCTTCTATGGCATCCAGCTCATGGGAGGACGTGTGCGCGTAGGCGATGTAGTGGAATGTGACGGAATCCGCGGAAATGTCGTAGGGCTCTCTTACCAGACCACCCAGATTGAAGGGGTGGACGGTTCCATCATGTTCTTTACCAATTCGGCCCTCTTCAACAAGAACTTCAAGAACCTCACGCGCAACAACTCCTACCAGATAATAAGTTTCCTGGTGGGAATAAAGTATGGAACCGACGTAGAAAAGGCCCGCCAGATCATTGTGGATGCCCTTACGCCCCTCATGGTCAAGGACAAATACGGCCGTGAAGTGGTGGACAAACGCTTTGGCATCACGGTTCGCGTGCACGATTTTGGAGATAGCGCCATTGTGCTGAACGTGCTGGTCAAGGTAACCGTGGAAACGTATGCTTCCTTCCCGGCCAAGGCCAGGGAAGCGGTTTACAAGGCCTTCAACGAGAACGGAATAGAGATTCCTTTCCCGCAGCAGGACGTCTATATCAAGGAACTTCCCGAGCAGCATGCCTAGGGTGTTTTTCAACCCTTTTACGGGTCTGTACTACTTCCTCAGGAGAAAACCCCGTCGGGCACCGGTTACTCCCGAAGTGGAGCAGCTGCGTGCCCAGGCCAAGGCCTCCCTACCCCCGCGGCTCAAGGAACTGGCCGATGAACACGGTTTCACGTACAACCGGGTCACCATCAAGAACAACATCAGCAATTGGGGCAGCTGCTCCGTCAGGGGCAACATCAACCTCAATCTCCGTCTGGTCACCCTCCCCCAGCCGTTGCAGGATTATGTTATGCTCCACGAGCTCTGCCACCTGAAGGAAATGAACCACGGACCCAAATTCCACGCCTTGCTGGAATCCCTTTGCCCGAATCACCGGACACTGGAAAAAGAATTGAGACAATACAAGTTACGTTAAACCAGGATGCCTAGCGTAGCCATCATAGGAGCGGGAGCCGCCGGCTGTTTCTGCGCCGCCGAACTAAGGAGGCGGGCGCCGGAGTTGTCTGTCACCCTCTTAGAAGCCGCCTCCAAGCCCCTGGCCAAGGTAGCCATCACCGGAGGGGGCCGATGCAACCTCACCAATTCTTTCGAGGGAATCCGCTCGCTTTCAGAGGCTTACCCCCGCGGAGAGCGCATCATGAAGAGAGCGCTGCAGGTCTTTTCCCAGAAAGATACCGTAGAGTGGTTCCAGAGCCGGGGCGTTCCACTGGTACTCCAGCCGGACCATTGCTGGTTTCCCCAGTCGCAAGACGCCCAGGACATTGTCCGCTGCCTCCTCCGTGCTGTGAAAGGAACCGATCTAAGGCTCAATTCCCGCGTAGACAACGTTCAAGCCCTGCTACAATCGTATGACTTTGTCGTCGTAACTACCGGCGGTGCTCCCAAGGGCCTTCCTTTCCTGGAAGGACTGGGACTGGAACTGATTCCGCCGGTCCCCTCCCTCTTTACCTTCACCATCCCCGATCCTGCCCTGCGCAGCCTCATGGGACTGGTGGTGGAGGCTTCCATCGGCCTCGCCGGTACTTCCTTCAAGGCCGAAGGGCCGCTTCTCATCACGGACTGGGGGCTCAGCGGGCCCGCCACGCTCAAGCTCTCCTCCTACGCCGCACGCCATCTGGCCGAAAGCGGCTACAAGGGAACCGTCACGGTAAACTGGCTCGACGCCAATGAAGCCCAGGCCCGGGAACTTTTGCAGGAAACGGCCTCCCAGAACCCTCAGAAGCAGATTTCTACCACTCACCTGCTCCAGAGCCGCCTGTGGAACCATCTGCTGGCCAAAGCCGGCCTGCGTCCGGACATCCGCTGGGCCGAATTGGGCAGCAAGGGACTCAACCGCCTGGTAGCCGTCCTCACGGCCGATTCCTATCCCCTCACCGGCAAGAGCAAGTTCCGCGAAGAATTCGTCACGGCCGGCGGCGTAGCCCTTTCCAACATCAATCCGAACACCCTCGAATGCAAACAGCACCCGGGCCTGTATTTTGCAGGCGAAGTGCTGGACTTAGACGCCATCACCGGCGGATTTAACCTGCAGGCCGCCTGGAGCACCGGCTATGTCTGCGCCCAATCCATAGTCAACAGCCTATGACAACCGAACTGATCCTCATTCTGGCCATCACGGCCGTTATCCTGGCAGCCCTCATCACCTGGCTCATCATGCACGCGCATGAGGTAAAGGCCTGCAATGCCCTGGAGAACGAACTCATCGCTTCCCAGGAGGCCCTCAAGGCTTCGCAGGCCATCCGCGAGGCTGAATCGGCCGCCCATGACAAAGCGCTCCAGATGCAGCAGGAAGCCTTTTCCCAGCAACTGGAGGCCGTGCGCAGCCAATTATCGGCCGAAACGGAGAAACTCCTCAAGCAGCGGGAAGACACCCTGCAGAAGAAGGCCGAAGAGACCTTCAAGACCCTTGCCGGCCCCCTGGGCAAGGACCTCAAGGCCATGCAGGAAAGTTTCGACGCACAGAAACGCACCCAGGCCGAAGGCACCGCCAGCCTCAAGACCGCCATGGAACAGGCCGTCAAGCACCTTCAGGACCAGACAACGGCCATAGGCTCCAAGGCCGATAATCTGGCCCAGGCCCTCAAGGGACAGAACAAGATGACCGGTACCTGGGGCGAAATCATCCTCTACAACATGCTGGTGAACGAAGGCATGGAAGAGGGACGCGATTTTGACAAGGAAGAGACCTTGCGCGACGCCCAGGGCAATATAGTGTACAACGAGGATAGCGGCAAAAAGATGAGGCCGGACTACATCCTCCATTATCCGGATAAGACCGAGGTCATCATCGATGCCAAAACCTCCATGGAAGCCCTTTCGGACTGGTATGCCGCCGAAGACCCGGCCGTCAAGGATGATGCCGCCCAGCGCAACCTCACGGCCATCCGCACTCAGATCAAAAGCCTGTCCGGCAAACGCTACCAGGATTATGTAAGGGAAGGCTACAAGACCCTGGACTACGTGATTATGTTCATTCCCAACTACAGTTCCCTGCAACTAGCTAAAACGCTGGCTCCCAATATTTTCCAGGAAGCCTATCAGCAAGGGGTGCTCATCACTACGGAAGAGACGCTCATGCCTTTCCTGCGCATGATCCGCATAGCCTGGACCAATTACGACCAGGCCCGCAACCAGGAGAAGATTATCAAGGCAGCCCAGACCATGGTGGACCGCGTGTATGACTTTGCCAAAGCCCACGCCGCCATGGGAGACAAACTGCATGCAGCCGTGGAGGAATACGACAAAGTGTCGCTGAAAATTGGAGAGTCGGGGAATTCTATCCTGACATCGGCCCGGCAGCTCATCAAGCTCGGGGTGCCCAAGAATCCTAAGAAACCGCTTCCGGATTCAGAAGAATAAAACTAATACCACAGTTTTGCGCAAAAGCAGCGTCAGATTGGGAATCTCCCAGCATGACGCTGCTTTTCGCGTCTATGTCCGGGAAGAGGTCACAGGCCTCGTAGAACATGCCTGGATTGGGTTTGCGACGGGGATCTTCTTCCGAAACGGCCGTGCAGGTGAGAATGAGGTCTATGCGCCCGCCAGCCTCCAGGATATCCTGCATCATTTGGGTATGTACCTGGGCCAATTGGGCATCGGTCATAAGCCCTTTCCCCACTCCGCGCTGGTTGGTAACCAGCACTATATGTCTAAACTTTTGGGACCACCGGGCCAGGGCTTGAAGGATGCCCGGCATCCATTCCCACATCTGGGGCGTGCGCACATAATCTCCCGGCAGATGGCGGTTGAGCACGCCGTCCCGGTCCAGGAAAAGGGTGGTGGCATCGGCCTTTATAACAGCCTCCGAGGCCTTCTGGACGGCGAACCAGGCCGGGATGGCCCACTGCGCTTTCCGGTAGTCTTCCGGTATACCTATATCTATAAAGTAGGCATCACTCACCCATCCGCCAATCTCTCCTATGGCGGCACCGGGCTCCAGCACTTCCTTCTCGAAAGAAAACTTTTCCGGCAGAATGCTAAGATCCAGTCTGCTGCGGTCCAAAAGATAAACCCCGCCATTGATAAGCCCTTCCCCGCAGTGCTGCTTTTCGTGGAATCTTGTGATAAGATGCCCGGTCGGGGCCGGGCATGACGGCCCGTCATTGCCGGCTTGACCGGCAATCTCAACCGCCCCGTAGCGGTCGAAATCCTTCATGGGCTTGAGAGCCAGGGTTACGGCGTGGGCGCAGGGCATGGCGTTCAAATCCACGGGAAAGAAGGTATCTCCGTTGATCACAAACACCTGATTCTCATGGCATTTTTCCAATGCCAGCCGAATGCCGCCGCCGGTTCCCAACGGTGTATCCTCTATAGCAAAATCATAGGAAAACGGCCATTCCCGGCTCTTTACATAATCGATAACTTGCTCCCGCAGATACCCCACGGAGAATACCACGTGACGGACCGGATACTTCCCCAGCCAATCCAGCAGAACCCCCAAAAACGGCTTGCCGCCTATCGGAGCAAGGCATTTTGGGATTTCGTGGACTACGGAACGGAGGCGGGTACCCAGACCGCCGGCCAGGACTATAACTTCCATGCTACGGCTCCTTTTTCCGTAAACTGGAAAGGTACCACCTTGCCGGAGAGTTTGGAAAGCGCTTTGATGACCGCGACACGGTTCTCGGGCGGTACCATGAGCATGATGAAACCGCCGCCGCCGGCTCCGGACACCTTGCCGGAGGTGGCACCGGCGCCCATGGCCACGTCGAAAGCTTCCTGGATCATGGGATTGTTTATGGCACCGGCCATTTTCTTCTTGTCTTCCCAGGCCTGTCCCATAATGGAGGCAAAACCGGCCATGTCTCCCTGCAGGAGGGCCAGTTTCATATCAATGGCGCTCTGTTTGATGCGGTGCATGGCTTCAACGGCAACCTTCTCCCCGGAACGGGTGGCCTCCTGCTGCTGGGCGATGATGTCTCCGCCGAAACGGCTTCGGCCCGTAAAGTACAGAAGCATAGAAGCTTCCAGCTCTGATATAATCCAATCCTTTATGCGAAGCGGGTTGACAATCACCATGTCGCTGGGAAGGAATTCCATGAAATTGAACCCGCCGAAAGCCGCGGCATACTGGTCCTGTTTGCCTCCGGCCAGAAGGAGATCCTTGCGTTCGATCTCGTAAGCCAGGCGGGCCAGTTCGTAGTCTCCCAGCGGAATGCCCATCCACTCGGCAAAGCACTTGAGGATGCATACCACCATGGTAGAGGAAGTACCCAGGCCCGAACCGGCAGGAGCATCATTATAGGTAGTAATGGCAAAACCCGGTGACGGAATGGGGCCGTAATCCCGGATGACGCGGTTGTACACGCCATCCACCAGCAGGGCTCCGGAATTCACGGGACCCGTTCCCAGACTCACCTCCTGGCATACGCCGGCATCGGCCGCATTGACCCGCATGACAGGCCGATGCAGAGGCTCGATGGAGCAGTAGGCCGCCAGATTGATGGTGGCGTTGAGCACGTTGCCGCCGTACAGATCCGAGTACGGGGAAACGTCGGACCCACCTCCGGCCAGGCCCAGTCTCAAGGGTGCTTTGCTTCTGATTATCATTTCAAAATGGCTTTGCAAAGGGCTTCCAGTGCCGCTTCATCCTCGGCTTTGTAACGGCTGCGGATGGTCACCAGGTCTCCCACGACCTCCACCTCTTTCATGGCGCCGAACATTTCCTTCATCACACGGCCGGCACTGGGGGCCCAGGAACCGTTCTCGATGAGGGCCACCTTCCTCTTGGTGTAACCCTTCATATGCAGGCTGTGCAGGAAATCGTAGGCCGGGGTGAACAGGCCGGCATCGTAAGAGCAGGCGGCTACCACCATGCGGCCATAGCGGAAGGCGTCTTCCACAGCCTCGGCGCGGTCGTCACGGGTGAGATCGCTCACGGCTACCTTGGGGCAGCCGAGGGCCTTCAACTTATCGGCCACCATTTGGGCCACCTGGGCCGTACCGCCGTGGATGGAGGCATAGGCTACAAAAACGCCCTCGGTCTCGACTCCGTAGCTGCTCCAGGTGTTATACAAATCCAGGAAATAGCCAAGATCCTTGCGGATAACGGGACCGTGCAGAGGAGCGATGAGGGAAATGTTTTCCCCGCCGAGTTTCTTCAGCAGCGCCTGCACCTGAGGGCCATACTTGCCGCAGATGTTGAAGTAATAGCGGCGGCCTTCGCAGGCCCAATCCGGGTCTTCATCGGCCCAGAAGGCGGTTTTGGACAGGGCGCCGAACTTGCCGAAGGCATCGGCCGAAAAGAGAATGCCGGTAGCGGTATCCAGGGAAACCATTACTTCCGGCCAATGTACCATGGGCGCGGCGAAGAATTTCAGGGTATGGGTGCCCAGCGGCAGGGTGTCCCCTTCTTTCACCGCCAGGGTGCTCTGAATGGCACGACCGGGAAGGAACTGTCCCAGGAACTTGAGGGCCATGGCGCTGCCCACCACCGTGATTCCGGGATATTTGTCCAGAACGGGCGCCACGCAGGCCGAATGGTCCGGCTCCATGTGGTGAATCACCAGATAATCCGGCTGGCGGCCTTCCAGGGCTTCCTCCAGATTCTGCATCCACTCCTCCCCTTTCCGGGCATCGGCCGTATCCAGAATGGCCACTTTTTCATCTATGATCAAATACGAATTATACGCCATCCCTTCAGGGACATCGTATTGACTTTCAAACAAATCCAGGTCCAGATCATCTACGCCAATGTAGCGGATTCCTTTAGCAATTTCTTTCATATCTAGGTGCATATCTTTACAAAGATAGCGAAAAAAAGCTTATCCTGTGCCAAAGAAATGTTGTAGGGAAACTCGCTTTTTTTTCGTAAATTTGGGGAAATGAAAAAAAGAGGCGTCATCTGGAGCATCGTTCTGGGCGGATTTGCACTGGCCGCAGTAGTGGTTATTGCCTTCGCCAATGTGGATTCCCGTACCACCACCAACGACTACTGCATGAGCTGCCACTCCCACGAAGAGGCGGACCGGCTGTGGAAACAGTCGCCCCACCACTTGAGTAAAAGCGGAGTGGTCACAGATTGTGCGGCCTGCCATCTCCCACCCAAGGAAGAAGGGCTCAACCGCTACTACATGATCAAGCTCAAGATGGGCGCCAAGGATCTCTGGGCCAAGACCTTCAAGGATCCGGAAAAGATTGACTGGGCCGCCAAGCGGCAGCAGGACTATGCCCAGCGCATCGTGTACAACTCTTCCTGTGTCAAATGCCACCAGAACCTCTACCCGGAGGGCATCAGCGACGACGGCGTGGCCGCGCATCTGCACTATGAAGAGAATGCCGAAAAACTCAATCTCAACTGCGTAAGCTGCCATCTCAACGCCGGCCATTACATCCCGGGATACACTCACCAGAAACTGCAGGGTACGGTAGACACCGGCCCCGGAGAAATCTATGAGGCTCCCGCTACGGTAAATCAGTTCGAGTCCTTTACCGAGACGGTTCCCGGCACCAACGCCGCCATCCGTATGGTGGCCGTTCCCGGCGGTGAATTCCTTCTGGGAAGTCCGGAAAACGAGCCCCGGCGCCGTCCAAACGAAGGTCCGCAGAAGCGAGTGCGCATCTCCCCCTTCTTCATGGCCGAGACCGAGATTACCTGGCGGCAGTTCTGGAGCTTCTACAATGAAACCATGTCCGAAGGCCGTACCCCGCCTTCCGTCATCTATGCAGCCAACAGCCGGGAGCATGTGGACGCCGTGAGCGGCCCCACCCCGCCTTTCGGCTTCCCCGACCAGGGTTGGGGCATGGGAGAAAGGCCCGCCATCACCATGACCCACTACGCCGCAGAAACTTTCTGCCAGTGGCTTTCGCTCAAGACCGGAAAAACCTATCGGCTCCCCACGGAAGCGGAATGGGAATACGCCGCCCGGGGCGGAACCTCCACCCCTTATTTCTTTGAAGGCAATCCCAAGCAGTACGCCCCCCGGGGCCTGAAGCGCCTGTTGGGTGGGGCCGATACCACCCTCATTGCCCGTTACGTTATTTACGAGGGCAACTCCCCCGCCCGTACGCTGGAACCCTCGCAGGTGAAGCCCAATCCCTTCGGCCTCAAGAATATGCTGGGTAACGTAATGGAGTACTGCTCAGATTATTACGCACCGGACGCCTATGCGCAAATCTCCGACGGGGCCCTTGACCCCAAAGGTCCCGCCCAGGGCACAGAATACGTAATTCGCGGCGGATGCTACGCCGATGGTGCCGAAGAGGTCCGCTGCGCCGCCCGCCGTCACACCCTGCACGACGAATGGCTCCGTACAGACCCCCAGAATCCCAAGAGCATCTGGTGGTATTCCGACATCAAGGGCATAGGCTTCCGCATAGTTTGCGAAGTCCCGGAGACAATTGAATAATAATTAATCTAATACTAATATCCATGAGCGCTAAAATGAACAGAAGATCCTTCCTGACTGCCGGTGCGGCAGCGGGAGCCGCCGGTCTGTTGGGCGGCGCACTTCTTACCTCCTGCTCGGGCGGCAATAAACAAAAGCCGCTCCGCGAGCCCGGTTCCTATTACATCCCCGAACTGCCGGACAAAGCCATTGACGGGCGCCCCCTGAAGGCCGGTCTCATTGGCTGCGGCGGCCGCGGAAACGGTGCCGTGGACAACCTGCTGGAAGCTGCCAATGGCATTACCATCACCGCTCTGGGAGATGTTTTCCCGGACCGGGTCGAGGCCACCAGGAAAGCCATCGCCGAGAAGCATGGACAGGAAGTGCCGGCCGATCATTGCTTCACCGGCTTTGACGCCTATCAGAAGGTCATCGACAGCGGTGTTGACATGGTCATCGTGACCACCCCGCCGGCTTTTCGTCCCATCCACTTCCAGTATGCCACTTCCAAGGGCGTACACTCTTTTTTGGAGAAACCGGTTTGCGTAGACGCCAAGGGCTACCGCACCATGATGGCCACCGCTAAGCAGGCCGAGGCCAAAGGACTGTGCGTAGTCACGGGCACCCAGCGCCATCACGAGCGTTCCTATGTGGCCGCTTTCGAGAAGATCCAGGAAGGCATCATCGGTGAAATCACCGGAGGAAATGTCTATTGGAACCAGGGTATGCTCTGGTACCGCGAGCGCCAGGCCGGCTGGAGCGACATGGAATGGATGATCCGCGACTGGGTAAACTGGAAATGGCTCTCGGGAGACCATATCGTGGAGCAGCATGTGCACAACATCGACGTGTTTACCTGGATGACGGGCAAGCATCCCATCAAGGCCACGGCCTTCGGCAGCCGCCAGCGCCGCGTCACCGGTGACCAGTACGACAATTTCAGCGTTGACTTCGAATTTGAGAACGGCGTCCATCTGCACAGCATGTGCCGCCAGATAGACGGCTGTTCCTCCAACATCAGCGAACATGTCCAGGGCACCAAGGGTGTCTGGCACTCCAACGGGGAAATCTATGACCTGAAGGGAAATCTCATCTGGAAATACGACGATGAGGCCGCCAAGAATGCCTTCTCCCAGCACAATCCCTATGTTCTGGAGCATGTGGACTGGGTGAATCACATCCGCAAGGGTGAAACGCACGTAGAGGCTGCCGAGACGGCCCTTTCCACCCTGGCCGGTATCATGGGCCGCGAGGCTGCCTACACCGGTGCCACCGTGGAGTGGGACCAGATGAGCGCCGCCGACCAGGATTGGATTCCGGAGAAGCTGGAGCTTGGAAAAATGGACATGAGTGCATACACCGTTCCCGTTCCGGGTACGGCTAAATAAGCCTTGGTATGGATAGGAAAACCTTCTTGAAAACCACGCTGGCCGGAGCGGCTGCCCTTGCGGTCGCCCCCGGCACCCTGGTCTCCTGCGCCACGCCGCAGAAAAAGAATTCCACGCCGCTGCGCCTTTCCTTCCAGGAGGGCGTCACGCCTGGCGAAAGCCTGGCCCAGAAGCTGGATTTCATGGAAAAACTGGGCGTCACCGGATTTGAACCCGGAGGACGTGGCCTGGCCGGCCGGGTCCAGGAAATCCGCGAGGCATTGCAGGGCAGAGACATAAAGGTATCGGCCATCTGTGCCGGATTCGAAGGCTTCATGCTGGCTCAGGATCCGGAGGAAAAGGCCAAGTTTGACACGTCCATGCGCGAAATTGTGCGCGCTGCGGGAGAACTGGGTTCCACGGGCGTCATCATGGTGCCTGTGTTCAACTGGCAGCAACCCGTCCTCCCTCATACACTAGAGACACGTGAGTACCTCTGCGCCCAATTGCACGATCTGGGAGAATTCGCCCTCAGCTGCGGCACAAGCGTCATTCTGGAACCGCTCAACCGCAAGGAAGCTTTCTACCTGAGACTGGTGGCCGATGCCGCCGCCATCTGCCGGGATGCCGATAGCGAAGGCGTCAAGTGCATGGGAGACTTCTGGCACATGCAGGAAGAGACCTCCGATTATGCCGCTTTCATGGCGGCAGGGTCATACCTCCGGCACGTCCACATCGCCAGCCGCGGAAACCGGGTCATGCCCGGAGAAGACGGCGAGAAGGACAAATACGTGGATGGCTTCCGCGCCCTCAAGGAACTGGAATATCCGTACTACGTGAGCCTGGAATGCGGTTGCCGGGGAGAAGACCGGGCCGCTGCCCTTGAGACAGCCGCCAACCTGCTGCGCAGCCAGTGGGAAGAAGCCTAGTAAGTATGAACCGATAAGCCGCCATGCGCTGAAGGGAGGTAATTGATTCCCCACCAGCAGATTTGCAGGCAAACGAAGCTGACCAGCAGAATGATGCAGGATATCTGCCATTCTGCTGGTTTTGCTTTGCGGAAATGCAGATACACAAGGTAACATAACCAGGTGGCGGCCGCCCAGGTTTCCTTCGGATCCCAGGCCCAGTAGGTTCCCCAGGCCTCCTTGGCCCAAAGGGCACCGAAAAGCATTCCGAAAGTAAGGAAAGCCTGGCCCACATATACCAGATTATCGGTCAGGTTGATTTCCTTCTGCGTGGTCTTGTCCTTCCTGACCAGCATCCAGATGGCCATCACGGTAGCCGCTCCCAACAGCGCATAAGAAAACATATACACTATCACGTGCGGGGCAAACCAGGGGCTCTGCAGGGCCGGCATCAGGTTTTTGGAATGAATCTCCGGCTTGAACAGGTTCACACAGATGAATACGAAGGAAAGCAGCGTGGAGAAGCTCAGAATCCATTTATAGCGCCAGCGGCTGTAGACGATGATACCCGCCACTGGCAGAAAGAAGGAATACCACAGACGGGTCTCCCCCATCGTCCGGAGGGGCGGACGTTCCAGAGACACCCACATACCCAGAATAAAAGCAAAGAATACGGCAATACCGGCCAGTGTACAAATATAGACCCATGTCTTGCGCCCTTTCCAGGCGAAAAAGGCACCGGCAACCCACAGGAGCACCGCTCCTAAAGCAAAATATACGAAGGAATCCCAACTCATTCTTTCACAGGTTTAGGAGCCATAAACAACATCAGGCACAGGGCACCGGCCAGCATCATGAAAATGCCTAGATAGACCCAGGCAATCCAGGGGTCTTTGACCAGCTGGAATACGCTGTAGTCACTCTCAGGGCCCTTATTTACATCATAACTGTACTGGTAAATCTTCCAGCCGTTCACTTTGAGGGGTTTGTTCACTTCCACGGTTCCCTGGACCGTCTTTCCATCCTCGGTATAGACGGAAATGTCCGAAGCAAAACGCTTGGGCATCTTGTTCGGATATAACTCCATAGTGAACTTGTGCAGTTCAATGGCCAGGCCCGGCTCGTGCAACCTTCCCATCTCGTCCAGCGCCCTCCATTCCGGTTCTCCGGTATAGGCAGTAAGCTCGAGGCTTTGGATATCGGCATTCCCTAAAGTGGCGGCGACGATGGCCACCACTACACCTAAATGATTCAGGATGAAGGGAATCTCCTTCCATTTCCAGCGGAGCAGATGATTCAGCGCCGCCAGGGCCGATATGAGCATCATCCAGCTCCAGATAAGCACGAATGGCCAGAAACTGAGCATCTGGCTCAGCCAGGGCATCCCCCCTTCACGAACCTGCGGCAGAAGGCCCATCAGCATAGTAAGCGAAGCGGCATAAATCAGGCAGGGAACGGCCGCACCGGCGTGCATCATCCATTCGAAAGCGTAGACTTCCTTACGAAGCGCATACAGAATGCCCACCGCCGCCAGCAGCAGAATCAATACTATCAGGTTGACCGGCCAGGCCAGGCGGGTCCAATTCACAGGACCCAACAGGACTTGCAGCAGCAGGCCCGCACAAATAAGGCCCCCTCCTATGAGGAAGCCCACCTTCATACTCCAGGGTTTTTTCCACATAACGCCCACTAATTTAGACTAAATAATCCGGTTTGGCAAAAACAAAGTGCCAAACAAGGGTATATTTTTAAAAAATTGCTTATCTTGCACCAAATTAGAGGGGTATGGACATCAAATCAATTTGGAACCGCTTCCGCCGGGTAGTCAGATACTACGCCTATATCTTCGACGAGATTGACACTGCGAGCGCCACTCAGCGCATCAAAGCGTCCATCTGGTTCCACGGTCCCAATGCCTGGATCCTGGCCTTCGCCATCGTCCTGGCGTCGGTGGGTCTCAATGTGAACTCCACCGCCGTCATCATCGGCGCCATGCTGGTGTCTCCGCTTATGGGCCCCATCATCGGCACCGGCCTGGCCCTGGGCACCAACGATCTGGACCTGCTCAAATCGGCCAGTAAAAACCTGCTGGTGATGGTGATTATCTCCCTGCTGGCTTCCACGCTGTTTTTCCTGCTCTCTCCCCTGTCGCTGGTGAATCCTACGGAGCTCATGGCCCGCACCAGTCCTACCATCTACGATGTCCTCATTGCCTTCTTCGGCGGTATGGCCGGCATCCTGGAGAACAGCCGCAAAGAGCGCGGAACGGTGCTCTCGGGCGTTGCCATTGCCACGGCCCTCATGCCTCCGCTGTGTACCGCCGGTTACGGTCTGGCCCACTTTAACATGCACTTTTTCATCGGCGCGCTTTACCTGTTTGTAATTAACAGCGTATTCATCGCGCTGGCCACTTATCTGATGGTCAGATACTTGAAATTCCCCACGGTCTCCGGCATTACGGAAGGGACGGCCACCCGTCGCCGCCGCGCCATCAGCACCGTACTGGTCATCATCCTGGTGCCCAGCATCTGGAGTGCCTTCACCCTCATCCGCAACAACAATTTCGAGAGGAACGTGCAGAACTTCGTGGAGAACAACCGCCTGGTCGCGCCCCGTACCTATATATATGATTATCGCGTGGATGGCCGCAAGGCCGAGATAGCCCTCGCCGGTGAGCCCCTGGACAACGACCTCCGCGCCAGCATCTACGTCAAGGCGGGCCGATACAATATCAAGCAAAAAGATCTCACCCTCCTCGAACATTCCTTCGGCCTGTCCCAGCAGGACATGAACACCATCATCGAAGAAATCTATACCAACACCAACATAGAACTGGACGAGAACCAGGCCCTCCTGGAATCCATGGAGTCCCGCCTGGAAGACATGGCCCGGGAGATTAACCGCCTAAAAGAACGGCAGGACCTGCTGACCACGCAAATGCAGCAAGCCCAGGCCGATACAACTATGAATAAACAATAATCCTTTTTTTATGCTTGCGGGCATAAAAAAAAGAGTGTCGGCCTGTCTCAGGCGGACGCTCTCACTAACCACATAATTAATAACACTAAAACTAATAACCAATAGACTGATTCCGTTGAGAGAACCTCACTTCCTCAATCCGGATACAAAGGTACGGCAAATTTTTGGATTTGCAAA
>JAFPGC010000050.1 GCA_017423025.1 Bacteroidales bacterium
GCATGTGATCGAAAGATTTCAGCTTGATTCTGATTTTCTGGCTCATATCAATTACTTTTTTACTTTTGCTAAATTTTACTCGTCATCCGTTACACGGTAACCGCTCTTCTCCACGATGTCCTTGGCCAGGTTGGCGGGGACCTCGGCGTAGTGGTCGAAGGTCATGGTGCTGGTGGCGCGTCCGGAGGACAGCGTACGCAGCACGGTGACATAACCAAACTGCTCGGAAAGCGGAACGTATGCTTTGACGATGCGTGCTCCGTTGGCGGTGGAGTCCATGGCAACGATTTGGCCGCGGCGGCGGTTCAGGTCACCTACGATATCACCCATGTAGTCTTCGGGGGTAACAACCTCCAGGGACATGATGGGCTCCAACAGTACGGGATGGCACTTGGGGCAGGCGTGGCGGAAAGCCATGCGGGCCGCCAACTCGAAGGAGAGCTGGTCGGAGTCTACCGGGTGGTAGCTGCCGTCGATAACTTCCACCTTGAGGGAAGGCACCTCGTAACCGGCGAGAACGCCGTTGGCCATTGCGGAGGTGAAGCCCTTCTCAATGCACGGGATGAATTCCTTGGGGATGTTACCGCCCTTAACCGAATTGATGAACTGGAGACCGGTGACGCCTTCGTCGGCCGGAGAGACGTTAACGATGATGTCTGCGAACTTACCGCGACCGCCGGTCTGCTTCTTGAAGACCTCACGCAGCTGGAAGCTGGAGGTGATGGCCTCTTTGTAGTTGACCTGCGGGGCACCCTGGTTGATGTCCACGCCGAACTCGCGGCGGAGACGGTCCACGATGATATCCAGATGGAGCTCACCCATACCGCTGATAACGGTCTGGCCGGTTTCGTGGTCGCTCTTCACGGTGAAGGTAGGATCTTCCTCGGCCAGTTTGCCAAGGGCGATTCCCAGCTTGTCCAGGTCTTTCTGGGTCTTGGGCTCTACGGCGATGCCGATAACCGGATCCGGGAATTCCATGGTCTCCAGGGTGATGGGCTTTTCTTCCAGGCACACGGTATCACCGGTGCGGAGGTCCTTGAAACCGACGGCTGCGCAGATGTCGCCGGCCTCCACGAACTCGATGGGGTTCTGGTGGTTGGAGTGCATCTGATACAGACGGGCTACGCGCTCTTTCTTACCGGTGCGGGTGTTGAACACGTAAGAACCAGCGTCCAGACGACCGGAATAGGCACGGAGGAAGGCCAGACGACCCACGAAAGGATCGGTGGCAATCTTGAACACCAGTGCGCTGAAGGGTTCGTCGGCAGAGGGCTTACGGGTAATTTCCTCACCAGTGCGGGGATTGGTTCCGCTCACGGATCCCTTGTCCAGCGGAGAAGGCAGATACCTCATTACGGCATCCAGGAGGAACTGCACACCCTTGTTCTTGAAGGAAGAACCGCAGCAGGCAGGGACGATCTGCATAGAGATGGTACCCTTGCGGATGGCGGCGATGATTTCCTCCTTGGTGAGGGAGTCGGGATCCTCGAAATACTTCTCCATCAGGTTCTCATCGCACTCGGCGGCCGTCTCCAGGAGAATATCTCTCCAGCGGGCAGCCTCACCCTTCAGGTTCTCGGGAATCTCGCCTTCCTTGTAGTTCACAAGGGCCTCGGATTGACCGTCATAGAAGAGGGCTTTCATGTCGATGAGGTCGATGATACCGTCGAACTTGTCTTCGGCACCGATCGGGAGACAGATGGGAACGGCGGTGGCACCGAGCTTGGTCTTGATTTCCTCAACGCAAGCGAGGAAATCGGCACCAACACGGTCCATTTTGTTCACATACGCGATCTTAGGCACGCCATACTTGTCTGCCTGACGCCATACGGTCTCGGACTGAGGCTGTACGCGGCCCACGGCGCAGAAAGTGGCCACGGTGCCGTCCAGTACGCGCAGGCTGCGCTCCACCTCGACGGTGAAGTCTACGTGGCCGGGAGTATCGATAAGGTTGATCTGATAGGTATCGCCGTTGTAGTGCCAAAATGCGGTGGTAGCAGCAGAAGTGATGGTAATACCGCGCTCCTGCTCCTGGACCATCCAGTCCATAGTGGCTGCTCCTTCGTGTACCTCACCAATCTTATGGGTCTTACCGGTATAGTAGAGGATGCGCTCGGACGTAGTGGTCTTGCCGGCATCAATATGGGCCATGATGCCGATGTTGCGTGTGAATTTAAGATCTCTCTTTGCCATTTAGCATGCAGATTAGAAACGGAAGTGTGCAAAGGCTTTGTTAGCCTCGGCCATTCTGTGCATATCTTCTTTGCGCTTGAATGCACCACCCTCGTTGTTGAATGCAGCAACGATTTCGGCGCACAGCTTTTCTGCCATCGAGTGACCGGAACGCTTGCGGGCGAACTGAATCAGGTTCTTCATAGCTACGGAAACTTTACGCTCCGGACGCAACTCGGTCGGCACCTGGAAGTTTGCACCACCGATACGACGGGACTTAACCTCAATCTGAGGGGTCACGTTTTCGAGGGCCTTCTTCCAAATATCGAGAGGAGCCTGGTCAGAATCTTTCATCTTCTCGCCTACCATGTCAATGGCATCATAAAAGATAGAATACGCGATACTCTTCTTTCCCTGCAGCATAAGATTGTTCACGAAACGGGTAACTTCCACATCGTGAAACTTAGGATCAGGAAGTAGAATCCTCTTTTTAGGCTTCGCTTTTCTCATTTTGAAAAAGAATTAAAGGTGAAAAAATTACTTCTTAGATTTCTTAGGACGTTTTGCGCCATAGAGGGAACGGGACTGAGTACGTCCATCCACGCCGGCGGTATCCAAAGCTCCTCTAAGGATGTGGTAACGAACACCCGGAAGGTCCTTTACACGACCGCCGCGGACCAGCACGATGCTGTGCTCCTGGAGGTTGTGGCCTTCGCCCGGGATGTAGGCATTGACCTCTTTGGCGTTGGAAAGACGAACACGGGCTACTTTACGCATAGCGGAGTTCGGCTTCTTAGGCGTAGTGGTGTAAACACGCAGACATACGCCACGCTTCTGAGGGCATGCATCCAACGCACGAGACTTGCTCTTGATTTCGAGCTGCTCGCGTCCTTTACGGACAAGTTGTTGAATTGTAGGCATAAATGTTTGTTAATAAATAAATTATAGTTACAGCCCATTTCACGGCTCTTATGTTTCCGCAAAATGGGCTGCAAAGATAAGCAAAATATTTTAATTAACAAAGTTTTCCACAAGGGAATCCCACCCCTTACAGCGTGATTTTCGTGGTTTTAAGGCCTTTGGACTTGCAAGTGAGCTTGACGGGACCCTCCCCCGTGCGGCGGAGAATGGCCGATGCTTTCCCATGGAAGGCGGGAAGCTCCGTGCTGTAGAAGGGAACGTGGGACGTGGGATCGCCGGCGTCCGTGCCGATAATCTCCGCCGGCCCCTGCACGCTGAAGGAAAGCAGGTTGGCGGCATCGGGCACCACATTGCCAGTCTTATCCAGCACGTCGATGGTCACATAGACCAGCTCCTCGCCCGCAAAATCAATGGAGGCCGATAGCGCAGCGGCCTTCCCGGCGGTGCACACGCGGTCCCGGGCCCAGATCTGCCCGTCCTTGTAGCAAACCACATCCAGCGTACCGGGCTGATACACCACGTCATCCCATACAATACGATATCCCTCCTTGGCTTTCCGGCCCAGGGACTTTCCGTTGAGGAAGAGTTCGGCCTCATCTCCGGAGGTATATACGTGCACGGGCGTCACCTGTCCTTCGCGGCCGGGCCAGGTCCAGTGCGGCAGGATGTGCGCCACGGGAAGGGCGGGCTGCCAGCGGCTCTGATACAGCCAGAAGCGGTCTTTGGGGAAACCGGCCAGGTCTATGATGCCGAAATAGCTGCTGCGGCTGGGAAGCGGGACTTCGGCAATGGTCTGGCCCCAGCCGGCCACCATCTTCTTGAAGGCTTCCTTCTCCTCCTCCGTATGGAAGTTGGTGAGAACGGAAGGGTCCATATTGAAAGGAGTGGGTTCTCCCAGGTAGTCGTAGCCGGTCCAGACAAACTCTCCGGCACACTGGGGCACGGCATCCTCGTACTGCCACTCATAGTCCGGCTTGGAGGCCCATCCGGGGGCGTACAGGTCGTAGGAGCTTACCTGGAAGGGGGCTTCCATAGCCCAGCCCTTGCCCTTATCCTGCTCCACCGGGAAGCGGTAATACCCGCGCGTAGAGATGCAGGAGGCCGTTTCGGAGCCAATCACCGGCTGCCCGGGATGATTGCGGACAAATTCCTCGTACAGGTGCGGCTTGTAGTTGAAACCGTATACGTCCATAGTGGCGGCATAGGGCTGCGAGGCGGCCCAGGGGTTGTCGTTTCCGGCCGATGTGAGGCGGGTAGGGTCTTCCCTGTGGCAGATGTCTGTGAGCATCTGGGGAATCCACCAGCGGGTGGGATCTCCCTGCTCTCCGCACTCGTTTCCGATGCTCCAGAGAATCACAGAAGGATGGTTGCGGTCCCGGCGGATCATCGCCACGAGGTCTTTCTCGGCCCACTCGTCAAAAAGCGTAGCGTAGCCGTTTTCCTTCTTGGGCCACGTCCAGGTGTCCGTGAGTTCGTCCATCACCAGGAAGCCCATCTTGTCGCAAAGGTCCAGCAGCTCCGGTGCCGGGGGGTTATGGGAACAGCGGATGGCGTTGCAGCCCATCGCTTTAAGCATCTGAAGTCGACGCACCCAGGCGTCATCGTTCCAGACGGCGCCCAGCGCACCGGCATCGTGGTGCAGGCAAACGCCCTTGAGGAAGGTCTTCCAGCCGTTGAGATAGAACCCATCGGCCCTCCATTCGGCTTCACGGAAGCCAAAGGGCGTATCGTAAACATCCGTTCCTTCTGCCGTCTCCACCGTAGTGCGGGCCACATAAAGGGCCGGGCGGTCGGGAGACCACAGCCGGGGAGAATCCACCTTCAGGGTCTGGGAAAGCACGCGGCCGTCATAAACCGGGCCTTCCGTCACCACCTTGGCCGGGGTTCCCAGGATGCAGGTTGTGACTTTGGCCTGAACGGGCTTGTCCGTCTTGAGGGTGATGTCCACGGTGACCTGGCCCCGGACATCGGCCTTTACATAGGTTCCCCAATGCGCCACGGCGGTCTTGGCCGTGCGGGTGAGCCAGACGTTGCGGTAGATGCCGCCACCGGGATACCAGCGGGAGCTCTCTTCCTTGTTATCCAGCTTGACTTCAATGAGGTTGTCCCCTTCCCGGAGGAAAGGGTTCAGCTCTACCGCCCAGGAGGCGTAGCCGTAGGGCCAGAAGCCCGCCTCGGCCCCATTGACATAGACTTTGGCGTTGGAAAAGGCGCCGTCCACCTCCAGGCGGAGGTCTTTTTGGAGGTCTTCGGCCGATACAGGCAGCGTCTTGGAATAAACCGCCCGGCCCCACCAGGCCAGTTTGCCGGTTTCTCCGGGGTTTTCCTGGAGGAAAGGCTGCTCCACGCCCCAGTCGTGCGGGAGGTTCAGCGTGCGGGTTTCCCCGTCTTTGGTAAAGTTCCAGTCTTGGTTCCAGGACTGCCGTCCGGAGGGTTGCGCGAAAGCGGCCGCACACAGGGCCAGGGCGCAAAGGAAGGATGTGGTCTGTTTATATTTCATAAGTACGCGAATTTAACGATTTTTTTCGTATCTTCGCCTTATACATGCATACCTATTAAAAATGAAACGAATTTTCTCCCTCCTTGCCCTGGCCCTGTGCCTGGCGGCATCGGCCCAAAACGCCAATTACGAGCAGGCGGCCCGCTTCAGCACCAAACATCTGCAGAACCTGGTTTACAGCACGCGCGTACGCCCCAACTGGTTCCAGCATTCGGACAAATTCTGGTACAGCTGGAAAACGGCCGATGGCACCAAGTATTACATAGTGGACCCTGCCGCCGGTACCAAGACGGAGGTTTTCGACCTGGCCAAACTGGCCCGCCAGATTACGGAAATCACCCACGATCCCTACGACGCCCAGCACCTGCCGCTGCGGCTGGAACTGAAGGACGACAAGACCTTCCAGTGGGATATGAAGAGCAAGACCGAAAAGCGGGACAGCGCCGGCAACACCACCGGCAAGTTTGTGGAGTACCGTTTCTATTATGATATAGCCACCGGAAAACTCACTTACGACACCGAGGAGCACAAGGATGAATATCCCCGCTGGGCCAACGTGAGCCCGGACGGCAGCCTGGGTGTATACATGAAGAACCACAACCTGTGGGTCATGGACAAGGAGAACCTGGCCAAGGCCGCCAAGGACGAGAAGGACAGCACCCTGGTGGAACGCGCCCTCACCACTGACGGCACCAAGAACTTCTCCTGGAACGGAGACAACTACAACGGAGACATGGAGGCCGATACCACCGCCCGCCGCTTCGCCGCCGTCAGCTGGGCCCCCGACGGCCAGCACATGGCCATCCTCCGCTGGGACATGAGCCAGATCAAGGAATTCTGGGTCATCAACTCGCTGGCCAAACCCCGCCCCGAACTGGAAGCCTACCACTACCAGATGCCCGGAGAGCCCGGCCCCAAGGGAGAGCTGTGCATCCTGGACCTGGACGGGAAGGTGCAGAAAGTGGCCTGGAACGCCTTCAAGGACCAGGACGGCAGCATCTTATCGGCCGAGCCCACCCCCGCCGATATGTATAAAGACTACCGCAGCCACAAATGGCTGGGAGACGCCAAGGGCTTCTACATGCTCCGCGGCAGCCGCGATCTCAAGCGTTGGGACCTCTGCCGCGTAGAGGTGGGGGCCGACAGCACCCGCACCATCGTGTCCGAGCGCATGAACACCTACGTGGAAACCCGCGACCCCAAGTTCCTGCCTAACGGGGACTTCGTGTGGTGGAGCGAGCGTAACGGCTGGGCCAACCTGTATCTGTACGGGGCCGACGGCACCCTCAAGAAGAACCTC
Organism: Bacteroidales bacterium; assembly: GCA_017423025.1. Lineage (GTDB taxonomy): Bacteria > Bacteroidota > Bacteroidia > Bacteroidales > UBA932 > Cryptobacteroides. Next base: position 6,894 of record JAFPGC010000050.1, read on the forward strand.
ACCGAAGGTTCCTTCCACGTAGAGGATGTGCTGGGAGTAGCATCCGGCTATCTGGTGGTAAGCGCCTGCGGCGTGAACCCCGCGGAGAATCCTTACCAGATGCACAACTATCGCGTCCCGCTCACGGGCGGCCCCATGGTGCAGTTGGACATGGACGACATGGACGTCCTGGCCACCTCCTCCTTTGACGGCAAATACATCGTGGCCAACTACTCCCGCGTAGACTACAAGCCCGCCGTCATGCTGGTTAACACCGCCACAGGCAAGCGCACCCATTTGGAAGAGGCCGATTTCTCCCGTCTCTTCCAGGCCGGCTACCAGTTCCCCGAGCGTTTCAAGGTAAAGGCGGCCGATGGCATCACGGACCTCTGGGGAGAGCTGCACAAGCCCTTCGACTTCGATTCCACCAAGGTATACCCCATTGCCGATTATGTCTATCCCGGTCCCCAGGTAGAAGCCAACGACATCTCCTGGCGCTTCAACCTGCGCACCGACCGCCTGGCCCAGCTGGGCATGATTGTGGTCACCGTAGGTAACCGCGGAGGTCACCCCAACCGTTCCAAGTGGTATCATAATTATGGCTACGGCAACCTGAGGGACTATGGCCTGGAAGACCAGAAGTACGCCATCCAGCAGCTGGGCGCCCGCTACAGCTGGATCGACCTGGAGCGCGTGGGCATCCACGGCCACTCCGGCGGCGGATTCATGTCCACGGCGGCCATCCTCCAGTACAACGACTTCTTCAAGGCCGCCGTCTCCTGCGCCGGCAACCACGACAACAGCATCTACAACCGCTGGTGGAGCGAGCAGCACCACGGCATCCAGGAGAAGGTCTCCAAGGGTGACACGTCCTTTGTCTATAACATCAAGACCAACCAGGAGATTGCCTCCCGCCTCAAGGGGCACCTGATGCTGGTGCACGGAGACCAGGACAACAATGTGAACCCCGCCAACACCATCCGCGTGGTAAATGACCTCATCAAGGCCAACAAGCGCTTCGAGCTGGTCATCCTCCCCGGTCAGCGCCACGGCTTCGGCGACATGAACGAGTATTTCTTCTGGAAGATGGCCGACTGGTACTCCCGCTGGCTCATCGGCGACACCCGCGAGCGTCCCATCGACATCCCTGAACTGAACAACGACTAAAACTATGAAACGGATCTTATTATTCGCATCGGCCCTTCTCCTTCTGGCTTCCTGCGACATGGTGCGCACGGAAACGTATCAGGACGACTTGGTCATGCCCCTGGAAGACGGCCAGACCGACTCCCTCTTCTTATCCATCAGCCTCGAGTATGTGGTAACGGGTATGAAGGTGGAAGTGCGGCAGAATATCAACAAAGCCATCGTGGCCCAGGCCTTCGACCTGGAAGGAGGGGAAGAAGCGACCCTCGAAGAAACCGCCATCCGCTACCGCGAGAACCTCATAGACGAGTACATGAACGAGAACGCCGTCCTGGAAAATGGCGTCCGTTCCTGGGAAGACCGCGTGGGCGGCGCTTTCGACAAGAAGTACAAGCACTACATGAACTACCTCGTGAGCTATTATTCCTTCCGCGGAGGCGCCCACGGCATCCAGACTTTGAGCAACATCGTCTTTGACTCCAAGACCGGAAAACAGGTCCACGAGGCCGATTTGTTCGCCCCGGGCTACGAAGCTCCGGTGGCCCAGCTCCTTCGCCTGGCCATCAAATCCGCCATGGAAGCGGAAGACCCCGAGCTCATGCAGCTGGTTAATCTGGAAGAGGTGGCTCCCAATGGCAATTTCTCCGTACACGAAGACGGTATGGAATGGCTGTTCCAGCCCTACGAGGTAGGCCCCTACGCCCTGGGCATAGTAAGCGCCACCCTCTCCTGGGAAGACCTCAAGCCCTTTATGAAAAATTAAAAATTATGGACACCTCCTGGATTGTGACTGAGGTAGACGGGAAGGTCGCATCCATCGCGGCCAACTACCGTCAACTGCCCCATATCGCCGCCGAAGTGGCCGCCTTGCCCCCCGAGGAAGTGGGTTCCATCGGCACGCGCAAAATCTGTACGGAAGAGCTGATCGAGTTTGCCAAGTTCCTCACCTGGGATGACCTCCGTCTCTTCGGAACCCCCTTCCAGATCAGCGTCTGGAAAAAACTCTACGAACTGGAGCCGCGCCTGTACAGTTATTCAGACCTGGCCGAAATGGTGGACAATCCCGCCGGCGTGCGGGCCGTCGCCCACGCCGTGGCCCTGAATCCCGTCGCATACGTCATCCCTTGCCACCTCATTGTCCCCAAAGAGACCATCGACCGCGCGCAGGAGATCCGGGAATCGGCCCTGGGAACCCTCTTCAAAGGCAAGGACCTCTACCTGCTGGACAGTATTGACGTGGGAGCCTATGCCTACGGCCCCGAACTCAAGCGTCAGTTCATCAAGATGCAGTTGGCGCAGCAGCCCCTTTAAAGCTCCCGGAGATAGTTCAGGACGGCCTTGGCCGCTTTGGCACCGCCGTCGCGGCCCTGGGCATCCTCTTTGGCATAGTAGGAACGGAGGAAGGGTGCCGCGCCGCTCCAGATGGTATGGATGTATCCCTGAAGATGCGTAGCCGTCTGGGCCGATGTCTGTTTCCGGAACTGGATCATATCCTTGACCTGCTGCAGGGACACTTCGGGATTACGGTACCCGCAGGTAGCTACCGGCAGGCCCTTCATGGCAAAGTACACCGCACTTAAATCGGCCCTTTCGTAATGCCAGTCGCAGATGAGGACGTCCTTGGGGATGAGGTCGATGGCCCGCCAGGTGCCGTTGTAGCTGGCTTCCCATTCTCCCAGACCCGTGGTGCGTCCGTCCAGCAGGCGATCTCCCCAAATCATCAATTCCCTTCCGTCCTGGGCCAGGTGGTTCCGGATCAGGGTCACTTCCCCTGCATAGAGTTCGGCCTTGTCGCGGCCATTGCAGCGGGGACATTCCTTTTCGCCGATATAGAAAACCTCGTCCATTCCGGCGTGGAAAGCATCGGCCTCAAAAACAGTGCAGACCTCGTCCACGATGTCGAAGACCACCTTGTGTACCCCGGGGTGGAGCGGGCAGTAGCTCTTGCAGTACAGTCCGTCCGGGTTGGGCCAGCCGGTGTAGTTCTCTGTTTTGATGGAAGGCGTTTCGTCAAACTCGGGATAGACCCTTAGCAGGGCATGGGTGTTCTTGGCCCAGGACTGGTGCCCCAGAAGGTTCACCTGCGGGACCAGGCGGATTCCGTTTCTGCGGCAGGCGGCCACGAGCTTGGCCACATCGGCCTTGGAAAGGGGGTTGGGGTCCCGAAGTTCGGGATGGGACTCGTAGGCATAGCCCCAGTCTACGCGGAGAATGAGTAGATTGATTTTGGCGGGGGCCAGTTCTTCGTCGACGAAGCGGACAAAGGCATCCACTCCTTGAGGCGCAGGAGCTTCAATGGCAAAACCCCTAATCGGGAGTAGTTCGTCAATGTTTTGTGCCGTAGCACCGAATACGATGGCCATCAGAGCCACCAGACAGAGGGCGATCTTTTTCATATAAAACGGACTTAACTCTCACAAGATAAAACTTTTATCACAAAAATACTTCGGTATTCTCCTTTTCGATATCGGGCATCAGTCGCCGGACGGCTTTGTTGTTGTAGAAGAAGCGCGCGGCTATGACACGGATTACCGTATAGACGGGAATACCTACCAGCAGGCCGACGGTGCCGCCCAAACGGCCAGCAATGAGCAGGACGATGAAGATTTCCAGCGGCGTAGATTTGATACTGGTGGAATAGATGAGCGGCTGGTACACGAAATTGTCTATGAACTGGGCTGCGAGCATGATGGCCAGCACGATGAGGGCAAAACCCAGGATGGGAACATCCAGCCCCATACCGGCACCATACTTTAGAACCACACATAGCAGAACGCCGATGATCTCGCCGATGAGCGGTCCCACATAGGGTATAACGTTAAGTATGCCGGCTATGAATGCTATGCCCAAAGCGTAAGGCACCCCGATGCGGGCGATGAGCCAAAGGCCCAGAAAGTCCACTATTATCACCCCCACCACCTCAACGGCCAAACCAAAAAAGTACCGGGAGAGCAGGTGAACGATTTCGCTGATGGTCTTTTCTACGGAACTCTCGATCCGGTCAGGGACCAAGGCGCTGATAATCTTGCAGAACAGCTTGTCGTCCTTGATGAAGAAGAAGGAAATGAACACAATGGAGAACAGCGCAATGCCAACCCCTGCAGCCGCAGAGGCCACCGAGCCCAGCATGGAGGTTACATTGTTAAGGCTCATCACGGAGCGGATGTGTCCGAGAAGGGCGGATACAATATCATAATCCGGCCCCAGACTGGGGACCATTCCCCGGATCCATTCATTCAGCTGGTCCAGCAGCGAATTGTAGGGAACGTCCTGGGCGTTCATGATGGAGGTATCCCGCACGATATGCATTACCACAGGGATTATCTGCGTAATGATTAAGGAGATAAATACCAGGATAATCACGATGGTTAATGCTGCCAGAAGGGAGTCCGGCATAGATTTTCCTTTTATCTTAATCCTTTTCAACAGCTCCATCACCGGATGGCCCAGAAGGGATACCACAAAGGCGGTCAGTATATAGACCAGCACATTGTGAAAGTACCAGCATAAGCCACAAATAACGGCCAGGACGCCAAGGTTCAGCAACCATCCGGCCAACAGTTCCACGTTCTTTCCCTTTTCCATAGCAATACTAGCGTTAAGTAAACTTTGTGAAGATACAACTTTTTCCCGGAAACTTGTTAATTTTGTGTACCAACATAATCATTACCTTATAATTATCATACACATCGAATATGATCCTGGAAGTTTGTTGCGGTAATCTGGACAGTGTAAAGGCGGCCGTGGAAGGCGGTGCGCAGCGCGTGGAACTGTGCTCCCGGCTGGAAGTGGACGGCCTCACACCCCTGTGGGAAGACCTTCGCGACGCACGCGAACTTTACCCCCACCTCAAGATCCACGTTCTCATCCGTCCGCGGGAAGGAGACTTCTGTTACTCGGCAAAAGAGGTAGACAAAATGGCGGCCGATATTGAGACGGCGCTCGCTTTAGGGGCCGATGGCCTGGTACTGGGAGCCCTTGACGAGAAGGACGATGTGGACCAGACCGTCATTCAGGAATTACTGTCCGTGGCGGAACCCTGGGCGCCGGCGCTCACTTTCCACCGTGCTTTCGATGTTTGCCGAAGGCCTTTCGACGCCCTGGAGACCATCGAAAGGATGGGCTTCCACCGCATCCTTACCTCAGGACAGGCGCCATCGGCCCAGGAAGGGACGGACATGCTGCGGGAGCTGCAGAGTCGGGCGAAGCTCATCATCCTTCCCGGCGGCGGCATCAATGCCTCCAATGCCCGGCGCATCCTGGAGCTCTCCGGCTGCTCCGAACTCCACGCATCGGCCTCTTCCCTCCAACCTGACGGAAGGAAGGTAACCGACGCAAAAAAAGTGGCCGCGATAATTGCAGCCACTGAATAACTTTATTTAGTTCCGAAGATTCGGTCTCCCGCGTCTCCCAGGCCGGGGACGATGTAGGCGTTCTCGTTCAGGTGATCGTCTACAGCGGCCAGGTAGATGTCTACATCCGGGTGATCCCTCTGTACGCGCTCAATACCTTCCGGCACGCCCACCAGGCACATCAGACGGACGTTCTTGCAGCCGCGGGCCTTGAGCATGCTAAGGGCGTCGCTGGCGCTGCCGCCGGTGGCCAGCATAGGATCCGTCACAATGACCAGACGGTCCTGGATGTCTTCGGGCAGTTTGCAGTAGTATACGACCGGAGTATGGGTTTCCTCATTGCGGTATAAGCCGATATGACCTACCTTGGCTACGGGAACCAGTTCCTGAAGGCCCTCCACCATACCCATGCCGGCACGCAGGATGGGAACGATGGCGAGTTTCCGGCCATTGACCATCTTAGCCTTCATCTTGCAGAGAGGGGTTTCAATATCCACGTCTATCAGCGGAATGTCCCGCGTTACCTCATAACCCATCAGAAGGGAAATCTCCTTTAACAGTGCGCGGAAATCCTTGGATCCGGTTTCCTTGTCCCTCATGATGGTCAGTTTATGCTGAACCATGGGGTGGTTGATCACGTGCAATTGGCTCATATCAGAATTAAGTTTTGGTTATACAAAGATAGCGATTTTTTCTTGTCTGTTCTCGGAAATCATACTATATTTGTGTCCCGTTATCAAACTGCTTAACAATGAACACGAAGTATGTATTTGTAACGGGCGGGGTGGCTTCCTCCCTGGGAAAAGGCATTGTGGCCGCCTCTCTGGCCAAACTTCTTCAGGCACGCGGCCTGCGTGTCACCATCCAGAAATTCGATCCCTATATCAATATAGACCCCGGCACGCTCAACCCCTATGAGCATGGCGAGTGCTATGTCACGGAAGACGGCGCAGAGACCGACCTGGATTTAGGCCATTACGAGCGCTTCCTAGGCGTGTACACGTCCAAGGCCAACAACGTGACCACCGGTAAGATCTACCACACGGTCATCACCAAAGAGCGCGAAGGCGCCTATCTGGGCAAGACCGTGCAGATCATTCCCCATATTACGGACGAAATCAAGCGCCGCATGCTCAAGCTGGGCCAGACCGGCGATTACGACGTCATCCTCACCGAGATTGGCGGCACCGTGGGCGATATGGAATCCCAGCCCTTCATTGAAGCCGTGCGCCAGCTGCAGTGGGAGCTTCCGGAAGAGGACTGCATGACCATTCACCTTACCCTCATCCCGTACCTCAGCGCTGCCAAGGAGCTCAAGACCAAGCCTACGCAGCACTCCGTGCAGATGCTGCAGCAGAGCGGTGTAAAGCCGGATGTGATTGTATGCCGCACAGAGCATCCGCTTTCCCCGGAGCTCCGCCGCAAGATTGCCCTCTTCTGCAACGTGAAGCCCGGTCACGTCATCCAGAGCATCGACGCCTGGAGCATCTACCAGGTGCCCTTGAATCTGCACGAGGAGCATCTGGACGAACTCGCCGTGCGCAAGCTCCAGATAGAGAATTTCGACCAGCCGGATTTGGGCCGATGGAAGGAGTTCCTCAGCCGCCTCAAGAACCCCAAGCACGAGGTGAACATCACGCTGGTAGGTAAATATGTAGAACTGCAGGACGCTTACAAATCCATTCAGGAAGCCTTTGTGCACGCCGGCGCCGCCAACCACTGCAAGGTGAATGTGCGCACCGTCCAGAGCGAGCACGTGACCCCGGACAATGTGGCCGATATGCTCAAGGGCGCCCAGGGCATCCTGGTCGCCCCCGGCTTCGGCGAGCGGGGCCTGGAAGGCAAGATCTGCGCCGTGCAATATGCCCGCGAGAACAACATCCCGTTCCTGGGCATCTGCCTGGGCATGCAGATGTGCGTGGTGGAATTCGCCCGCCACGTCCTGGGCTGGTCCGACGCCATATCGGCCGAAGTCAACCCCAATAGCGCTCATCCCGTCATCTGCATGATGGAAGAGCAGAAGAAGACCACCATGAAGGGCGGAACCATGCGCCTGGGGGCCTACGCCTGCCACCTGGAGCCCGGCACCCTGGCTGCCAAGCTCTACGGCAAGACCGATATCCGCGAACGCCATCGTCACCGCTACGAGTTCAACTCCGAGTATCTGGCCGAGTTTGAAGCGGCCGGCCTCAAGGCCACGGGTCACAACCCCGACACCGGTCTGGTGGAAGTGGTGGAGCTTCCTTCCCATCCCTTCTTCATCGGCACGCAGTTCCATCCCGAATACAAGAGCACCCCGGAGAATCCGCATCCGCTGTTCAACGGCCTGGTGCAGGCTGCGCTGAAGAGAAAATAAGTGCTAATGCACCCTCGGGGAGGGATATTAACAAAAAATACCCTAACTTTGTACGTTTAATTTATAGAAGCAACCGTTATGTTCGGATATAGAGTAGACGGAAAAAAAGTCAGGGATATCGATCCCATCCAGAGAATTGTGCCCCACATCATGCGCCATCGGCACGATTCCATGAATCTCATCGCCGTGGACCTTCCCTGCGAACCCTTTGACGAATTCATCAAGAAGGAGTCGGCCGCGGGTAACGGAGAGTACGACTATATGCACATCATCATCGCCGGTCTGGTGCGCATCATCGCCAATTATCCCCGTCTGAACCGTTTTGTGATGAACGGGCGTATCTATAAGCGCAATGTTATCAACATTTCTTTCGTGGTCCGGAAGGGAATGAGCCCCGACGCTCCCGATACCACCGTAAAGCTTGAATTCACCGGCCATGAGACCATCGCCGAGGTAAAGGATAAGATCAACGCCGTCATCGAGGCCAACAGCCATATGGAGGCCGATAATGGCACGGACAAGATTGCGCGTCTTATCACCTTTACGCCCAACGTCGTCATTGCCTTTCTCATTGGCCTCATCAAGTTCCTGGACAAGCACAGCTTGCTGCCCAAGGCCATCATCGACGTAAGCCCTTTCCATACCACAGCCTTCATCACCAATATGAAGTCCATCAAGGGCCCCTCCATCTATCACCACGTGTACGACTTCGGCAACACCGGTATGTTCTTCTCCATGGGCAAGGAAGCCATGGTTCCTGTGGTTTCCGGTAAGGAAGTAGTGCCCGGCAAACGCCTGCCCTTCAAGATTGTGACGGACGAGCGTTTCTGCGATGGCTTCTACTTCGCCTCGGCCCTTCGCGTGCTAAGGAAATACTACACCCACCCGGAAGTGCTCAAAGAACCCCTGGAGGAGCTTGCGGAAGATGTGACCGTAATAGACCGTCACAGCTTCAAAAAGAGCAACCGCGGAGACACACCGCAGGAATAAGCACTCAACAAAAAAGCAGCCTTCGATTGTCGGGGTGTTTTCAATTCGAACAGAAATTTACACCTTCGTTTTCTTCTCTCCAAAAGGATTCAAATCCACGTACTGTCCAGTTGCGCGGTCATAGTGGCGGAGGACAGGAGGCGTGGGAGTAAGGTCAAAGTAATCCAAGCGGTCAATCTCTACACGGAAATAGGCCAGGGACTTATAGTCCGGATATAGTCTTGGCAGGACCGGATTGGTTTCGTATATCTCTTTGCAGATATCGTCCGGCACATCGAATACGGCGTCTCCGCTCACTCGTACGGAGATGTTTCCATTCCGGGAAAGAATTTCCACGGAAGGGTTCTCCTGCAGTTCCGCATAGACTCGTTTGTGCGGTCCGGTTGCAAACCAGAGAGTAGTTTCTGACTGCTTCATGATCTGGAATACGCGCATTTGCGGACGTCCATTTCCGATAGTGGCAAATGCCACCTCTCTGTTCTCTTTGAGAAAATCCAGTGCTTCTTTCATGGCTCAAACGTCTATACCAATACTTTACCGTGCGTGACATCCTGGAAGTGCTCCACCGCCCAGCCGATGAGGCTGTCCACGTGAGGCATCAACGACTCCCCAAGAGGCGTTAGGGAATACTCTACGCGCGGAGGAATCTCCGGATAGGCCTTTCGGTGCACGAGACCGTCCCGCTCCAGGTTCTTGAGGGTGGCCGACAGCATCTTCTCAGATACATCGCTCATTTCCTTATAGATTTGGCCGAAACGCAGGGTCCCATACTTATGCAGGTGATACAGGACCAGCAGGGACCATTTGTCGCCGAAACGGTCAATGACGTTCCGGATGGGACAGGTAAGATAAGCGGTATTGACTTCTTTCATAATACGCAATTTGATGCTGCAAAGGTACGGAAGTTCTTCTAACTTTCCAATAGTAAGCATATGAAAAGAGCCCGCATAATTAATTTTAAAAAAAATATAACACTATAAATATTAGGCACATTACATCTCTTCCCATTTCTTACGAAAAAACTATATACTTACAAAAAAGTATCTACTTGACAAATATTCAGTAAAGCCATACCTTTGCATCGTCAATCAGAACAAAACAATTAAACACAATAGCATTATGGCACACACTGATTTTGAAAGAATGGTAGTCGAGGAACTCAAATCCATCGAAACCGGGGCAACCGAGCCCATCGCTTACATTAACGCCAACCGCTATACCCAGCACAATCTGGGCGTAGCCGACGGACTTGCCGGATTCGGCGCAGCCCTTGCTGCCCTCAAGAACTTTCCAGAAGCCGCAAAGGTGGACACCGTGCGCGTATTCCAGGATGGCAACTTCGTAGTCGCTCATACCGACTACAACTTCTTCGGCCCCAAGATTGGCTTTGACATCTTCCGTTTCGAGGACGGAAAAATCGTGGAGCACTGGGACAACCTGCAGGAGACGCCCAAAACGACCAATCCTTCCGGTCACACGATGCTGGACGGCACCACCGAAATCAAAGACCTGGATAAGACCGCCGAAAACAAGGCCCTGGCCGAGAGCTTTGTAAAGGATGTGCTGATGGGCCAGCATCCGGAAAAGATTGCCTCTTACTATGACGGCAACAACTACATCCAGCACAACCCCGGCATCGCCGATGGTCTGGACGGTCTTGGCGCGGCTCTTGCAGCAATGGCTGAGAAGGGCATCGAGATGAAGTACGACACGCTCCACAAGGTGCTTGGCAAAGGCAATTTCGTCCTCACCGTAAGCGAAGGCTTCCTGGGCGGCGTACACACCTCCTACTACGACCTCTTCCGCATCGAGAATGGCAAGATTGCCGAGCATTGGGACACCATCGAGTCCATACTCCCGGAAGACAAACGACTGAATGCCAATGGTAAATTCGGATTCTGAATATAATCGTCTTGAATGGCTTTGCCGATACCTGCTGGATGAAAATCCCAGGTATCGGCAGACGCCTGTTCCCGACTCTCTGCAGGAGCGTAGGGATTTTTTCCGGGCACTGATGAGCGTGCGGTCGCCGATGCCTATATCAGAGGAGTTCCTGCGGGTGCAGGACGAAGAGTTACAGGCGCTGCTGGCGGAGAAAGGCGTGGTGGAGCTTGCAGGTCAATCTCTTTGCGAATGGCAAGGTGACATCACGCGCCTGAAGGTGGATGCTATCGTAAATGCCGCCAATTCACAGATGCTGGGCTGTTTTGTGCCCCTTCACCGCTGCATTGACAATGCCATCCATTCTGCGGCAGGTGTGCAGCTCAGGTTGGCTTGCGCGGAGATGATGAAGGGATCGGATGAGCCCACGGGCAGCGCACGGATAACGCCAGGATTCAACCTTCCGGCAAAATATGTCATTCACACAGTAGGCCCCATCGTCACAACTCCCCTGCCGCTCCGCCAGCAAGAAGCGCAGCTCGCCTCCTGCTACACATCCTGCCTGGATCTTGCCGACAGGCATGGTCTTGAGTCCATCGCCTTCTGCTGCATCTCCACCGGAGAATTCCGTTTTCCCAATGACCGGGCCTGCGATATTGCCGTTTCCACCGTTCGTTCCTGGATGGCCAGCCACCCGGAATCGTCCGTCAAAACGGTCATCTTCAATACCTTCAAAGACATCGACCATGAACTTTATCAAAACGCCCTTGCAAAAGACTGAGGCCGCCATAGCCCAGGCAGATGCCGTCCTCATCGGTGCAGGAGCCGGTTTGTCAACGGCGGCCGGCATTCACTATGGCGGGCCTGACTTTGAGAAGGCTTTTGCCGATATGATTGCGCGTTACGGCTTCACGGATCTATACACATCCTCGTTCTATCCATTCCGGAGCGAGGAGGAGAAATGGGCCTACTGGTCCCGGCACATTGACTATGCCCGCTTCGCTCCTGAAGCGAAACCGCTGTACAGGCATCTGTTGGAACTCGTCCAGGGCAAGGAATACTTTGTGATTACCACCAATGTCGATGGCCAGTTTGTCAAGGCCGGTTATGACCCGGACAAGGTCTTTGAGGTGCAGGGCGATTATGGCCTTATGCAGTGTGCAACGGCCTGTCATCCCAAAAGGTACAGCAACGAATCGCTTGTGAAACAGATGGTCGCAGAGCAGAAAGACTGCCGCATTCCTTCAGCGCTGGTACCCCGATGCCCTGTATGCGGCGGGCCGATGGAAATCAATGTCCGCAAGGACCAGTACTTCGTGGAAGACAACCGCTGGCATCATCAGGCTGAACGATACTATGCGTTTCTGGAGAAAACCTTAGGGAAAGGGAAACTGGCATTGCTGGAATACGGTGTGGGCTACAACACACCTACCATCATCCGTTTCCCCTTCGAGCGGATGGCAGCCTCTTATCAGGATGTAACCCTCATCCGCATCAACAAAGGCCACCGCGACTGCCAGACACCGGGCATCCGGCACTTCATCGGGCTCGAAACCCTATAAACTGAATCAGGCCGAGAAATTCGAATTTAACCGTCATGCCCGGCCAAGACCGGGCATCTGATAATCAGACAGATGGCCGACAGCGCTGTTTTCGCAGTATTAGGTTTCCGGAATCGGGATTGGGACGTCCATGAGGAGGGGCGATAGGGACATGTCCTGGGGGTTCGTTCCCGGGACATCCTGCGGTACGGGCATGTCCAGGCGCTCGAACAGCTCTTCCCAATAGGCGGGCAGGGAGCCGTCCGGGGAGAGGAAGTTCATCGGCGTGGCGTCGAAAAGATAGCTTCCGTCCGGTCGGCGGTACGCGTCGCGGACCAGTTCCGAACAATAAAAGGCGTCATTGTCGGGCAGGAAGGTCAGGTCATAGGGGGCCCCGATATACCGGAGGGCGTTTTCAACAAAATGGGATACGCCGGTGGTGTCCTTGAGCCGTTTTACGAAAAAGGCCGCCCCGGAGTTCGCCTGGACCAGGGAGTCCAGCGGGTATCGGCTCACGCCTCTTTTGGGTGTCGCGTCGATGACCCAGGGGGTTCCGGCCTTGTCGACCTGGACGATGGCGACGTGCGTCAGGTTTCCCGTGGCAGCGACGATGGCCTCGTCCATGGACCCGGCCCCTTCCGACGAGCCCACAAACAGCAAGTCGCCCGTCCAGAGGCGCTCCGCCTGAGGGTGACAGGCGCTGATAGAGAGGGCTAATGTAAAGACTGTCAGGAGCTTGCGCGCAGCGGTGATGCGTACTCTATTCATCGTTGGGTCATTTCAACACGAAGATACGCATTTTTTGTATCTTCGTGCTGTAGTTTTTCGGCGGACCGGAACTGTACGGCTTCCTCTGCGGTTCGGCTATCGGCCTGGTCGCCGGCCTGGTCCTCGGTCTGAAGAACCGCCGCGACATCCTGGACGCCTCGGACGACCTGCTTGGTCAGATCGAAGAGCTGAAAGGCTGAACGCCCCTTTGTGCAGAAACGAAATCCCCTATCCCGTACGGTTTGCCCGTACGGTTTTTTTGCAATCCGGTCGCGATGGTTTCGGGCATTAAATTTGCAGTGAACTCATTGATGCGAAAGATGTTGGATATTTGGATTGCTCTTTGTCTGGCGGGTCGGAAGAAATATTTGTTGTTTGCAGGGCTCCTGTGTATCCAGGGAGCCGTCGCATTTGCCCAAGTGGATTCGACGAGCCGGACCGATTCGCTGGAAGCGGCCGTTTTTACAGGCAGGACGGAGGCCAATTACCTTTCCAAAGGGAAGGAACTCCGGACGGAGGTGATTTCATCGGCCGGACTTATGAAAATGGCGTGCTGTACCTTAGCGGAGAGTTTCGAGAATTCCGCCAGCGTGACGGTCGGATATGCCGATGCCACGACAGGCGCCCGTCAGATCCGTCTTCTGGGGCTTTCCGGCATCTATACGCAGATGCTGGATGAGAACCGGCCCGTGATGCGCGGCATCACAGCGCCCTACGGCTTGTCCTATATGCCAGGCCCCTGGCTGGAGAGCATCCAGGTGGGGAAGGGGTCCCCCTCCGTGGTAAACGGGACGGAATCCATGACCGGGTCCATCAATCTGGAGCACCACAAACCCACCGACGGGAAGCCGCTCTTCCTGAATGCCTCGGTCATGAATGACACCAAGACGGACTTCAATGTCACGTCTTCCCTCCAGGTGACGGACAACCTGTACACGGTCCTGATGGGCCATGTGGACGGCAATTTCCGCACCTATGACATGAATGGGGACGGATTTGCCGATGAACCTTCGCTCCTGCAGGTCAATGCGGCGAACCGATGGCTGTGGTATTCTCCGGATGTCCAGGTACGCTGGGGCTTCCGCTATGTCCACGACCTGCGCAAGGGCGGTCAGATGGACGGCCCCTGGAAATCGGATATCACCAATGACCTGGCCAATGCCTATTTGAAAGTGGGCCGGTCCCTGCGTGATGACGGTTCCGCCAGCATGGCCCTGGTGGCCGATTATACCCTCCAGCGTACCGGGGCCTTTATCGGCCGGAACGGGTATGGTGCCCGGCAGCACAGCGTTTTCGTCAACCTGATCTATCATAACGCCATCTCCGACAGCCATGACTTGACGGCCGGTGTCAACGCCACCCTCGACCTTCTGCAAGAGGATATCTTGGGAAGCGGACAGGAACTGCATGACGTCCGGCAGAAGTTGATGCAAGTGGCGCCCTATGCGGAGTATACGTACCGCCACGGAGAGGTATTGTCGGTCATCGCGGGTTTAAGCGGCACCATCATTCCGGAACGGGGTTTTTATCCGGTTCCGCGTGTGACGGTCAAATACCAGCCGACGGACCCGCTCGTCTTCCGCCTGAACGGAGGGCGCGGGATCCGTTTCAGCCATCCGGTCCCGGACCATATCGGCATCCTGTCAACCGGGAAAAGGATCCTGGGCGACCTTTCAAGACGGATGTTGGAGGATGCCTGGACCTTTGGCGGGAATGCTACGTTCTATTTCAATGACAGCGCTTACCTGAGCGTGGACTACTTCCAGACACGCTTCGCGTCCGCCCTCTTTGCCGACCGGGAATCGGCAGAGGTCATCTCACTCTATTCCTTGGCCGGACAGGATGCCTGGTCCCAGAACGTGCAGGTCGATTTCAGCATCGAGCCGGTCGACCGGCTTTCATTGACCCTCACGGGCCGCTTTACCGACGCCCGCGCCTGGCAGCCGTCGGGACTTGTCCGGGAACTGCCGCTGACGCCCCGTCTCAAGGCGGTTCTCAACGCACAGTACAAAACCCGGGCAAACCGATGGATTTTCGATGTGACGGCCTCCCTGAACGGATCGTCCCGCGTGTATGATTTCATGAAGGACCTCAGACACGACGGGGAGCTGCTTTATCCGAACGGCCGCACGCCGGTCTATCCGCTGCTCTATGCGCAAATCACCCGCCGGTTCCGCGGCTTTGATATCTATATCGGGGGAGAGAATCTCACCGGATCCATGCAGATGCTTCCCGTCATCGACCCGGACCATCCTTTCTCCGAGACGTTTGACGCCGCCTCGGTCTGGGGGCCGCTGATGGGGGCCAAATTCTATGCTGGTTTTCGTGTAACTGTTTGGAAATAACAGGTATATCTTATGAAAAAGTTCGTATTTGCTCTCTTCTTTACGCTAATCAGCGTGGCCGCTTTTTCCGCCTTGGCGGCCAAACCCAAACCCAAGACGGAAACGGTTACCTATGTGGTCAACATGCACTGCCAGAATTGCGTGAACAAGCTCACGGACAAGCTTTCTTTCCTGAAGGGCGTAGAGGATTGCAAGGTTACCCTCAAGGACAAGACCGTTACCATCAAGTACGATCCCGCTAAAGTGCAGGAGAAGACTTTTGTGGAAACGATAGAAAAGCTGGGCTATACGGCCACGAAGCAGCCTGCGGCATCGCCCGCCAAAGGCAAGTCTTGACCGGTTATTCCTGATCCGGCTGATGGCCATCTGTGTAGTAGTATCTCTCAAGTGAAGAGGCCGCGATCGGGTACGTATCCAAGATAGCTAAAAATACCGGTTTACAGCGGCAATCCGCAGCTGTTTTTGATTTCATTCATCACGAAGGAACTCTGGACGGAACCCAGGCTCTCGATGGTGCCCAGGGTGTTGATGAGAAAGTTATTGTAATACAGCATATCCGGCG